>JBBQVO010000024.1:0-27482 GCA_038211505.1 Dehalococcoidia bacterium | reverse complement strand
GACGGCCGCGTCATCTACGTCGGCACCTTCAGCAAGGTCATGCTGCCGTCACTGCGGCTCGGCTACCTCGTGCTGCCTCCCGATCTCGTCGACGCGTTCGTCGCCGCGCGCGGCGTCGCCGATCGCCACTCCCCCTCCGTCGAACAGGCCGCCATGGCGGACTTCATCACGCGCGGTATGCTCGAACGCCACATCCGCCGCATGCGCGTCCTCTACGCCGAGCGGCAGGAAGCGCTGGTCCAAGCCGCGCAAGCCGATCTCTCCGGACTCCTCGAAGTCGCGCCGTCCGACGCGGGTATGCATCTGATGTGCTGGCTGCCCGACGGCGTCGAGGACGCGCAAGCATCCCGCAGTGCCGCGGCCGAACGCGTCGAGGCGCCCGCGCTCTCGTCGTACGCCATCGAGCGCTATCCGCGCCCAGGCCTCATGCTCGGCTACGCCGTCCCGCCGGACGACACGCGCGCCGCCGTACGCCGCCTCGCAACGGCGCTTCGCACCCAGACCTAGCTTCGATGCGCATACTGGCCTACACTGCCGCGATTTGATCATCGCGTTGCTTCTCGATCTCACACGTCAGGATGCGAAGAACTGGTTCGCCGATCACGGCACCGCCGTGCTCGGATCGATAGCCATCGCCGTTGTCGCGATGCTGATCGTCCGCATCACCGTGCCCCGCGCCCTGCGCCCCGCCGTCACGCGTCAGATGAGCGGCCGTCCGCAGATCGAAGTCGAACGGCGGCTCGAGACGTTGTCGAGCGTGATCGTCCGCACCGCCGAGGTCGTGCTCATCGGCTTCGCGCTCTTCACGATCCTGCCCGAGTTTGGCTTCGACATCCGTGCCGTGCTCGCCGGCGTCAGCATCACGGGCATCGCGCTCGGACTCGGCGCGCAATCGTTGGTGCGTGACGCCATCAACGGCATCTTCATCCTCAGCGAGAATCAATACGCGAAAGGCGACGTCGTGACCGTCGCCGGCGTCACCGGCACCGTCGAAGACGTCACCCTGCGCCGTACGATCGTCCGTGATGTCGATGGCGTCCTCTACACCGTGCCGAACGGCACCGTCATCGTCGCCGCAAACTACACACGCGACTTCAGCAAGGTCCGCGTTACGATCCCCGTCGCCCCCGCGAGCGATCTCGCGCGCGTCCGCGAGATCTGCGATGACGTCGGCCGATCGCTCGCCATCGATCCGGAGTACGCGGCGATGATCGAGACGGCCCCGCGTTACCTGCGCGTGGACAGCGTCGATGCCAACGGCGTCGCCGTCCAGGTCAACGGCACCGTCGCCCCCGGCAAGCAGTGGGAGGTCGCCGGCGTCCTCCGCGCCCGCCTCATGGAGGCCCTCCAACGCGCCGGCGTCAAGACGCCCTGGGGCTAACGCTCTGTCGTTGTCGTGAAATCTGGCTTCGACTCGCCGGCTGGCCCCCTCGCCCCTTGAGGGAGAGGGGGTGGCCGTCGAAGATTCGCCGCAGGAGAAAAGGCCGGGGGGTGAGGGCCGGTCGTGCGCGACAAACCTCAGCCGCCGCCGCCAGCACGACCGCCTACGGCTCGTCGATAATCGGATTCTCCAACGCACCCAGCCGATCGATCTCCACGCGCACGACATCGCCGGCCTTCATGTACCGCGGCGGCCTGCGAGCGACGCCGACGCCCGACGGCGTGCCCGTAAACACGACATCGCCCGGTTCCAGCGTGAACGCCGACGAGATGTATTCGATGATCGCCCCGACATCGAAGATCAGATTCTTCGTGTTCGAATCCTGCACCATCTCGCCGTTGACGAAGCAACGGATGCCGAGGTTCGACGAGTCCGGCAGTTCGTCGGTGGTGACGAGCGCCGGACCAAGCGGACCGTGTGTATCGAATCCCTTGCCCATGATCCAGGTGGGCGAATGAAACTGCCAGTCGCGCACGGAGACATCGTTACCGATCGTGCAGCCGGCGATGTGCGACTTTGCGTCGGCAGCGGCGATGTGCCGCCCGCGCTTGCCGATGACAAAACACAGTTCCGCTTCCCAGTCGAGCGCCGCGCTGACTTTGGGCAAGTGCACGGGCATATTCGGCCCGGTGATGCACGTCGGCATCTTCGCGAACACGACCGGCCGCTTCGGGATCTCCGCATTCGTCTCCTCAGCGTGATCGCGATAGTTGAGCCCGATCGCCAGCACCTTCCCCGGCCGCGGCACCGGCGCTTCGAGCCGCGTCCTAGGATCGTCGAGCGAAAAGATCACGTTCGACGCCGACGCCCCCGACTTCCCCGCCGCGTCAGCAGCATCGATCGCCGCGCGCGCCGCCGTCATCGCCGGCGCACCCGCTTCAAGAAACGCGATCATGCCCTCAGGCACCGCACCACCGCTAGCTCGGTTCAAATCGACGATCGTCTTCTCGTCGAGCAGCGCCCCGAGCCGCGTCGCGGTGTCATGCGTATACGTGACGAGTTTCATGCTGGCGTTCCTTGCTTATGAGCCGATGTCGGCTGTCGACATTCTGCCATCGCTGCCCTGTCCCGCCTGTCATTCTGAGCGAAGCGAAGCATCTGGCTCGATCGGCATCCGATGACCGTACTTAATCACAAGCGGTCGACTCGACCGCACAAGATACCCCCAGGGCACCTGCGGTTCTTCGCTTCGCACAGAATGACAATGTCTTGCGCGCGCTCGTCAAACCGTTCACGGCCGCGCAGCCTCATCGCGACCCCACCCAACTGCGCCTCTGTGGTGAACACCGAACAGACTAAGCCCGCACCGGATGACTCCCCGCCATCAGCTCGGCGAGATCGTCGGGCCGGATGAACGACGCCGGTGGCGGCGGCCCCCATGAGTACAACGATCGCATCCCCTCCCACACCTGCGGCTTCCACAGCTGGTCATCGATGATGACGTCGAGATCACTGTAATACTCCGAGAAGTTGCCGGCGGGATCACGGAAGTACCAGAAGAAGTTCGAGCCGACGTGGTGGCGCCCGAGCCCCCAGACATGGCGCGACGGATCCTTACTCAGCATCGCGTGCGCCCCGAGGCCGATCTCGTCGATGTCCTGCACCTGCCACGACGTGTGATGGAGGAATCGCACCGGCGACTTCTGCACCAGCAAGTTGTGATGATCGTTCGAGCACCGCATGAACGACGCGATGCCCTTCACGGTGTCACTCACCTTGAATCCGATGCCCTCGATAAAGAACCTATTGCTCGCCTCGACCTCGACCGAACCGACCACCACGTGGCCGAGCTTTCGCGGCCGCGCCTGCACCGGCCTGTCGTCGTTGCGGAGTCGCGGCGCCCGTTCGGTAACGCGTTCGTTTCGGCCGGGGCCGTTGTACGGCGTCGCCGGCGTCTCGGCTTGCACGACGTGCGGCGCGATATCGACGCGCACCCGTACCCCCGTGCCCGCGTCCGTCGCCGCCAGCCCCGTCTCCGAGCGTTCGGTTGCGACATCCAGCCGCGCAAGCTGCGACGCCACGCGATCGAGATCATCCGGGTCTTCGGCGCCGATGCTGATTTCGACCAGACGGCGAATCGGCGCATACACGATGTTCAGCTGATCGCCGCCGTCTGCGGTCGCGAATGTGCCAGGCGCCGTCTCCGTCAAGCCGAAGTCGCGATAGTAGGCGCGCGTGTCATCGACGTTCGGCACGCCGATCGTGACGGAATTCATGCGATGCAGCGCCATGTCGTCCTCCTTCGTCCTTCGCCGTGAATCACAGATTACACTGATTCACGCGTCAGGATCAGGCTGGTGGCCGGACACGTCCGCGTCTCCGTCCAGAATCGACAATCAGGAGGTGTCATGGAAGCGACTGCCGAACAGAAAGAATTTCTCGCGAGCCACCGGCTGGTGATCGTCGGGCTGAACCGGCGCTCAGGGCCGCCGCATATGTCGCCCGTGTACTACGCCATGGACGGCGACGACGTCTTGATCTCGACGACGGCCTCGCGATTCAAAGCGAAGTCCGTGCGCCGCGATGAGGATGTCTCGTTGTGCGTGCTCGCCGAGGAGTTCCCGTTTCCGTATCTGCTCATGTATGGCAAAGCATCCATCGAAGACGCCGGCGCCGCCGACGTAATGATGAAGATCGGCGCGAAGATGTCCGGCAGCGCCATCCCGGAGAGCGCCCGTCCCGCCATCGAGAAGCGCGCGGCGGACGAAGGCCGCGTCGTGCTCCGCGTCAGGCCCGAAGCCTTCTTCTCAACGATGCCGCTCGGCAAGAAGTAACGCCGATCGGCGACCACAACTTGCGACCGCACCGCGACTACTTCGACTATCCTACCCGCATGACGAACTCCAGCTCCGTCGAGCTCCTCGGCCGCGTGAAATCGGTGAACGTCGGCATGCCGCAAGTCCTGCAGGCGGCAGGCGCCGACGGCGTCGTGCACGACGTCGCCACCGGCATCTTCAAGTCGCCGGTCAGCACGCCAGTGATGGCGCGCGTCGGCGGACTCGAAGGCGACGGCCAGGCCGACACCCGCGTCTTCGATGGCCGCCAGGTTCACGGCGGCGCGCTCAAGGCCGTCTACCTCTACCCCTTCGAGCACTACGCCACCTGGTCGGCCGAGCTCGATCGGGAGCTGCCATTCGGCCAGTTCGGCGAGAACGTCACGGCCGAAGGCATCCTCGAAGACGCGATCCGCATCGGCGACCGACTCCGCATCGGCGGGGCGACACTCGAAGTGACGGAGCCGCGCGGCCCCTGTTACAAGCTCGATATCCGCATGCGCCTTCCGGAGTTCCGCCACCGCATGCGCGAGTCCGGCCGAACCGGCTTCTACGCGCGCGTCGTCGACGAGGGCGCGATCAGCGCGGGCGACACGATAGAGCGCATCGCGACCGATCCGTCGGCCATGACCGTGCTCGACATGCATCGCGCACAGGGATAACGCGCGCTTAGCGAATCGACTGCGCTCGTGACCGATGGCGCGTAGCGCGCGCAGCCGTCATCGTTTGCGCGGATGATGGACATTCTTCCGTATCTCGGGTTGCTGGCGGCGGCCTTCGTGGCGGGCGCGATCAACGCGGTCGCCGGCGGCGGCTCGCTGATCAGTTTCCCCGCGCTCATCGCCTTCGGCTTCGCCTCGAAGACGGCCAACGTCACGAACACGACAGCGCTCTGGCCCGGCTACGTCGGCGGCACCGTCGGCTATCGCGAAGAATTGAAGGGTCAGCGCGCGCGCCTGATCCAGCTGACGCTGCCGAACGTCGCCGGCGCCGTCGTCGGCACCGCCATCCTGCTGCTGACACCGAACTCCGCCTTCGATCGCCTCGTGCCGTTCTTGATCCTCTTCGCCTGCGCGCTGATGGCGTTCCAAGATCAGATCGGCAAGTTCACCGCGCACCACCGCACGGCCTTCACCGAGACGGGACGCATGCCGTGGCCCGTATTCGCGTCGATGTTCTTGCTCGGCATCTACGGCGCCTACTTCGGCGCCGCGCTCGGGATCATGACGCTGGCCATCTTCACGATCTTCCTCGCCGACGACATCCAGCGTCTCAACGCGCTCAAGGGCGTTACGTCGCTGATCATCAACGCCATCGCCGTCGTCGGCTTTATGCTCTTCGGACCCGTGCGATGGCTGCCCGCCGGTGTCATGGCGCTTGGCGCCATCGCCGGCGGCTATCTCGGCGTCGGCGTCGCGCGGCGACTCGGCCGCACGTGGTTACGCGTCGCCGTGATCACCTACGGACTCGTGGTTGTCGTCGTGTTGCTCATTCGCGCCTACTAGCGTGATCCGGCGCAGAGCTAGGCCGCGAGCGATACCGCGGAGGGTGACGTGATCCCCAACTCCGTCTCACGATCGTTGGCGCGCCAGAAGCGTGCCGACAGATAGCCCAGCGGCAGCGCGATCAGGTGCGCAAGGTCAGCCGAGAGTTTCGCGGCGACTGTTTGACCGGCGGCCGGCGGCAGTAGCGTGAAGCCGATCAATCCGATCATCACCGCGCCCAACGCCGGCAATCGAAGGCGTCGCGGCAGTAGCGCACACGCGAGCCCGAGCGCGCCAACGTAGCCCGCCGATGGTCCGACATCGCGCAGGTGCGACAGTTGCGCGCCGATCTGCGCACCGGCGAACTTCAGCGGCAGCGCGATCAGCAGCGCCTCTGCGATCAGCGTGATCAGATGCACGCCCCAGAAGGTCGCGACGATGCGCCGCGTCCCGCCAAACCACTCCGACACGCCGACAGCGAGCGCGATCATCGTGACGGCCAACCAGAACTCGCTGCCACCGTGCGTGAAGAACGCCGAAGTAATCAGCCGCCGCCATCCGAAGTCAAGCAGATCCTCCGGCGCAAACCCGACGCGCTGGATCACCCGATGCGGCAGCATCGTATACGCCGATCCCGTGTAGATGCCGCGGATCAGCAGCCCCGCGAGCGCGAGAATCGTGAACGGCAGACGCAGCGACATTTTCACAAACGGCATAGCGGCGATCCCTTCACAACGTCTCGGTACATCGTAGCCACTGCCGCCGGCGACAGTGTTGGGATCCTGTTACGGTCCGGAGAACCCTTGTATGGAACCCGTTGCGGTTTTCGAAGCGCGGACGAGCTTGACCGCGGCCTGAACCCGATCTATTCATCGCCACATGACCAACGCCTCACACGAAGTCGTGACCCACGAGTCAGAGCCAGCCGCGCGCGACGCCCGGCGCCGCACGTACGTACGCCCTAGCCCGCGCATCATCGAGAGTGTGCTGCCGGTGGTCACCTACGTCGGCGTCAACATCGTGACCCCGACGTACGTGGCAATTGTTGGTGTCATTTGCCGTCTCGATCGCCGTCTTCTACCGCAACCGCCAGCACGGGACGATTCGTCTGCTCGGCGTGCTCGGCTTCGTCATCGTTGCCGCTTCAGCCGTGATCGGCCTCATTTCGAACAGCGGTAAGGTGTACGTCGCGCAGAATCTCGTGACCGACTTCATCTTCGCCGGCGTGTTCGCGACGAGCGTGGTCGTCGGAAAACCCCTGATCGGCTCAATCGTGCGTGAGGTCGTGCCGGCGCTCCAGCCCGTGATGGATGTCCAGTACCCACTCTTCGTCAAACTGACGCTGGTGTGCGCCGCCATAAACCTCGGAACCGGTATTGCGCGCGTCTTCCTGCTCGCCGCGTTGACGGACACGCAATACGTCATTGCCAGCCGCGCGCTCGGACTGCCGCTCGATGTCGCCTTCTACTTCGCCTGCTACGTGCTCGTGCAACGCGAAGCGATCCGCATCTGGCCCGCCGACATGCCGCCCCCGAACCGCGACGGCACGCCGGCGTAGCGCCTGACATCCGGTCGCCCTAGACGATGAGGCACGGACGGGCGACAATAGCCCGGCAGCCCTAGGCAATGGCCGCCACAGAATCGAGAGGTGCAAGATGATTGACGCAACGATGATCGCAGCGAAACCCGAAGATCTCGGCATCGACGCCGAGAAGCTCGAAGCGGTGTTCGCGCGTGCCAAGCGCGATGTCGACGACGGCGTCTTGCCGAGCGCGCAGGTCGCCGTCGCGCGCCACGGCAAGCTCGCCGGCATGCGCACGTACGGCAGCGCCGTCCAGGGCGGCCGCGAGCAGCCGGCGACGGACGACACGCTCTACCACTACTTCTCGTCGACCAAGGCCGTCGTCGCCGCTGCGGTCTGGCTGCTCTTCGAAGACGGCACGCTGCGGCTCGATGAGAAGGTAGCGGACATCATCCCCGAGTTCGGCACGAACGGTAAAGACGCGATCGATGTCGAGACGATGATGCTCCATGCCGGCGGCTTCCCCCTCGCGCCCTTCGCCGCCGAAAAGTGGATCGATCGTGCGGCGTTGCTCGACGCGTTCCGGCAGTGGCGTCTCAATTGGCCCGTCGACAGCCGCTACGAATATCACGCGACGTCGATGCACTGGGTGCTCTCCGAGATCATCGAGCGGCGCGGCGGCCTGCCGTGGAAGCGCTTCATTCAGGAGCGCATCACCGGCCCCATGGGCCTCGACGAGCTCTTCGTCGGCTGCCCGCCCGAGCAGCAACATCGGGTCGCCGACGTCACATACGTGACGCCGCCGGTCGAGCCGCCCGGTGGCTGGGGCGAAGTGACGCCGGAAGCGATCCTCCGTTTCAACGAGCCGGCAGTGCGAGCCGCCGGCGTGCCGGGCGGCGGCGCCGTCGCGTCGGCCGCGACGATGGCCATGTTCTATCAGCCACTGATCAACGGCGGCGTCACAGCCGACGGCACGCGCATCATGTCGCAAGCGGCGATCGACTTCGGAACGAAGGTGCGGGCGCGGCCGCACCACATCGATCTCACGATGAAGCTCGTCGATCCGTCGCTCAACATCAACACGAATCGCGCGCTCGCCGTCGTCGTCGCCGGCGATGACGGATACATGGCGTATCGTGGCTTCGGCCGCACCTGCTCGCCGCGCGCCTTCGGCCACGGCGGCGCTGGCGGCCAGATCGCCTGGGGCGACCCCGAGACCGGTATCAGCGTCGGCTACGCCACCAACGGCTTCGTCGACGCCATGGCCGCCGGCCGCCGCATCACCGCCATCAGCAGCCTCGCCGCCAACTGCGGCCTGTAGGGGTTGGTCGGTAGTCGTGGGTTGCTAGGTCGGATTCGCTCACGCGATCTCGATCTCAATTCGGCAATGGTCGCTCGGCCCCCACTCCTCGACTTCATTGAGGGCTTTGACGCCGACGTGCCCCGCCATGTCGCGCGATGCGAAGACGAAATCGACTTGACGGGAAGCGCGGGCCGGCGACTCGTGACTCGTGTGATAGGTGGGAACGTTCTTGCTGGCGTGCGGTAGCTCCGCGGGCCGCGCAACGGCCGATCTGCCGTTCGGCGCCTGCGGCCCCACGAATTCGAGTCCCAATGCCGACATCCTGCTGAACACGGTCGCGTATCGAGCCGCCCAGTACGCGCTACCGTGCTCGCCATATCCGTAAAGGACATTGAGGTCACCCGCCGCCACGATGCGATGCCCGGCTTGGCGGCCGACGAGAGCCGAGAGATCCGAAATGAGCCGGTGAACGGATGCGTCCGCGTAAATCCACGTTCCCGTGGTCGCGCTGTGCAGGCTCTCCCAAAGTCCATACATCGACACTGCCACGAATGGCTCGGCGGACGTGGTAGTCACATTGGCCGCCGCAATGGTCCCCACACGGCTCACGGCGAGGTCACCGGCCTGTGCTTCTTCGAACGACTTTGTCGGGATGCAGTCAACCTTAACTTTGTCGGAGAGCTGGGCGATCGCCGTTCGCCACGACCGACCGCGTCCGACGCCCGATGTCATCCACGCGCCCGGTGTGACCCTGAGTGTCGCGCCGATCGACGCTGGCGGTGCTGCAGCTTCCTGCAGAAGAGCCACGTCTGCATCAGACTTCATCAACTCATGCCACGGCTTCGCGCGATGCGCGATGTTCCACGAAATCAACTTCACCATCTGAGGCTCCCGGAGCGAACTACTTCCGATCGAGCTTCGCCATCTTGCCGCCAAAGCTGATCACATATAACTCGTGATTCTTATCCTCCGCGAACGACGAGATCGCGAGATCGGTGTCGGTCAGCATGATCGGCGCCGACGAGTCGCTCGTCGTATCGATGGCCCAGATCTTGCCGGAGCAGAAGTCGCCGTAGACGTAATAGCCGGCGAGTTCCGGCATCGCGGCGCCGCGATAGACGTAGCCGCCGGTGACGGAGCAGTTGCCGCCGCTGTGGTCGTACTCGGTGCGCGGCAGGATCAGCCCGTCCATATTGCAGCCGCTGTTCGGCTTGTAGCAGTGGCTGCCCTCCATCGTGTTCCAGCCGTAGTCGCCGCCCTTCGTGACGACGTCGATCTCCTCCCAGTCGCCTTGCCCGACGTCGGCCACCCAGAGCTTGCCCGTCGTGCGATCGAAGTTGATCCGCCACGGATTCCGCATGCCGTACGCATAGATCTCCGCCCGGCCGCCGCCGCTGGCGAACGGGTTGTCGGGCGGGCTCGTGTACGCGTCGCCGGAGACATCGAGACGAAGGATCTTGCCCAGCAGCGCGTTCGTGTTCTGGCCGTTGCCGTTGGGATCGCCGCCCGAACCGCCATCGCCCTCGCCCATGTACAGGAAGCCGTCGCCGCCGAACGTCATCGCGCCGCCGTTGTGATTCGAGAACGGATCTGCGATCTCCAGCAGCACCTGCTCCGATGCCGCGTCGGCCGTGACGCCGTGCGCGACGAAGCGGGAGATCACCTGCCGCCGCGGATCGCCAGCGCTGAAATACAGGTAGAACTTACCGCTCGATGCGTAGTCCGGCGCAAAGGCGATGCCGAGCAGCCCCTCCTCCTGGCCTGGGTTCTTTATGATCCGCTCGCGGATATCGAGAAACTCCGCCGGCGCTTCGCCATCGTCCGTCATGCTGACGCGACGAATGCGCCCCTCCTTCGTCAGCAGCAGCGCGTGATCCTCGTCGCCCGGGATCACCTGCAGGCCGAGCATCTCATCGAACTTCAACCGCGGCAGGGCGTCCGCCGCAACGTAGCCGTTCGCGGGCGGCAACGTTCCGGTATTCGTCACGGTCGTCGTCGCGGTCGTCGCTGTCGGCGTCGACTTGCTCCTCGATCCGCCGCAGGCGGCCAAGATCAGCGCAACAAAGACGACGGCGACGAAGGCGGCGCGAGTGTGCATTGATGTCTCCCGATGAACAGCGCGGCCGAACGTGATCGGCAACGCGTTTCCAATGGTAGAGCGTCGTGACGCGGGGCGCTCGGCGATCGAATCGTCGCGGCAAGAGCGCAGGCCCACATTACGGCCGTTACGTTAACGAGTTCAATTCGAACCGCCGCGCGGATTTACCCTCGCTTAATCGACGTTAACGTGCTGTTAATGAGACGCTGTCACGCTGGCGCTGTTGGTGGTTGTCATCAGGGATCGTCCAGCGCGACGAAGTAGTCAGGAGTAACACAAGTTTGCTGAACAACAACACGAAGTGGCGAAGTAAGATCCGGTTCGCCTGCGTCGGCGCGGCCACAGCGGTCGCGATGCTGACCCTCGCCTGTGGCAGCGGCACGAGCAGCAGCGACAAGACGGCGACGGCCGGCGCCGGCACAAAGCCCGCGACGGCGGCAGCGACCAGCGCGGCGACGAAGGCCGCCGGCGCATCGCCCGCTGCGACGACCGGCGCCGGCAGCGCCATCCCCTCGAACGTCGGCAAGGCCGACAACGCCAAGCTTACGGGCGCCGGCGCGACGTTCCCGAACCCGCTGTACACGCGCTGGTTCTCCGACTACAAGTCGAGCATCGCGACGAACGTCGAGGTCAACTATCAGTCGATCGGCTCCGGCGGCGGCATCAAGCAGATCACCGAGAAGACGGTCGACTTCGGCGCCAGCGACGCGCCGATGTCGGATGACGAACTGGCGAAAGCGTCAGGCATTCAGCACATCCCGACGACGCTCGGCGCCGTTGTGATCACCTACAACCTCGATGGTGTCAGCGCGCCGCTGAAGCTCGACGGCGACACCATCGCCAAAATCTACCTCGGCAAGATCACGAAGTGGAACGACCCGGCGATCGTTTCGCAGAACAGCGGCGTGTCGCTCCCCAGCGCGGACATCGCCGTCGTTCACCGATCGGACGGTAGCGGCACGAGCTTCGTCTTCACCGACTACCTCAGCAACGTCAGCAGCGATTGGAAGGACGGCCCCGGCACGAGCAAGAACCCGCAGTGGCCTGTCGGTCTCGGCGGTCAGGGCAACGACGGCGTCACCCAGCAGGTGAAGCAGAACAAGAACTCCATCGGTTACGTTGAGCTCGTGTTCGCCAAGACCAACAACCTGCCCACCGCGGACATCAAGGCCAAGTCCGGCGACTACGTGACGCCGACGACGGCGTCGACATCGCTCGCCGCGTCCGGCGTGACGATTCCCGCCGACTACCGCCTGAGCATCGTCAACTCGGCGACGAAGGGCGCGTATCCGATATCGAGCTTCACATACATACTGCTCTACAAGAACCAGAGCGATGCGACGAAGGGCAAGGCTCTCGTCGACCTGCTGTGGTGGGCGATCCACGACGGCCAGCAGACGACTACCGAACTCAACTACTCGCCGCTCCCGGCGGACGTTGTGAAGCTGGTCGAGAAGACCCTGACGACCGACATCACATCCGGCGGTGCTCCGCTCTTGAAGGCGCCATAACGGACTGACGAACGACGAGGCGGACGGACGATCATCGTCCGTCCGCCTTTGCTATCTTGGCGAGGCTTATGCAGGTCACCGAAACGCCCGCCCGCGCCGACTTTCAGCGTTCGCCCGGCCTCCTCAGTCGCATCGATCCGCGCGAGAATATCTTTCGCGGCATCGTGACGCTGGCCGCGCTCGCCGTCGTCCTGATCATCGTGTTGATGATTTACGAGCTGACGCATGAAGCCTGGCCAGCGATCACGAAGTTCGGCCCGCGGTTCCTCTGGTCGACCGACTGGAACCCGCCGAAAGCGCGCTTCGGCGCGCTGCCCTTCATCGCCGGCACATTGATCACGTCGCTGCTCGCGCTGATCTTCGGCACCGTCATCGGCGTCGGTGCATCACTCTTCCTCGTCGAGTTCGCGCCGCCGTGGGTGCGCGTACCCGTCTCGTACATGGTCGAACTGCTCGCGGCGATCCCCAGCGTCGTCTATGGACTCTGGGGCGTCTTCGTCCTCGGCCCGTGGATCCAGAAGACCGCCGGCCCCTTCATCCTGGATTACTTCAGTTGGATGCCGTTCGTCCACGGCCCGGCGCTCAGCGTCGGTATTCTCTCGGCCGTGCTGATCCTGACGATCATGATCCTGCCGACGATCGTCGCCATCTCGCGCGACGTCATCGCCGCCGTCCCTCGGTCGCAGCGCGAGGGCATCCTCGCGCTCGGCGCTACGCGCTGGGAGATGATCCGCATCGCCGTCCTGCCCTACGCCCGCTCCGGCGTCCTCGGCGCCGCGATTCTCGGCCTCGCGCGCGCCATCGGCGAGACGCTGGCCGTCGCGCTCGTCATCGGCAACAGCACGAACGTCCCGGACTCGATCTTCTCGCCGGCGTACACGATGGCCAGCGTCATCGCCAACCAGTTCCGCGAGATCGAAAACGACACGCACGAAGCGGCGCTGATCTACATCGGCCTGCTGCTGCTGATCATCACCCTGATCGTCAACGCCATCGCGCGGGCGCTGGTCTGGCGCGTTACGCGCGGCCAGATCACGACGGTGATCGAATGATCGCGACAGCAGCTCGCAACCGCCGGCGGCGCAAGACGATCGACTCGATCGCCTCCGGCGCCATCGTCGCGGCAGGCGTCGGCGTCATCGTGCCGCTCGTCGCGATCCTCGGCTTCCTGCTGTTCCGCGGCCTGCCGGCGTTGCACCTCGATCTCTTCACGAAGAACCCAGGACCGACCGGCGTCGACGGCGGCGGCGTCAAGAGCGCCATCGCCGGCACGCTCGTGCTGCTGGGACTCTCGCTCGTCATGGGGCTGCCCGTCGCCATCGCCACGGGCGTCTACCTCGCCGAGTACGGCCGCACCCGCATCGGCTTCGTCATTCGCTTTCTCGTCGATGTGCTTGCCGGCGTGCCGTCGATTACGATCGGCATCTTCGTCTATACGCTCGTCGTCTTGAACATGGGAAAGTTAAGTTCGATCACCGGCAGCGATCAGAAGTACACGGCGTTCGCCGGCGGCATCGCCCTCGCGCTGATCATGCTGCCCATCGTCAGCCGCATCACAGAGGAGATGCTGCTACTCGTTCCGCAGGTGACTCGCGAGGCCTCGTACGCCCTCGGCGTGCCGAAATGGAAGACGATCACGACTGTCGTCCTACCGGCGGCATCGAGCGGGATCATGACCGGCATTGTGCTCGCGATGGCGCGCGTCGCCGGCGAGGCGGCGCCGCTGCTCTTCACGGCGCTCGGCAACAACTTCTACAGCACCGGCGTCTTCCGTCCCATCGATGCGCTGCCGCTGCGCATCTTCACCTACGCGACCGGCCCGTTCGCCTACCAGCACGACCAGGCATGGGCGTCGTCCTTCGTGCTCGTCATGATGGTGCTCGTGCTCAGCATCGGCGGCCGTCTCGTGCTCCAACGGAGGGGCGGATGACGCTCGACGTCCAACGCGCACCGATCGCGGCGCCAACAGATGCCGCCCGCCGCTTGTCCGTGCAGGCGATCAACCTCACAGCGTGGTACGGCGAAACAGCGGGCGTGCGCGATATCTCACTGGACATCGCCGCGAACACGATCACGGCCATCATCGGCCCGTCGGGCTGCGGGAAATCTACGCTGCTGCGTTGCATCAACCGCATGCACGAAGTCGTGAAGAGCGCCCGCGTCGAAGGCCGGGTGCTCGTCGAAGGCGACGACATCTACGCGTCCGGCGTCGATGCCGCGGATGTGCGCCAGCGCGTCGGCATGGTCTTCCAGCGCCCGAACCCGTTCCCGACGATGTCGATCTGGGACAACGTCGGCGTTGGCGCGAAGCTCATGGGCGCGCGTGGCGCTGAGCTCTCCGACATCAGCGAGACCGCCCTCAAGCGCGCGGGACTCTGGGACGAAGTGCGCGATAAGCTGCGCACGCCCGCGATCGCGCTTTCGGGCGGACAGCAGCAGCGCCTCTGCATCGCCCGCTGCATAGCGGTCGGCCCCGACGTGATCCTGATGGACGAGCCGTGCAGCGCCCTCGACCCGCGCTCGACGCACTTGATCGAAGACCTGATGCGTGAGCTGTCGCGCGATCACGCCGTCGTCATCGTCACGCACAACATGCACCAGGCGGCGCGCGCGTCCGACGTGACCGCGTTCATGCTCTCGGAGGATGGTCGTGGCGGCCGCCTCGTCGAAGTCGGCGCCAGCAATCGCATTTTCACGACGCCGTCGGACCGGAGGACGGAAGCGTACGTGACCGGGCGGTTTGGCTAGGGTGATACGATGGCAATAGACATGGCAACACCAGAAACGTCCGCACCTCCGTCCATCGCGCCCGCGCTCGACCGCCGCGTAGAGCGCAGCGAGCACACCGGCACCGACGTCCGTATCCGCGCGTCGAAGGTGAATGTCTACTACGGCGCGACCCGCGCCATCGGCGACGTGAGCATCGATGTCTTCGATTGCGGCGTCACGGCTATCATCGGCCCCTCGGGCTGCGGCAAGAGCACGCTGCTCCGCGTCTTCAACCGCATGAACGACGTCATCCCGAGCGCCCGCATGACCGGCCGCGTCGAGATGGACGGCGTGGATATTCTCGGCGCGGACATCGACGTCGTGCGGTTGCGCCGCCAGGTCGGCATGGTCTTCCAGAAGCCGAACCCGTTCGCCATGAGCATCTACGACAACGTCACCTTCGGCCCGAAGCAGCACGGCGTGCGCGGCAAGGCGCGCCTCGACGAGATCGCCGAGCGCTCGCTTCGGCGCGCCGCGCTCTGGGATGAAGTGAAAGATCGGCTGCGCCAACACGCGGGCGGCATGTCCGGCGGGCAGCAGCAGCGCCTCTGCATCGCGCGCGCCCTCGCTGTCGAACCGCGCGTGATCCTGATGGATGAGCCGTGCAGCGCGCTCGACCCCATCGCCACGCTCAAGATCGAAGATCTCATGGCCGATCTCTCCCGCGATTACACCATCGTCATCGTTACGCACAACATGCAGCAGGCCGCGCGCGCGTCGCACTACACCGCCTTCATGCTCGGCGACGAGGATCGCGTCGGCCGGCTCATCGAGATCGGCAAGACAGTCGAGATGTTCACGACGCCGAAGGACAAGCGCACGGAGGACTACATCACGGGCCGCTTCGGCTAGGAGAACGCGATGACGAGAGAGCTGTTCGAGAAGAAGCTGCGCGAGATGCAGGACGACGTCCTGATCATGGGCAGCATGGTCGAAAAAGCGATCCAGCGCTCCATGGAGTCGCTGCGAAACCGCGACGTCACGCTCTCGAACGCGGTCGTGCAAGACGACCGTCTGATCAATGCCAAGCGCTACGAGATCGAAGAGAAGTGCATTCACACGATCGCGCTGCAACAGCCGATGGCCGCCGACCTCCGTGTCCTCGTCGCGATCTTGTTCATCGCGACGGAACTCGAGCGCATGGCAGACCACGCCGAAGGCATCGCGCGCATCAATCTGTTGCTCGGCGACGAGCCGTTGTCCGGCCCGCTGGGCGACATCGGCGAGATGGCCGAACGCGCGTCAGACATGCTCCGCCGCAGCTTGACGGCATTCGTCGATCGCGACAACGCGGCCGCGCGGCTGATCTGCGACGAAGACGACGCCATCGACACGCT
The DNA here is from genome assembly GCA_038211505.1 of Dehalococcoidia bacterium. Classification (GTDB taxonomy): domain Bacteria; phylum Chloroflexota; class Dehalococcoidia; order DSTF01; family JACRBR01; genus JBBQVO01. The sequence goes on along the minus strand of JBBQVO010000024.1, from coordinate 11,243 downwards.
CTATGACGCGTCCTACCACTCGCTGATCCAGGAGATGATCCAGACGCCCGCCGACGTCCAGCGCATCACGTACCTCATTTGGACGTGTCACAACCTCGAGCGCATCGCCGACCGCGTCACGAACATTTGTGAGCGCGTGATCTTCATGGTCACGGGTGAGCTCGAAGAGATCAACGTCTCTCGCTATTGATGAGCCAGCAGACGAACCCGACGATCTGACTCTCGGTCAAAGGCAAGGTGCGCATCGAAACAGAACCAACGCCGCAGACGACGGGCAAGACGGTGCTGGTCGTCGAGGACGAGCCAAGTCTCGTCGCCACGCTCTCTTACAACCTGCGCAAAAACGGCTTCAACGTCATGTCATCGCTCGATGGCGTCGACGGCCTGCAGGCGGCTCGCCGCGCTCGGCCCGACATCGTCGTCCTCGATTTGATGCTGCCGAAGATGGACGGCCTCGAGGTCTGCCGTCGCCTTCGCGCCGAGTCCGACGTCCCGATCCTAATGCTGACGGCCAAGACGGAAGAGTTCGACAAGGTCGTTGGCCTCGAAATGGGCGCAGACGACTACCTCACGAAGCCGTTCAGCATGCGCGAGCTGATGGCCCGCGTCCGCGCGCTCCTGCGCCGGTCGAGCGCCCGCGAATCGACCGAAGCGACGACGGTGATCGCCGCCGGCAGCCTGCAGCTCGATGCGCGCGGCCGCACGGTCTCGCGCGCCGGTAGCGAGGTGGCGCTCAAACCCAAAGAATTCGACTTGCTCTACTTCCTCGCAAAGAATGCCGGCCAGGTGTTCACGCGCGAGCAGCTCCTCGAGCACGTCTGGGGCTACGACTTCTTCGGCGGCAGCCGCACTGTCGATGTCCACGTCCGCTGGCTGCGCGAAAAGGTCGAGGATCGCCCGGCGCAGCCGACACATCTCCTCACCGTGCGCGGCGTAGGCTACAAGTTTGTCCGCTGACGACGCCGGAGCCTGGCGCGTCGTCGTGCGCGTCTCTGCGCTCTACGCGGCGCTAGCCGGCATCGCCATCATCTTCGTTCGCATCAGCGGCGGCGACGCGCGGTGGGAATGGATTGCCTTCGCCGCCGGCACGCTCGCCATCATCGCCCTGACGGCGCTCATCGCACTGCCACGGCTGCGGCGCCTCGCCGCCGCGACGGCCGCGGCGAACGCACTCGCTCGCGCCGAATTCGGCCTGCACCTCGACGTCGCCGCCGACGAATTGTCACCGCTCGCCGCCACCCTCAACGCCGCTAGCGCCAATCTCGATCTCCTGATCCTCACGCTGCGGCAAGAACGCGCGCAACTCGAGGCGCTGCTCAACGCCAGCAGCGACGCCACCGTCGCCGTCGACACCGCCGGCCTCGTCGTCTACCTCAACGACGCCGCGCGTCACCTCTTTGCGACGGCCGGCGACAGCAGCGTCGAGCGCCCGTTCATCGAGATGGTGCGCGACCACGATTTGAACGATCTCCTCGTCGCCGCCGCCCAGCGCGCCGAACGCAGCGTCCGCGTCGTCGCCTACGGCCAGGCGCAGCGTTGGATCCAGGCCACAGCCGTGCCCATTGAGGGCGCGGGCGCCTGGGCCGCGCTCGCCGTCTTCCACGATCTCACAGAAGTGCGACGCCTCGAGGGTGTGCGGCGCGACTTCATCAGTAACGTCTCGCACGAGCTGCGTACGCCGCTCTCCGGGATCCGCGCCGCGGCAGAGACCCTGCAAGAGGGCGCGCTCGAGGACGTATCCGTCGCGCGCGACTTTCTCGGCCACATTCAGCGAGAGACCGACCGCATGACGCAGCTCGTCGAGGAGCTGCTCGAGCTGTCGCGCATCGAATCCGGCGCCGCGCCGTTGCAATTCTCACAGCTCGACGTCGGCGCGCTCGTCGTCGATACAGCGAAGCGATTTGCCCAGCAGGCCGAGCGCGCCGGCCTCACACTCGCCGCCGTGCCGCCTACGGAGTCGGTCGAGATCATCGGCGATGCCGAGCGACTCGAGCGCGCGTTAGGCAACCTCGTCGCCAACGCGATCAAGTTCACCCCGGAACGCGGACGCATCACGATCTCCGCGCGCGTCGTAGGACAGGACGTCGCGATCGAAGTCGCCGATACCGGCGTCGGCATCGAAACGGAACAGCAGGCGCGCGTGTTCGAGCGCTTCTACAAAGCAGATCGCGGCCGCGGCTCCGGCGGCACCGGCCTCGGCCTCGCCATCGTCAAGCACATCGCCCAGGCGCACGAAGGCAGCGTCGCCGTCGAGAGCCGATCCGGCCGCGGCTCCACATTCTCCATCCGCCTGCCGCGCCGCTGAACTCGCGAACAGGATCACTCACTGTATCTGTAGCGCGGGCGTTTTAGCCCGCGCGGGTTGCGTCGACGCTGATCCGATGCGAAGGAACCGACCCCCTATAGCGCACCCGTCTAAGAGCCTGCTCAAAACTTGATCGCGTGTGAGGATGCGTGCGGTGACATGAGGCGACGTAGAACAGCCGTCCCGGCTGTTGCGGACGGACGGGCATCACAAACCGTAGGGGCGCCGCTTGCCGCGCCCTCGCCGGCCGACGATCACCGCCGCTTCTCAGCGATTAACGATTTCGAACATCTCACCTGTTGCGCGGGCGTTTCACGCCGCGCGGGTGAGCGTCGCCAGTGATCCATTCAACCGACGCAACGGCGTGTGCGTCCAGCGCCCATCGATATTCTGCCGCCTTGCTAAGCGCTGCTCGGATCTCCAAACGCCGCGCTGATCTCTTCGTCCGTCACTTCTTCGAGTTCAACCGTCTTCGTCCGCGCCGTCGCGCCGCCAACGATCGCCACCCGCCCCGGCGCGATGCGCAGCGCGCGCGCCAGCATGCGCACGAGCGCGTCGTTCGCCGCGCCATCGACCGGCGCCGCGGTCACCCGCGCGACCAAAACGTCGCGCCCATCTGCCTGCTTCGACCACCCGTCGATGCCAGCGCGACCTGCACGCGGCGTCAGCCGAACCGTCATACGCGCCACCGTTAGGTCGCGCGCCACATCGTATGCACGTCCCAGTCGACGTCGGTGTTCTGCGACAGGAACTGGTACTGCCAGCACATGCGCGGCGCTGCCTTCCATTCGTCGAACGTCACGTCGACGAACCCCAGCCCCTTCCAGAACGCCCATGCATCGCCCGTGAACAGGTACAGATCAGTCGTCACGGCCGTGCGCGCATCGGCAATCAACAAATCGACAAGCTGACGCCCGAGCCCGAGACCTCGCGCCGATTCATCGACGACGACGCTACGAATCACGGCGCAGTCGTCGTATATCTCGACGCCGCCGCAGCCGATGATCGCCCCGTCGCGCTCCGCCGCCACGAACCCGCCGATGTGGTCCTCGACGAACAGCGGCGGCATCGACGCGCCGGCGATCAGCTCGATGAATCGCGGCACATCCTCAGCCCGGGCGCGACGAAATCCGACGGCGGAGGTGTCAGCGGGCATGAAATGATCCTACGCATGGTATCTCGGTGACTCGCATTGTACGTGCCACGATCTGCGGCACCCAGGTCAACACCGCGTCCGCCGGCGCCTACGCCCGCGCGTGAACCCGTGATAGACTGCGGCCCGTGAATCTGGAACTCCTCCGCGAACTCTCCATCCCCAACGATACGAAGATCCTGCTGCTCGTCGTCGACGGCCTCGGCGGCCTCCCGAACGCTAGCGGCCGCTCCGAGCTCGAGCAGGCGAACATCCCGCAGCTCGATCGTTTGGCCCAGGAGAGTCTGTGCGGGCTGACGATGCCCGTCGGCTACGGCGTCACGCCCGGCAGCGGTCCGGGGCATCTCGCGCTGTTCGGCTACGACCCCGAGCACTACAACGTCGGCCGCGGCGTGCTCGAAGCGCTCGGCATCGACTTCGATCTGCAATCGACCGACGTCGCCGCGCGCGGGAACTTCTGCACCGTCGACGCCGACGGCCGCATCACCGACCGCCGGGCCGGCCGCATCCCCACGGAGCGCAGCGCGCCACTCTGCGAGAAGCTCTCGCAAATCACGCTACCCGGCGTGCAGGTCTTCGTCGAGCCGGTGCGCGACCATCGATTCCTGCTCGTGCTGCGCGGCGAAGGCCTATCCGATCGCGTCACCGAGACCGATCCCCAGCGCGAAGGACAGCAGCCGCTGCCGGTGCGCGCGCTCGCGCCCGAGGCGGACGCAACCGCGAAGCTGCTCAATCAGTGGGTGACGGAAGCCGCGCGCGTGCTGCGCGATGAATCGCCCGCCAACATGCTCACGCTGCGCGGCATCGCCAAGCACCCGCCGATGCCATCAATCGTCGAGACGTGCAAGTTCCGCGCCGCGGCGATCGCCGCCTACCCGATGTACCGCGGACTCGCCAAGCTCGTCGCTATGGACGTCCTCAAGACAGGCGGCACGTTCGCCGATGAGATGGCGACGCTGAAGCAGCACTGGAACGACTACGACTTCCTCTTCGTCCACTTCAAGCGCGCCGACGCGGCGGGCGAAGATGGCGACTTTCAAGCGAAGATCGCCGCGCTCGAAGAGATCGACACATACATCGACGCGCTGCACCAGATGCAGGCCGACGTCTTCATGGTCGCCGGCGATCATTCTACGCCGGCCGTGATCGCCGGCCACTCATGGCATCCCGTGCCGTTCTTGTTGCACGCGAAACAATTCGCGCCGGCGGACACCAGCGAGGGCTTCAACGAGAAGGCCTGCGCGCACGGCGGCCTCGGCACCTTCCCCGCCAAAGAAGTGCTGTCGATTGCGATGGCGAACGCTGGCCGCCTCACAAAGTACGGAGCGTAGATGTCACGGATACCGATCGTCGCCGGCAACTGGAAGATGAACACCCTGCACGACGACGCCATCGAGCTCGCCCGCGCCGTCCGATCGCGAAGCGACGCCGTGTCCGGCGTCGAGAAGATCGTCTGCCCGCCGTTCGTCTACCTGAGCGAGATCCGCGACCTCCTCGTGGGCTCCACGATCAAGGTCGGGGCGCAGAATGCGTACTGGGAAGAGAAGGGTGCGTTTACCGGCGAGGTGAGCATCGCCCAGATCGCCGAACTCGCCGAGTACGTGATCGTCGGCCACAGCGAGCGCCGCCAATTCTGCTTCGAGACCGACGAGACCGTGAGCGCGCGTGTCAAATCGGCGCTCGCCCACGGTGTCAAGCCGATCATGTGCGTCGGCGAAACATTCGCCGAGCGTCAGGCAGGCGAGACAGCCGGCGTGCTTGTCCGGCAGACGCGCGACGGCCTCGCCGGCGTCACAATCGATTCCGACTTCATCGCTGCCTATGAACCCGTATGGGCGATCGGAACAGGGCTCGCTGCCGACGGCGCGATCGCGCAAGAAGCGATCAGCCTGATGCGAAACACACTGCGGGAGATCGCCGGCGATGTCGCCGATGCCGTCCGCATCCTCTACGGCGGTTCCGTCACGCCGGATAATATCCGCGAATTCATGGCGCAGCCGGACGTCGACGGCGGACTGATCGGCGGCGCGTCGCTCAAGGCCGAGACGTTCGCTGGCATCATCGACGGCGCCGCCGCCTGATGCCCGCCGGCAACAACCAGCGGCGCCTGATCGGAATTGTCGGCGCGACGGCGACCCGTAAATCCGCGGCCGCCGTCGAACTCGCGCACGCGCTCGACGGCGAGATCATCAACGCGGACTCTCGCCAGGTCTACCGTGGCATGGACATCGGCACCGCGAAGCCAACGCACGCCGAGCAAGCCACCGCCCGCCACTGGCTGATCGACATCGCCGACCCCGACGAGCCGATGACGCTCGCGACATACCTCGATCTCGCGCACGCGGCGCTCGATGACGTCTGGTCGCGCGGTCGACAGCCGATCCTCGTCGGCGGCACGGGGCAATACGTCTGGGCGCTGATTGAAGGCTGGCAGGTCCCGCGCGTTCCGCCCGACCCGGAGCTGCGCGCGCGTCTTGCGGCGCTTGCCGAGCGCGCCGGCGTCGAAGAGCTGATAGCGCAGCTGCGCGCGATCGATCCCGCGAGCGCGAACAGCATTGACCCCCGCAACATCCGCCGCGTGATCCGTGCGATCGAAGTGACGCAAGCGACTAGCCGCCCATTCAGCGAGTGGCAAGTAAAACATCCGCCGCCGTTCGCCGGCCGCACCATCGGCCTCCGCGTCGATCGCGACACGCTGTACGCGCGCGCCGATGCCCGCGTCGATGCGATGATGGCGAGCGGCTTCGTCGACGAAGTCCGCCGCCTGAACGCCGACGGCTACACCTGCGATCTGCCACCGCTGCGAAGCATCGGCTACGCCCAGATCTGCGCCCACCTCGCCGACGAACTACCGCTCGACGCGGCCGTCGCGCGCATCAAGACCGAGACCCATCGCCTCGCCCGTATGCAGCACACATGGTTCCGCGACGACGACCCCCGCATCGCATGGATCGACGCATCAGCCGCTGACACCGCGGCGCGATTGATGGCGGTGGCGAGTCTGTGAGGGTTAGCACGGTGCTGACAAACCCACCTGGTAGCGCGGGCGTTTCAGCCCGCGCGGAAATCATCTACTATCGCTCGGTTCAACATACGTCCGTCGGCCCCGTTCGAAGTGTCCAGCACTCTGCTTATAGCCGTCTCTATGCCGCACGACTTCCCGATGCCGCAGGTGAAGCTGTATCCTGCGGGCAGATGAACTTCACCAAGCTGCACGGCACCGGCAACGACTTCGTGGTCATCGACGCGCGATCGCTCGATCGCGACTGGTCAGCGCTCGCCACCGCCATCTGCGACCGCCACTTCGGCGTCGGCGGCGACGGCATGATCCTCGCCGCGCCTTCTTCGCGCGCTGCCGTCCGCATGCGCATCTTCAACGCCGACGGATCCGAGGCCGAGATGTCAGGCAACGGCATGCGCTGTCTCGTGAAGTTCGCCGTCGACGGCGGCCTCGTGACGCCGTCCGACGATGAATTCGATGTCGACACCGGCGCCGGCGTCCTCCGCGTGCGCGTGACCGCAAAGGACGGCCGCGTGACGTCCGTCCGCGAAAGCATGGGGCCGCCGCATCTCGATCCGCGCGAGATTCCGATCGCCGTCGAAGCCCCGCCACCAATCACAAATCTCCCGATCGACTTGGGTGGCGAAGCGATCACGATCACGGCGGTCTCGATGGGAAACCCGCACGCGATCCACTTCCAGCATGCCGCGGTCGAGGCGTACGACCTCCACCGCATCGGCACGATGATGGAGCATCATCCGCTCTTCCCCAATCGCACGAACTTCGAGGTCGTCCGCGTTCTCGATCGTTCTCACGTCGATATGCGCGTCTGGGAGCGCGGCGTCGGCGAGACGCTCTCCTGCGGCTCTGGCGCCTCCGCGACGATGGTGGCGGCGCGGCTGCTGGGACTGGTCGACGACGCGATCGAACTACGGGTGCCCGGCGGCGTGCTCAGCCTCGAGTGGCCGGGCGAGGGCGATGTCATGCTCACCGGCCCAGTCGAAGAAGTGTTCCGCGGAACGTGGCCGAACTGATGCCCGTCAAACCTCTCCGCCGTCTCGTCGCTCCGACCACCAACAGCCTCTTCGATCGCTTGAATCGGGAGTCACTGAGCTGCGCCTGGGATCGACCCGCGATGACCGAACTCGAACGCGAACATCCCAAGCTCATCCTCGAACGCAACGGCAATGTACTGGCCGCATTTCGTGAAGGTTCGGCCGCGCTCGCGTATTCGTTCGAGAGCGACAGCGCCTTCTGCGACGACTTCCCGCGCATGTTAGAGCAGCTACTGCCGCGCCTGCGCCGATCGCTTTCGGCCGACACGGTGCGATTTCGCCTCACGCACAACTCCTCGCGGACGGCTGTCGAGCCCGTGCTGCGCAGCCTCGACTTCATGCCGGAGCCCGCGTGGCTCCGCTTCAGTCTCGATCGCGCGACGGGAGTGCCCGCGGGCGAAACCCCCAACGGCATCCGATTCCGCGCCGGCACGATCGATGACGTCGACGAAATTGCGCGCATCGACTGCGAAGCATTTCCGGACTCGCCGATGGGCGCAACAGCGCTTCGACGCATCGTCCAGAAAAACGAACTCACCATCGCGCTCGCCGGAAAAGCGTCCGTCGGCTTCGCACTCCACTACTACGACGGCGAAGGCGAAGCGTACCTGTCGATCCTCGCCGTCGACGACGACCACCGCGGCGACGGTATCGGTACGGCGCTGACGAAGCGCGTGGTGAAATGGGGCTTCGCGCAGGGCGCCGATCACGTCGCGCTTCGCACCGAAGAGCGCAACAGCGGCGCGATTCGCCTCTACCGCCGCCTCGGATTCGTGCACGTTGGCTCGGGCCAGGACTATCAGCGCCCGACCGACCCGCGCGTCATTGCGGCGATGCGAGAGGCCCGCGAGGGAACCTTCATCAAGTTCGGCGGCTGGCGCTGAGGCGCGTGCAATGAGCGCGTCCGAGGTGTTCGGGTTCCACGCACCCTTTGTTCAAATCGCACTGCGTACAGCCATCGTCTACGTCGCGATCGTCGTCGGCATGCGGCTGACCGGCAGCCGCCAGCTCGGCCAGATGACGCCCTTCGACCTTGTGCTGATTCTCCTGATCGCCAACGCCGTGCAGAACGCCATGGTCGGCTCCGACGTGACGATCTTCGGCGGCGTCACCGCCGCCGCGACCCTGCTCGTCGCCAACCGCACTGTCGCCGCCCTCGCCGATCACGTGCCCTTCCTGCGCCGCACGATCGAGGGCCAGACGGTCCTGCTCATCAATGACGGCGAATTGTTGGAGCGCCACGTCCGCATGGCCGGACTCAGTGACGATCTCGTGTTGCAGTCGATACGCGAGCACGGCTTCGAGTCGCCGAGCGATGTGCGCCTCGCCGTGCTCGAGGTAGATGGCACGATTAGCATCGTCCCCCGCGATTCAAAGACCGTGCGCACGAAGCATCGCATTCGCGCGACGCGGCCCGGGGGCGGCTGATGACCGAGACCGTCTCGTCGGGCCTCGGCCGCACTGGCCCGTGGCTACAGAACACCTGGCTGCGAGTCGAGTCGCGCCAGGATGACGCTTCGATCTCGCCGATCGCCCTCGTCGGCGCCTTCCGACCTACGGAGCGCGCGCTCGCCTGCGTCCAGCCGGCCGAAGGCGCGCCGTTCGCGTTCGAGCGCGCCGACTACGACATCCAGCCGCATGAAGATGTCCTCGGCAAGGGCGGCCGGCTGACGCTAACAGCGTCGTTGCCACGGCGCGGCGTCGTGCTGCGGCGCGAGATCATCCTCTACGACGCGCACCCATACTGTGTGACGCGCGTCGGCGTAACGAATCAGCGCGCCGAGCCGCTCCCGATCGCATCGCTGCACGCCTTCACGACGCCCGACGAAGGTCGCGGCCGCCTGCAACTGCAGTCGAACGCGGCCGACTGGCGCATCTACCGCAACGGCTGGCAGTCGTGGTCGCCGACCATGTCGTTCGGCGGCGCCGACCGCGACTTGCAGAGCCGTCCGCCCGAACTGGCCGCCGCGCCGCCGCATTCGGATCCGGGGCAGTTCGCCTCCGACGACATCGGTGTGCTATTCGATCCCGCGAGCGGCCGATCGCTGCTGGCCGGCGCGATCACGGCGCGCGATCTCATCTCGCAGGTCATCGTCAGTGCGACCGCGAAGTCCGTCGACGCGAAAAATCTCGCGGACGGGACCGGCGTCGCCCCCGGCGAGACGCTGTGGTCGGAGCGCTTCCTGATCGACGTCGTTGGGCATCCGAACGAGCAGTTGGAGCGATACGGCGACGCGCTCGGCCGCATGATGGGCGCGCGCGTGCCGGCGAAGACGCCCGCCGGCTGGTGCTCCTGGTACTACTTTTACACCACCGTCACGGAGGAAGACGTCGTTCGCAACCTGCGCTTCCTCGAAGGGCATCGCCGCGAACTGCCGATTGACACCGTCCAGATCGACGACGGCTACCAGGCCGATATCGGCGACTGGCTGACGGTCAACGAAAAGTTTCCGCGCGGCATGCAATGGCTCGCGTCGGCGATCAAGTCCGCCGGCTACACGCCCGGCCTCTGGCTCGCGCCGTTTCTCCTGTCCGAGTCATCGAAGACGTTCGCCGAGCACCCTGACTGGGCGATTCGCGACGAAGCGGGAGAGCCGGTGCAGGCGAACTTCAACTGGCTGCGCCGCAATTTCGGCCTCGACGGCTCGCACCCCGACGCGCGCGCCTGGCTGACCGATTTGTTCCGCTCAGTCTGCGACGGTTGGGGCTACGACTACGTGAAGATCGACTTCCTCTTCGCCGCGGCGATGGCCGGCCGGCGATTCGACCCGCAGTCGCCGCGCATCCGCGCCTACCGCCAGGCGCTCGCCGCCGTGCGCGAGGGCGTCGGCGATGATCGTTTCATCCTCGGCTGTGGTGCGCTGATGGCGCCCTCCGTCGGCTGCTTCGAGGGCAACCGCATCGGCCCCGATGTCGCGCCATACTGGCGCTTCCTCACGACGGAGGAGCGGCAACAGCCTCGGCCGCGCCCTCGTACACCCGATGACCATCTCAGTGCCGAGACGGCAATCCGCAACACCCTCTCTCGCTCCTGGATGCACGGCCGCCTCTGGGCGAACGACCCCGACTGCCTCCTCGTCCGCACCGACCGCACGAAACTGACCCTCGGCGAGATCCGGACCCTCGCGAGCGTCATCGGCCTGTCCGGCGGCATGATGCTCTCGAGCGATGATCTCGACAAGGTGCCGCCAGAACGCATCGACCTCATCTCGATGCTGCTGCCCGTGCTGCCAAAGTCTGCGACACCGATGGATCTGCTCGAACGCGACATGGCGCAGCGATACGAACTCGCCTTCGACCGCGAGTTTGATGCTGTACGCATCTGCGGTCTCTTCAACTTCGGCGATGACGCAGAAGACCTGCATCTGGCGCTGCCACCAGGCCGCTGGCACGTCTTCGAGCTCTGGGAGGAGCGCTATCGCGGCATCCTCGAAGGCGCGCTCGATTTCGCACTGGTGGACGGCCATGTTGCGCGAGTCGTCGCGCTGCGGCCCGCGCGGGATGAGCCGCAGGTGGTCGCGACGAACGCCCATATCGGTATGGGCATACTCGACATAACAGATCAGGGGTATGATCCTGCGTCACGCCGGCTACGCGTCGATCTTGCCCCGGCAGGAAAGCGCGACCGACGCATCTTCGTCGCCTCCGCTGGGCTCCGGCTCGCCGCCGCCGCCCTCGATGACGCGCCCGTGACGTTCGCCGTCGACGGGCCGCTGGTGCTCATCGATG
>JBBQVO010000023.1:0-27649 GCA_038211505.1 Dehalococcoidia bacterium | reverse complement strand
GGGACGCCTCGCGACGGAAGAGGACGTGGCCAACTCCGCGCTGCCCCGCGTCGCGTCGGAGAACGCCGCGATCGCGCTCGCCGAACGTGGGGTACGCGCGTCGGTTGTGCGGCTGGCGCCGTGTGTGCACGACCCGGATCGGCAAGGCCTCGGCTCACGCCTGACCGACATCGCCCGCGCGAGGGGCGTGTCAGCCTACGTCGGCGATGGCGCCAACCGCTGGCCCGCCGTTCATCGGCGCGATGCGGCGCGCCTGTTCATGCTGGCGCTGCAGGAAGCGCCCGCAGGGTCACGGCTGCATGCGGTCGCCGAAGAAGGCATCCCGCTTCGCGAGATCGCCGAGGCCATCGGCCGGCGACTTGACCTGCCCGCTACCTCGATCTCGCAGAACGAGGCCGGCGCTCATTTCGGCGACATCGCCTTCTCCGTCGCGCTCGACAACCCGACGTCAAGCGCGCAGACCCAGGAACGCCTGGGCTGGCGCCCCGCGCCTCCCGGCCTGATCGAGGACCTCGAAGGCGCCGCGTAGTCTGCGATGGTTGAGCGGATCGAGGCCTATTCCAGCCCCTCGTAGCCGTCGCAGCATGATCAGCTGGGGACGGTACGGGGAAGAGTCATCAACGACGACGAGGAGATCACAAGTGCAAGACTCGAAAGCGGTTACGCTCATCACCGGAGCCAACAAAGGACTCGGCTACGAGACTGCTCGTAAACTCATCGAGCACGGACATACTGTGTACGTGGGCGCGCGTGACGCAACGCGCGGCCAAGCCGCCGCGGACAAACTCGGCGCACATTTCGTGCAGCTCGATGTGACCGAGGACGCGTCGGTCGGCACCGCGATGGCCGCGATCGACGAGCGCGAGGGGCACCTGGACGTTCTTGTCAACAACGCAGGCATTAGCAGTGCAATGGAGCCTGTCGACGGCCCGCTCGCACTGAGGGTATTCGACACCAACGCGGTAGGTCTCATCCGTGTCACCCAGGCCGCACTGCCGCTGCTACGTAAGTCCGCGAACCCGGTGGTGGTCAACGTTTCCAGTGCCCTCGGCTCGTTCTGGGCCGTGACCAATCCTGAGCGACGGCAGTTCCACTTTCCCTCGATCATTTACGGCGCGAGTAAGGCTGCCGTCTCGATGCTCACCGTCCAGTACGCCAAGGCGCTGCCGGACATCAAGTTCAATGCGGTTGAGCCCGGCTTCACCGCGACTGACCTCACGCCCGCCAGCGGGGCAGGCCAGCCCGTCGAGAAGGGCGCCGAGGTCATCGTGCGCATGGCAACGATCGGCAAAGATGGCCCCACCGGCACGTTTTCAGAGAACGATGGCCCGTTGCAATGGTGATGGGAGCCGCGCGCGACCTGCGATGCCGCTCGGCGAACTGGCGTTACGCCGGCAGCGTCAGCGTGAACTTCACGCCGTCGTCGGTGTTGGCGGCGGCGATCGAGCCGTGGTTGAGCTCGACGAGTTGGCGCGTGATCGCCAGGCCGAGGCCGCTGCCGTTGGCGGTGCGGCGCGCGCGGTCGCCGCGGAAGAAGCGATCGAAGATGCGCGGCAGATCGTCTTCGGCGATCGTGGTGCCGGTGTTGCTGATCTCGCACACGACGCGCGGCGGCGCGACGCCGTTCTCGTAGCGGCCGACGACGGTGATCTCGCCGCCGCTCGGCGTGAACTTCGCCGCGTTCTCCAGCACGTTCGTGATCGCCCGCTCCAGCTTGTCGGGGTCGACGTCGCGCAGCACCGCTTCCGGCGAAAGATCGACCGCAAGTTCGATCGCCTTGTCCTGCGCGATCGGCTCGATGCGGCGGACGCAGCGCCCGACGATCGACTCCAGCGGCACATCTTCGTGCCGCGTGATGATCTCGCCGGCATCGATCTCGCCCAGATATAGCAGGTCGGCGAGCACGGTGTTGACATGCTGCGCTTCGTCCGCGATGACCCCGCCGATGTGCTGCACGTCCGCCGGATCGGCGGTGCCGTCGGTCAGCGCGTGCGCATAGCCGGTAATCGAGGTCATCGGCGTCTTGAGGTCGTGCGAGACATTCGCGAGCAGCGCGCGCATCTGCTGATCGCGCCGGCCGACATGCTCCGTCATCGTCGTGAACGAGCGCGCCAGCCGGCCTATCTCGTCATCACGGTGCAGCTCGACGCGCTTGCTGAAGTCGCCGCGCGCCATCGCTTCCGACGCGTCCGTGAGTTTCAACACCGGCTGCGCGACCTGCCGCGCCAGCGCCAGCGCGGCGAGCGACGCGATCGGAATCGCGATCAGCGCGGCAAGCCCGAGCGACGGCAGCAGCGCGAGCCACGAGCCGGCGATCGTCGTCGTTTTCTCGGCGAGGACGATCCGAAACGGCACATCGCGCCCGCCAAACGCCGTCACTCGCCCCGCGGCGGTGACGAGCGTCACGTCATGTTCCGGGAACTCGCCCGTCGGTTCCCAATCGATAAATCCGCGCTGGAGATCCGTATGACTCGTGTTCGGAACCGTCAACGTCTGGCCAGTGAGCTTATCGCCCTCGGTGTCGTGCAGAACCACACCCGCAGTCGACACGAAGAGCACGCGAACATTCTGGTCTGCGGCGATCGCGTCCAGCACCTCTACGAACGAACGCTGATCTTGCTCGGCGGGATTCCGCGCGTAGCCGATCGCCTCCTGATAAATCGCAGGCGACGCGGCCGCGAGATGATCGAGCGCCTGCTGACGCTTGTCGTTTCGCGTCCGCACGACGAACACGCCTCCGGCTAGCAGGATCGCCAGGATGATGACGCCGGTGATGGCGACGACGAGCTTCGTCTGGAAGCTGAAGAGGAAGTGGCGCACGCGCGTTTCACTCCCCGCCACTGGCGACGGGGCGGCACGTCGAATGCTGCCGCGCCTGAGCCAGCTCACGCGGGGACTGCCTCGACGAGGCGGTAGCCGCTGCCCCACACCGTCTCGATGCGCAGCCCGCTGCCCTCGAGCTTGCTGCGCAGACGGACGATGTGCACGTCGACCGTGCGCATGCTGTAGAACGCGGTTCCCCAGACGAGATCGAGGAGCTTCTCGCGATCGAGCGTGATGTTGGCGAACCGCGCGAACGTCGCCAGCAGGTCGAACTCCTTCGGCGTCAGCGCCACCGCGCTGCCCTTGACGCTCGCCTGCCGGTTTCGCACATCCATCTTCAGCTCGCCGATGTCGATGTGCTCGCTGGTCGGCTCGTTGTGGGTGCGGCTGCGGCGCAGCACCGACTGCACGCGCGCGACGAGCTCGGTTGGATTGAAAGGCTTCGTCACGTAGTCATCGGCGCCAAACTGCAACCCGGCGACCTTATCGACATCCGACGATCGTGCCGAGAGAAAGATTACCGGCATCTCCGAGCGCTTCCGCAGGTTGCGGATGATTTGCAACCCATCCGGCCCCGGCATCATGATGTCGAGCACGGCCAAATCGAACTGCTGCTCCTTCAAGATTTTCAGTGTCTCGTCGCCGTCACGGGCGATCGTCACCTCATATCCCGCCTTCGCCAGGTACATGCGGACGAGGTCGGCGATGTTTCGGTCGTCATCGGCAACGAGGATGCGGGTGGGGTCTTCGCGCTCGTTCATAATTGTTACGTCTCCAGCATGAAAGATACGGCAGGCATGTCTGCCTGCCGTATCTGCGTCGTTAGAACGGAGTCGAGTTGGTTCCAGTGCTGCCGCCCTGCGGGTTCGGCGTGGTCGGGCTTCCGGGCGTCACAGTGCCGTCGTCGTTCTGCTCGCCGTCGCCATTTCCGCGGCCATGTCCCGGGCCGCCGAATCCGAAGCCCTTGCCGATGCCGTGGCTCGAGTCGAGCAGCTTGTCGACATTCTGATTCAGCATGCTCAGCATGGCGTCTTCAACCTTCTGCGTGATGTTCTGATTTTGCACCTGCGTATCCAGCGCCGCCTTCGCCGTGTCAGCGACGAACTTCTTCACGTCATCGCGGCTCTTGCCGTGCGCCGCCGCGACGGTCGCGAGCGTCGCGTTGTTCGCCTTCATCTCCGACGCCAGCTGATCCTTCGGAATCCCGAGGAAGTCCGCGAGCTTCTGCCCAGCGTCACCCAGCGCCATGCCGGGACCAAAGCCAGGGCCAAACCCCTTGCCTGGCTTGCCAGGCCCGAAGCCGCCGAAGTCACGGCCAAGTCCGCCGTTCGGGTTGTTCTGGGCCTTCTGCTTGAGCGCGTCGGCCTGCTTCTGCGTCAGGTCGCCGTTCTTGACGGCCTCATCGATCTGATCTGTGTGCGCGTCCGTAATCGCCGTCTGGAGCTTCGGCGTGTCGATGCCGAGCTTCTGCGCCACCCGATCCAGAAACGACGTCCCCGTGCCAGATTGTGGCGTCGACTGAGCCATCACGGCGCCGACGCCGAGCACCGCCACCACAGCCGCGAGGCCGGCGCCAATCAGAACCCTTCGCTTGCTGAACATTCCGTTCGTCCCTTCCCATGGCCGCGGATGCGGACTTCCACACGCACGTCTATTGGACTCATCCTACCTGCGGCGGCGTGTCAGACGTGTTTCGAACCGGTGATCGGTCCTGTTACGACGCGGGCCGCGTTCGTGACCGTCAACAGTCAGCGGCCTCCAAGGGCGAAAAATAAATCGGGATCCGCGCGCCAGGACGCAACAGATCCGCGGGGAAACGCCGATTTATTCTGTACAACTGAATACTGCTCCGACAACGGCAAACCCGTCGAAAGACGGCGACGCAAAGCCACGGGCCTACCGTCCATCCCAGGACAATGGCCGCCGGGCCGCCGAAGGCACTGTGTGGGTCGGAGTCTGCAGCCCTCAATCCTGCTGCGGATCGAGGGCTTTCTGTTGCCCCTGGCCCCATTTTGGACGGAGAACCAACATGGCACGCATCGATGCTGATGCAGGCCGCCGATCTGCGCTCGTCGCGCAGCGGCCACAGTCCGCGGCTTCCGCCGCGACCGTGTCGGTGTCCGTCCCCTCACTTCACGCTCTCATTGGCGCAGTCGGCCGGAGTCACAACACCCCAACCCCTGACCCTGACCCCCGTGACTCCGGCCCTCGCACCCCATGTGGACTGCGTCTGAGCGAATGGGTATCGCACATCCGAAGCCGTCCGCGGCATACGGGCAGCTAGTGCGCTATCGCCGGGCCGAGCCAGGGCCTGCACTCCCTGCGCTCCCGATCCCCAGTCGAGCAGCGCGCGTTCGTCGCTACGAACACCCCTGACTCGGCCCGGCTCATACCCCTTCAGCATCGGCCTGCCAACCGGCGTCTGTAGCGCCCCACCTCCACGCTCACGACGTCCGCCGGGCTCATTCAAACGTCCGCCGTCTTCTCGCGGGTCGGATCTTGACAACGCGTCAATGCGGCGTATAGTAGCCGGAGAGTCACCCCGCTCTGTCCCAACCGGAGGTTTATCCGCATGGCATGGAAGTCGCGCCTTCGCCTCGCCCTGTTCGCGTCTGTTTCGATCGCCGCGATGCTGATGCTTGTGCTCTCGCAGCGTTCAGACAACGGCGCCCGCACAGCCTACGCATTCAGTCCACCCTCGTCGGGCTTTTATGTCGCCTTCGACTGCGATACGTCGTCAGCGACGATCCAGGACGTCTGCAACTACCCGACCGGCACGTCGAACGTCGATGTTGACGTATACATTGTGAACATTGATCAGCCTAGCGAGACGATCGCGGCGCTCAACTTCGAGGCGGTCAACGGAAACACCTCGATCATCGTCGCGCCGGAAGCGGTACCGCAGCCCGGGCCGCCGGGACCGCCGACGGCGCCGCCGAACCCCCTCAATGCGAACCCGGACTTTAGCGACGCCACAGTGAGCGGCTCGTGGAACTGCTCGCCGCCGATCCCGCTCGCCGACGACGAAGGCTACACCGGCTACACCGGCGGACCAGCCAACCCGGCGACGCAACACTCATTCCTCTCCTGCTTCACGGGTACGGGCCCCGCGTTCGGGACCGGCGTCGCGTTGAAATTTGCGACGGTGCACTACAACGTCGTCGCGGCGGGTGGAACGAGCACGCTCTCGTTTGAAAACGTCAGCATCGGCGACAATCCTGGCGCCGAACTGCTCAGCTGCAACCCCGGTGCCGAACGCCCCGGCCCATGCTTCCCGGCCACGATCAACATCGTTGCGCCCCCGACGCCGACGTTCACGGCGACGAACACGGTTCCGGCCACCAACACCTTCACGCCCACGGCGACGCCGACGTTGACACGCACGCCCACCAACACCGCTACCGCGACCAACACGGCGACGCCGACGCGAACGTCCACGCCAACGCGCACGCCCACGAACACGCCGACCCCAACGAACAGCCCGACACCCACGAACACGCCGGGACCGACAACGTGCGCGGGAGCAACTCACCCGATTACCGCGACGGATTCCGACGGCGACGGTCTCACGAACGCTCAGGAAGTCTCGCTCGGCACGAACCCCAACAATGCCGACACCGATTGCGACGGGCTCAACGACGGCGATGAGGTAAACACGTACTTCACCGATCCGCTGATCGCCGATACCGACGGAGACGGTCTCGATGACGGCGCCGAAGTGCACACGAACCTCACCGATCCGACGCTGTTCGACACGGACGGGGACGGACTCTCGGACGGTCAGGAAGTGTTGACCTACTTCACGAACCCGCTCAACACCGACACCGATGGCGACACGCTCTCGGATGGAGCAGAAGTTCTCACCTATCACACCAACCCGCTCAACACTGACACCGATAGCGACGGATTGCTCGACGGCCAGGAGATCCTGCGGGGAACGAACCCCAACAATCCCGACACGGACGGCGACGGCCTCAGCGACGGCGCGGAAGTGTTCACCTACACGACGAATCCCTTGATCATCGACACCGACAACGACGGTCTTGGCGACGGCGCCGAAGTGAACACGACACTGACAAACCCGCGCGTTGCCGACACCGACCACGACGGCCTGAAGGACGGCTACGAGGTCAACACCAGTCTCACCAACCCGCTCAACCCCGACACAGATGGCGACACCCTCAGCGACGGCGCAGAGGTGAACACCTATCACACGAGCCCGCTGCTCACCGACACCGACGCCGACGGCATGCCTGACCCGTACGAGGTCAACCACAACTGCGTCAGTCCGATCGTCGCCGACGGCGGAGTCGACGCGGATGGTGACGCGCTGACAAATTTGCAAGAGTTCACACTTGGCACGAACCCCTGTATCTCCGACACCGATGGCGACGGGATGCCCGACGGCTACGAAGCCGCGCACCCGTGCCTCAACGCCCTCGTCAGCGACGCCGGCGATGACGGCGACGGCGACACGTTGACGAACATCACCGAACTTGGCCTCGGCACCGACCCGTGCAACACCGACTCCGACGGCGACACGATGCCCGACCCGTACGAGGTCGCCCACACCTGCCTCAACCCCACGCTCGCTGACGGAGCCGCCGACGGCGACAGCGACGGCGTCACAAACGTCACGGAGTTCAATATCGGCTCCGATCCGTGCAACCCCGATACGGATGGCGACGGACTGCCCGATGGCTACGAGCGCGCACACCCGTGCCTCAACCTCCTCGTCGCGAACGCCGGCGCCGACCCTGATGCCGATCTTCTGACGAATGCGCAAGAGTTCACGATCGGCACCGACCCGTGCAACAAAGACACCGATAACGACGGCTACCTCGACGGCAAGGAAGTCTCGATCGGCAAGGATCCGCTGACCTTCTGCAACATCATGCGCGCCGACGTGAACACGAACACGATCGTCAACTCGACCGACCTGTTCCTCGTCGCGCAAAAGTTCGGGACGCTTCCACCCCCGTTCCACCTTGATCAGGACTTCAACGGCGTCATCAATTCGACCGACCTGTTCAAAGTCGCGCAGCTCTTCGGGAAGCGCACAAGCGCCTGCCCATAGTCGTGACAGTCAGCGGTTGAAAAACAGGAGAGGCTCGCAATCGCGAGCCTCTCCTCCTTCCGCTAACTCGGCGCGCCGCCCGACGATGCTATGCTTCGCACCGTATGGCTGCCTATTACGTATCGCAGGGCTACGACGCGCCCCGGTCGGTGATATGGCCGATCCTCATCGACTTCGCGTCCTGGCCGCGCTGGTTTCCGAACATCTCGACGATCGCCGTCGAAAACGCCACGGACGAGCCGCGGGCAGGTAGCGAGTTGCTGGCCGTCGCGGATGACGGCGCAATCTGGACGCGCTGGCGCGTCGCTGAGTGGACGCCGCCGACGCTCCTCGTCTGCGAGCACGTCGACACGAACGCGCCGATGTCCGGTCAGCTCCAGTCCGCGTACATTCAGTTCGAGCTAATCGATGACGCCGAAGGCTGTACGCTCGAAGTCGAGCTCGGCGCCGACGGCTACGGCCTGATGGGCGATTTCTTCGTCGGCGTGACGCTCGGCTCGAACGTGCGCCGCGTGCTCCCGAAGCTCGTTGAGTCGTTCAGCGAACACGTCGTCGTCAGCATCGCGGCGCGACGCTGATGCGACCGGTCCATCATCTGCGACCCGGCAAGCTGCCCGCCGAACAGCTCGCGTCACTCCTCAGTCGTATTCCCGCCAACCCGCGCGTACTCGTCGGCCCAGGTCTCGGACGCGACGCGGCCGTCATCGATCTCGGTGGCGGCCGAGTGCTGGTCGCGACGACGGATCCCATAACATTCGCCAGCGACGACATCGGCCGCTACGCCGTGCACGTCAACGCCAATGACATCGCCTGCACCGGCGCGCGACCTTCGTGGTTCATGGCGACGCTGCTACTGCCGGCGGGCTCGCCCGCGACGCTTCCGAGTGAGATCATGCGACAACTCACCGACGCCTGCGGCGAGCTGGGGATCGCCCTCGTCGGCGGCCACACGGAAGTCACACTCGGCATCGAGCGGCCGATCGTCGTCGGCACGATGTTCGGCGAGGCGGCGCGCGCCGACATGGTCATCGGCGAGCACATCGCGCCCGGAGACGCCGTCATTATGACGAAGCCGATCGCCATCGAAGGCACCGCGCTACTCGCTCGCGACCACGCCGCCACGCTCACGGCACGCGGCGTCGTCCCTGACGTGATCAGGCGAGCCGCTGAACTTCTGTCGCATCCTGGAATCAGCGTCGTGGGCGACGCGCGCTCCATCTGTGCGCTCATCCGGCCGCGACTCATGCACGATCCGACGGAAGGCGGCATCGCCACCGCGCTGCACGAGATGGCGGCGGCCGCCGGGGCGACGTTGCGCATCGACGGCGCCGCGATCGCCGTCCGCGAAGAGTCGCGCGCCGTGTGCGGCGCCCTCAACCTCGATCCGCTCGGCCTGCTCGCCTCCGGCACCTTGCTCGCGATCATCGATTCCGCCGACGAACCGAAATTGTCGGCCGCGCGTACATCCGACGATTTGATATGGACTCGAATCGGCACGGTCGAATCAGGCCCGCCGAGGGTTATACTGGCGGACGAGGATTCCGCTACTCCTCTCCCTACGTTCGCACGCGACGAACTCGCTCGCTTCCTCGAATCTGAAACGGCCGTGGGAGAGCACACAGGATGATGCAGAGCCCGGAAGGAACGCATACATGACGTCGGAAGCACGACCACGGACGCTGGGCGAACTCAAAGCGACCGGCTACACATCAACCTCCGTCAAGGAGGAGATGCGTCGCAACCTGATCAAGCGCATGCGCGCCGGCCAACCGCTGTTCGACGGCATCTTCGGCTACGAAGACTCCGTTGTGCCACAACTCGAGAACGCCATCCTCTCCGGACAGGACATCATCTTCCTCGGCGAGCGCGGTCAGGCGAAATCGCGCATGATCCGCGCGCTCACGGCTCTACTCGATGACGCGATCCCTGTGATCGCGGGCAGCGAGCTGCACGAGGATCCGCTGCAGCCGCTCACGCAAGCGAGCCGCCAGCGCATCGAGCAGGAAGGCGAAAACCTGGAGATCGACTGGATCGGGCGCGACCAGCGTTACGGCGAAAAGCTCGCGACACCTGACATCACGATCGCCGACCTGATCGGCGAGGTCGACCCGATCAAGGTCGCCGAGGGCCGCTACCTCGCCGACGAGTTGACGATCCACTACGGCCTGATCCCGCGCACGAATCGCGGCATCTTCTGCATCAACGAGCTCCCCGACCTCGCCGAGCGCATCCAGGTCGGCCTGCTCAACATCATGGAGGAGCGCGACGTCCAGATCCGCGGCTATCGCATTCAGATGCCGCTCGACGTCCTCGTCGTCGCATCCGCGAACCCCGAGGACTACACAAACCGTGGCCGCATCATCACGCCGCTGAAGGATCGTTACGGCGCCCAGATCCGCACCCACTACCCCAAGAACGTCGAGCACGAGATCGACATCATGGAGGCCGAAAGCTCCGTCTTCGACGACACCGACTTCAAAGTCACCGTGCCGCCGTACATGAAGGAAATCGTCGCCGAGATCACGCGTCTCGCTCGACGCAGTCCCGACGTCAACCAACGCTCCGGCGTCTCCGTACGCGCATCGATCGCCGACTACGAGAGTCTGCTCGCGAACGCGCTGCGCCGATCGATCCGCCTCGTCGAGACTGATGTCGTGCCGCGCATCAGCGACCTGCCCTACGTCATCCCGACGATCAGCGGCAAGGTCGAGTTCGAGACCGTCGAAGACGGCAAAGAAGAACAGATCATCGAGAAGCTGATCCAGGGCGCCGTCGTCGCCGTCTTCAACCGCTACTTCAACGTGGTCGATCTCGAAGACGTTGTCACGCGCTTCAAGGCCGGCGGCCAGGCCGACGTCAGCGACACGATGCCCAGCGATGCCTACGTGAAACTGATGAACTCCGTCGACGGCATGACCTCCGCCGTCAGCAAGCTCGACGTCGGCGAGAACCCGGCCCTCATCGCCAGCGCCATGGAGTTCATCCTCGAAGGCCTCCACCTCAACAAGCGCTTGAACAAGGATCGCGTGGGCCGAAAGACGCAGTACCGTGGCTGAGAGACGTAACGGACGAACATATTACGGCCGCTTGTGGGTCGACGGTGATTACGACGAGTCCGTTCGCCCGAGCGCGCTCAACATGCGCGTGGGTGAGCCGGGCGTGAAAGTCATCAACGTACTTCAGTACCTCCGGGACTTCGACAACGATGCAGATGCGGTTATTCGAGCGTGGAGTCCCTATCTCAAACCGCAGGACATCGAGGATGCGCGCGCCTTCTATGAATCCAGTCTCATCGACAAAGCCGACATTGACGCGCACATGAACGCGGCAGCTGCACCAATCTAACAATGCAGTTGTACGTTGACGAAGACGTCGCACGGGAAGTAGCGCTGGGACTTCGAGATACACATGATGTCATCTACGTTCCCGAAGGGCCGAATCGAGCGAAGTCGGATGCGTGGCACCTGCAACAGGCATCTATCGCGTTGCGGGTTCTGGTTACCGTCAACCACAACGACTTCAAATTCCTACACCGCGTATGGACATCGATGCGGGTGTTCGGCGTTACGCACTCTCGCCACGCGGGCATTATCACAGCGACGCGCAGGCCTAACGAAGCGAGCGTTTGGATCGGCGCAATCAACAAACTGCTGCAAGAGGAAGACACACTCGGCGGTCGCCTGCTTGTTTGGCACGCGACTGATGGCTGGCGTGAAGATGACTGGCGTCCGGACGAATAGATTGGTTGTGGACTAACATGGTCGCGTACAGATACAGCGAATGGGATGGCACGCAGGAGATTCCGCCACTTAATCCAGACGACGTGCTGGAGGCGCTGACGGACGACCTGATGAACTTCGGCGATCTCCAGCACGCCATGCGCAATCTGCTGCAGCGAGGCATGCGCGGCGACGAGAACCGCCTGCAGGGTCTGCGCGATCTGCTTCAGCAGCTACGCCAGCAGCGCCGCAACACGCTCGACAAGTACAACCTCTCGTCCGTGATGGACGACATCAAGAAGCGCCTCGACGAACTGCTCGAGATGGAGCGCAGCACGATCGATCGCCGTCTCGACGACGCAACCGGCCAGCAGGCCCCGCCCCAGGGCGCCCCCTCCGACGATTCGCCCGACTCGGGACAGCCGCGCATGGAGCGATCGCCCTCCGACGCGCCACAAAACGCGCAGGGCCAGGCAGGCGCTCCCTCGCGACCCCGGCGAGGCCAGCAGCAATCCGGCGACGCGGGCGAGAGCGGCTCGCCGTCCGGGGGTGGCGCGCAGCCGTCCAGCGGCGATCAAGATCAGTTCGCCGAGATGCTGAAGAACATCGCCAACCGCAAGAAGAACTTCCTCGGCAACCTGCCGCCCGACGTCCCCGGCGCCGTGAAAGAGCTGCAGAACTACGAGTTTATGGACCCGGAGGCGCAGCACAAGTTCACCGAGCTGATGGAGATGCTGAAGAAGGCGATGACCGAGACCTTCTTCAAGGACATGCACGACCAGATCGCCAACATGTCGCCCGAAGACATGGCGCGCATGAAGAACATGGTCAAAGACCTCAACCAGATGCTCAGCGACCGCCTCGCGGGGGGCGAGCCCGACTTCAACGGCTTCATGCAGAAGTACGGCGATCTCTTCGGCGACAACCCGCCGCAATCACTCGACGAGCTCGTCGAGCGCATGCAGGGGCAGATCGCGCAGATGCAGAACCTCCTCGACTCGCTGCCGGGTGACATGCGCCAGCAGCTCCAGGATCTGCTGATGGATAAGGTCGGCGATCCCGATCTGCAGGCGGAGCTGCAAGAGCTCCAGATGAACCTCGAGTTCCTCTCGCCGATGCGCGACATGCGCAATCAGTACCCCTTCCGCGGCGATGAGGAGATCGACCTCAACGAGGCGATGGGCCTCATGGACAAGATGCAGTCGATGGACGACCTCGAGCGCCAGCTCGAGCGCACGCAGTACGGCGGCGACGTCGACGATATCGACGAGGAGAAGCTACGCGAGTTGCTCGGCGACGAGGCGGCGGAGACGCTCGACCAGCTCACGCAGTTCCTCGAGATCCTCGAAGAGGCCGGCTACATCCGCCGCAAGGGCGGCAGCTACGAGCTGACGCCGCGCGGCACGCGCAAGATCGGCCAGAAGGCGCTCGGCGAGATCTACGCGCAGCTCAAGAACGACTCCTTCGGCAAGCACAACGTGCGCGACAACGGCCGCGCCGGCGAGCGCGCCGATGACACCAAAAAGTACGAGTTCGGCGACCCATTCCATCTCGCGCTCGACAAGACGATCATGAACTCGCTGCAGCGCGAGGGCGCATCACTGCCGGTGCGGCTGCACAAGGACGACTTCGAGGTCTATCGCTCGGAGACGCTGACTCAGACGGCGACGGTGATGATGGTCGACCTCTCCTGGTCGATGGCCCTGCGCGGCTCGTTCCAGGCCGCGAAGAAAGTGGCGCTCGCCCTCAACAACCTGATCCGCAGCCAGTTCAACCGCGACAGCCTCTACATCATCGGATTCTCCGCCTACGCTCGCGAATTGCAGGCGGAGCAGCTACCGTACGTGCGATGGGACGAATCCGTCCTCGGCACGAACATGCATCACGCGTTGATGATGGCGCAGAATCTGCTCTCGAAGCACAAGAGCGGTACGCGGCAGATCATCATGATCTCCGACGGCGAGCCGACGGCGCACCTCGAACGCGGCCGCTCCTACTTCGCCTACCCGCCGAGCCCGATCACGATCCGCGAGACGCTGAAGGAAGTGAAGCGCGCGACGCAGAAGGGCATCACGATCAACACCTTCATGCTCGATCGCAACTACTACCTCAAGGAGTTCGTCAACCAGGTCGCGAAGATCAACAAAGGCCGCGTCTTCTACACAACACCCGACAAACTCGGCGAGTACATCCTCGTCGACTACGTGAAGAACAAGCGCAAGAATGTCCAGGGACAATAGCGTCGAATCGATCGCGCGATGGGTCTTCGTCGAACGGATCGGGGAGCTCTATGTGGGGATCGCCCATACCAAGGATGGCAGGGGACTCCTAGAGATTACTGAACCCGTCAGCGCGTCCGAGATACACTCGCAGATGCGGGCGGTATCGGGCGGCGATTGCTATGAATTCGACTGCGCAATTTACGCTGCGGACGAGCGCCCCAATGATGGCCGGACACCCGAGCGCAAGCTGCTCCATCTCATCTCCATACGAGCAGAGGCGGGATCGGCTTCTCAATCCGATGGGGCGTACCTCATAAGTCAGCTGCGCGATCCGAATTCGATCCACAAAACGACTTCATTACTCTGGACTCTTGGCTACATGGGCCCGTCATACGAAGACGTCGTCTCGCCGTTCCTGAGCCGCGCAAACACGGACGGCGAAGCTCAGCAGGCGATGGGCGCGCTCTTTCGGATGGGGCTCGGCGACAAATACGTCGATCTCTTCGTCGACTGGATGCGCGGATCCGCACCCCGTCCGCACCAGCGAACCGGAGACGAGACCTACGGCAGGTCGGTGTACGCGTTCATCCGAACTCAACACCCGAAGATTCTTCAGGCGCTGATTGATGCCTCGAACGACGTAACTGAGAAATGGACGACGCGAGCGCATGCCCGTAATTGCTTGGCTTCGGCAATCGATCTAGAGAACGCGCCAATCCGGCGCATGGCTGCTGATGATCCTTACTTCGCCGGTGTACTTGAGAAGGCAGCGAAGCTCTTGGACGAACTGACATCTAGCGAGGGCGAAGCGCGCTTGCGGGGAGCTTGAATCCCGTTCGGGGTACGCTGACGCATGACCGACGACGCATGGCGGTGGGATGAGACCCTCTTCCTCGGCACCGCCGCCTACTATGCACGCGGTCGCCTGGCGTACCCGGCCGCGCTCGCTGACGTGCTCGCCGATGCGCTCGCGCTCGACGGGCATGGGCGGCTCATCGATGTCGGCTGCGGGCCGGGGACGATCGCGTTGCCGCTCGCGCATTTCTTCGATGAGGCCGTCGGCGTTGATCCTGACACCGGCATGCTCGCCGAGGCGGAGCGCACCGCGGCTGAGCGCGGCATCGCCAACGCACGCTGGGTGCAACTGCGCGCCGAAGATCTCCCGGCCGGCCTCGGACACTTTCGCGTCGCGACGTTCTCGCGCTCGTTCCACTGGATGGATCGCGATCGCGTCACCGCGATCATGCGAGAGATGCTCGACCCAAGCGGCGCCTTCGTGCAGGTGACTGAGCAGCTATCGGAGGCGAGATCGGCGAAGCCGGTGGCCGCGAGCGCGACGCCGCATTCGCCACCGCCGAACAACGCGATCGCGGATCTGATCAAGCGATACCTCGGGCCCGATCGGCGAGCGGGGCAGGGGATCCGCAAGAACAGTCCGAGCGGCGAGACGATCGTGATCGAGGGCGCGGGCTTCCTGCCGCCGCAGATTGTGCGCATCCCGTCGGAGGGATGGGTCGCGCGCGACGCCGACGATGTGGTTGCGCACGTGCTATCGATGTCGCAGGCGGCACCCCATCTGTTCGGCGACGATCTGCCGCGCTTCGAGCACGATCTTCGGGCGCTGTTGACCGCCACGTCGCCCGATGGCGTGTTCTCAGAGCGGCTGCCGGAAACGGAACTGCGCATCTGGCGGGTGCCTGAGCCGCGCGCGGTATGATCGGCGATGGTGACTATTCGAGACGCAACGGCCGACGATCTCCCGCAGATCGTTGCGCTGATCAGCCAGCTGAATGAAGAGTGGGTATTCGGCGAGCAGCATCGCCGTGTGTTCGCTGAGATTCAAGCAGACGCGCGGCAGCGGCTGATCGTCGTCGAGGACGGCGGCCGCATCGCAGCGACGGCGTCGATCGTCGTCGTGCCGAACCTGGGGCGCGGCGGCCGGCCGTACGCCGTCATCGAGAACGTGGTGGTCGATGAGGCCGCGCGCGGAGGCGGTGTCGGTTCGATGATGATGCGGCATCTCGTCGATCATGCGCGCGATGCAGGCTGCTACAAGGTCTCGCTCACCAGCCGCACCTTCCGGACCGACGCGCATCGGTTCTACGAGCGGCTCGGCTTCGAACCGACAAGCGTCGGCTTCCGACATACGCTGGAATGATGATCGGATTGAGATTGCTTGATCCGTCCAATGCGGTGCGATCGCAACGGTTTTGTATCAGGCGGGCCGAATGTGACCGATCGGCATAATGTGTAGAATGAAGGCACGATCTCGACAGTAAGGCCGCTCATCTGACTTTCGCCGAGATTTCCCGCTGTACGGCTGCTGTCCTCGACCAGAGATCGCCCCCACATACGCACAGAAGGGTCCGCCTTGGCGAGCGGCCATGTATCGAAGAGCGCGCGTAACCTCGCGTCTTCCGGAGTTGATCGTGTCCAAGCTAACGAAGTCCACAACGTTTCCGTTCACCGGCCACCAGCCGCCGCTCCCCGCGTCGGAACACCGAACGATCCCCAGCCGCGATGACGTCGTCGCCTTTTACCGCACGCACGAGCGCATCAGCTGGAGCCTCACCGAATTCCTCGACATCCCGTGGCACGAGATCGATATCGATAAGCTCACGCCGGCCGATGTCTACGTTGTCGAGACGACGATGCTCGTCGAGAGCAACAACCCCGACTACGTCGCTAACCTCATCGAGTACTTCAAGGGCGATCAGGACGTCTGCGACTTCATCATGATGTGGGGCATCGAGGAGTGGAAGCACTACTACGCCCTCCGCGATTACCTCACGAAGGTGCAAACCGCCATCGCCGCACGCAAAGTCGGCGCGACGGCGACCGAACGCCAGGCCCTCGGCGCAGAAATCGAAGCATCAGTGCGGCTCGCCCTCGGCGAAGACGTCGCCGACATCCGCGACTCCAGCCTCGAAAACTGGGGCTTGCCGGCGCACTACCTGCCCGCGCAGATCGTCGCGAACACGACGCTGCAAGAGTTCATCACGGCCGAGTTCTACCGCCACCACGCGCAAAACGTGAAAGAGCCCGTGCTCGCGAAGCTCGAGAATCTTCTCGCGAAAGACGAGACGCGCCACGAGATGTTCTACGAGCAAAAGACGAAGGACTGCCTTGAAGCGAACCCGGAGGTCATGCCCGCCGTCATCGACGCGCTCAAGGAGTTCGGCATGCCCGGCGCCTACCTCATCGACGAGTACGGCCCGCGCCGCGAAGCGATGGAGCAGGCCGCCTTCCCGACGCTCGGCGACAAGAAGGGCGCCTTCGTGCGGCTGTTTTCGAAGATGGAGCGCGTCATCGGCCACGACAACGCCATGCGCGTCTTCACCGAAGGCAACTACCTCTCCGACGGTATCAACGATCCCACCCGCAAGAAGATGAAGCCCGAACTCATCACCCGCATGCTCACCCGCCGCTTGGGATAGCCGCCGGCCCAGCGGGGATTCGCCGCATCGCGCAAACGCGCTCCATCGCCTGGAGCGCGTCATCGGCCATGACAACGCCATGCGCGTCTTCACCGAAGGCAACTACCTCTCCGACGGCATCAACGATCCCACCCGAAAGAAGATGAAGCCCGAGCTGATCACCCGCATGCTCACCCGCCGCATCGCGCAAACGCGCTCCGTCGCATGGAGCGCGTCATCGGCCACGACAACGCCATGCGCGTGTTCACCGAAGGCAACTACCTCTCCGACGGCATCAACGATCCCACCCGCAAGAAGATGAAGCCCGAACTCCATCACCCGCATGCTCACCCGCCGCCTGGGATAGCGAGCAAGCATGAGGTACCTGGCGCGCGCTCCGACCAGCGCGCTCTCATCGCATGGAGCGCGTCATCGGCTACGACAACGCTATGAGCGTCTTCACCGAAGGCAACTACCCCTTCGGCGGCATCAACAATCCCACCCGCAAGAAGATGAAGCCCGAGCTCATCACCCGCATCTTCACCCGCCGCCTCGGCTAGCACCGCGTGCTAGCTCAACACTGGCACGCCCAGCAGCGGCCACGTCCGTCGCTGGACAATCTCCGCCGTGTGCGCGCGTTCGTGCGAGATGATCCGTCGCAGCACCTTGCGCACCGTCCATTCCTCCGGCTCTGTGTGTCCCGGACGGATGGGGCGCCACACGCGAGCGCGATCATCGTCCGTCAGCGACCGAAGGCGCCCGACCGTCACAGCCCGATCTGCGGCGGCATCAGCGACGCGCGTTGATATGCCGCCGGCGGCACCGTTCTGCAACGCGTCGCGATAGTACACCTCGAACGAGAGCACGTGATCGACGAGGGCGCGGATGCTGCGCGGCTCCGGCGCCCACGCATCGAACGACGCGAACGCCGTCGCCGGCGGCTCCCAATCGAGCAGCAACGGCGGCAGGCTGTCGATCGACGCCACCAGATCCGCGCGCGCAAACTTCATGCGGCGGATCGCAACGTCCAGATCTTCATGCGACGGCGGCGTGGCCTCCGCGGCGAAGCAGGCGTCGCCGCCGTGCTCCGCCGCAGGCAGCGTCTCGACGATCTGCCAGTCGTACGCTTCGTCGACGCTTTCGCCGTGCATGCCAAGCCACGCGACGTGTTCCAGGATCGCCAGATCGAGCGCGGGGCCGACTTCGGCGACATCGCGGCCGCCCGCGATGCAGCCGGGCAGGTCGAGCACCCACGCATGCACGTTCGATTTGTACGTTACGACGCCGACGCGATGCGTCACGGGTCGCCCGACCCCAGCGTGTCGGTGGCAGGCGGGATCAGCACGCCGACGGCCCACTCGTACCCATCAGGATCACGGACGCAGACTTCGCGCCAACCGTGGCCGCGATCCGCCGGCGGCACTGCGACTGTTGCGCGGGCGGCGATGGCGCGTCGCTGCGTCTCATCAGGATCGATGCCGAGAATGCGGATCTGGGCGCCGATGCCGCGCGTCGCGCCGGATGTGAGCGCGGCGTGCCACGGATGCGACTCGTGCGTGTGGTCGGCGTGCAGCATCACCTCCGCCGGCCCGACGCGCAGGGCCGCAAAGTCAATATCGCGATAATGCACGTCCGCGCCGAAGACGGCGACGTAGAACTCGCACGACGCCGCAGTATCCCGCACGAGCAGGTTAAGCGAGAGCGGCGGCAGCAGCGCGCCGTAGCGGTACCCGGGCATCCACGGATCGCCCGTGCGTTTCTTCGCGCTCAACGCAGCGCCTTCCGCACGACGACGTAGCGCCCGGCGTCGCGTATCTCTTCGAACCCTGCGTCGAGATACATGCTGAGCTTCCCGTGATATGAACCGGCGTCGGTGCCCGCGCGCCGCGGCGGGTATGCGTCGACGTGGGCTAGCCCTCGCTCGCCGAGCATTTCGCAGGCGCCGTCGAGCAGCTTGCGCGCGAGTCCCTGACCGCGCGCGCCGGGCGCGATGACGAAGCAGACGATAACGCCGGCCGTAGCAGCGTCGTCAGCCGCGAATTCCGGGACGCGATCGAGCGTGGGATATAGGGCGCGCGGGCCGGCGTTGCACCACCCGACGACGCGGCCGCCGGCGTATGCGAGCACACCGGTCGCCTGACCACGCTCTATCATCCCGGCCTTGCCGGCACGATTCTCGGCCGCGCTTCGTTCTTCAAATTCGTCGCCGGGAAGCGCGATGTTGTACGAGATGCAGTAGCAGGATGCCCACGCGGGGTTGTCCGGGAACGCGTCGTCGTCGAAGAAACGAAGATAGTCGCCGACTGCATCCGGCGACAGCGGGCGAATCTGCGCGTTGCTCACAGCGACCCGCTCGCCATCCCATCCGCCGGTGCGGAGGAGCGCATCAGTCGCGTTCTGCCGGCGCGCCGGCGTGATTGGCGCGTCGGGGTGGCTGTCGTCCGTGTGCGACCAGTAGGCGTCGTTGAGCGAACGCGTGTCCGTCGCCTCAACCCGCACGCCGCAGAGACAGATCACGCAGGCCATCGGATCAGCTGCCGCCGCCGGCCGACGCCATCGCCGCCTCCGGCGCGACGGCCGGATGCGGCGCGTGGTGCGGCGGGATGCCGGCCAATTCACGCATCGCGTTCTCCAGCATGCCGATCGCGTCCGGGATGGATGCCGCCTCCGTCAGCCACACCGGCTTGCCGATGCGCGCGCTCACAGCCGCCGCACGCGGCGTCCGCTCGCCCTTTGGCATGACGTTGCGCAGCCCCTCCATGTAGATCGGAATCACCGGCACCTTCGCCTGCATCGCCATGATCGCCGGCCCCGCCTTGAAGCGCGCGATCTGCCCCGATTTCGATCGTCCGCCCTCCGGATAGATCAGGATCGAGTAGCCGCGCTTGAGCAGCGACAGCGGATATTCCAACTGCTTCGTGCCACCGCCGCGATGCACCGGGAACGCCATCTGGAACAGCGACTGCCACCAGATGCGCTTCTTGCGGCTGGCGTAGAACTTGTCCGCCGCCGCCGCCATCGCCAGCTTGTTGCGGATGCGCGACGGCAACGCCGTGAACACCGTCGGCGAATCGAGATGCGAGCTGTGGTTGGCGATGACTATCGCCGGGCCTCTGAAGCCATGGAGATTCTCGCGGCCTTCGATCGTCAGCGGATTGCAGAACTGGCGCACATAGCGCGTCGTCGTCCAGTAACGGCCGGCGCGCCGCACCACGCTCGCCCATAAACTCGTCTGCCAGGCGTGCGGCTCGGTGCGATACGGCTGCATCTTCAGCAACTGCTGAAAGCGCTCGAGCCCGATCGCCGGATACGTCGCGAGCTTCACCGAACCGATGCTGCTGATCTCCGCCCCGATCTTCGCCACCGACGCGTTATCCGGCGCCTCGATCACGGTGAAGAAGTCGTACGAGCCGAGCGTCGCGTACTGCATCTTGATCTTCGCGCCGAGCTTCTCGACCTGCGCGTTGACCTCCGCGAGCCGCCCCGGGTTCGCCTCGATGTTCTTCCGCCCCGTCGCCGTGAGACTCGTCAGCACCACATACGTGCCCATCACGCCTCCGTAAAGGTATCTTCGGCCCGCCACGCAATCAGCTGCTTGGCCGGCCACACTCGCTCGATTCAGTCGACGCAGCCACGGTCGCGACCTCAATCTGTGGAATCTGTGAAATCTGTGGTTCGCCGATTCACTTCGACTTCAGCATCTTCGTGAACTCATCCACCGCGATCGCCGGCAGCGACGTCAGCTGCACCGTCCCCCGCGCGCCGAGCTCGACGGAGATGCGCGCCACAGTCTCGTTATCCGGCGCTTCGAGAATGTTGACGAAGTCGTAGCCGCCGAGCACGGCGAACTGATGCGTCACGCGCGCACCCATCGCCTCGATCTCGCGGTTCACTTCCTGCAGCCGCTCCGGCCGCTCCTTCAGCGTCCGCCGCCCTTCGTCCGTGAGGGTGCTGAGCAAAATGTACGTCGCCACAGTCCACCTCCTTTGCGTATGCGTTGGAGCCTGATTGTACGACAGGTCGCAGCAAATGTGTTAGCGGTTATTTGGAAGATGGAGAGTGGGCAGGCGAGGGCTCGCGTAGGATAGCCGCCTTCGGCTGTCCCCGCGCGAACCAAGACCACAATTGGCGGATCAGCCCTCACCGGCCAGTGACGGCAGCACGCCTTACGGTTGGATGCACTCGCCGGGCTTCGGAGTCCCTCAGATCAGCGTGATGAACGTCCGCACCAGCTCCGCGTCAAGCTGCGTGCCCGCCGCGCCCAGCAGCAGCTGCTTGGCGTCCTTGCGCGTCATCGCGCCACGATGCGGGCGCTCCGCGGTGATGGCGGAGTGCACGTCGGCGACGGAGAGAATGCGCGATTCGAGCGGGATATCGTCGCCGGCCAGCATCTCCGGATAACCGCGGCCGTCCGGCCGCTCGTGATGCCGCGCGATCCACACCGCCACTTCCTCGAAGCCCGGCAGATCCTGCAACACCATCTCCGAGTTCGCCGGGTGCTGCCGCATCAACTGCATCTCCGTGACCGAGAGAATGTCCGGCTTCGACATGATCCGCGCTGGCACCCCCAGCAGCCCCAGGTCGTGCAGCAGCGCCGCGATCTTGATCATCTCGACGTGCCCGGCATCGAGACCCAGCGCTTCGGCGAGCTGCTCGGCGCTCTCGGCAGTGTGCCGCGAGTGATCGGCCGTGTGGCCGCCCTTTGTGTCCGCGAGATCGCCGAACACTTCGGCGAAGCGCGTCACGCGTTTGCGGCTGCGGCGCGTCTCGACCGTGCCGCGCATCGACGTCAGCGTCTCCGTCATGTCTTCGGAATACAGCCCGAGCCAGAACGCGTCCGACTTCGCGAGATCGAGCAGCAGCGTGACGATCGTCGGATCGAGCTGGCTGCCCGCGAACTCGTGGATCGACGTCGTGAAGTGCCGGCGCGCGACGAGCGAGTTCATCTGATCCGAGATCAGCACTTCCGCGACATCGGCAACAGCGAGAATGCGCCCCTCGACCGGGATCGCTTCACCGCCGAGCGCTTGCGGATAGCCGCTGCCGTCCCAACTCTCGTGATGATGCGCGACGGCGATCGATGCTTCGTCAGGCAGATCGAGCGACGCGACGATCTCGGCCCCGAGCTCACAGTGACGGTGCGTCGCATCTGTGATCGCGTCGGCATCGGCGAACACCAGCTCGGCGCGATGCTCATCGCGCGCGCGCAACGGCGACGGCCCGAAGATCGCGGCCTCGTCGACGCCGGCGATCCGGCAGAGATCCGACGCGGCCGGCGTGACGCCGATGTCGTGCAGCAGCGCCCCGAAGAAGACGCCGCTCCGCTGGGTGCCCTCGAGGCCCAGCGCGTCGGCGAGCGTCGTCGCGATGTAACACAACCGCTGCGCATGACCCGCCGGCTTGCCTTCGCCAAGATCGAGCGCCTGGCTAAAGGCGATCGCCAGATCGGCCGTCGTCAGCGCGTGCAGCCGCTCCGGTCGGCGCGTCATCGGTCGCGCCAGATCGTCCAGCGTTAGTACGGGTCGGCGGGGCGGGCTGCTTTCACTAACCACAGGCGCTCCCATGCCACCGGCGATACGTCGGGATGTCCGTGGATATGTATCGACAGGGTTTACCCGTACTTTCAGGTGCAAACCCCCGGGGGCGGAGTATTGGAGTCTGAGTCTGTGACGTGAGTACCGGCGTCGATCGCCGGGTCGTGGCGTTACGAGGGCGAGGCTGGAGGGTGGAGGTTGGATCGGCCTCCAGCCTCCAGCCTCATACGCAGACAGGGGACGCTCTCGCGCCCCCTGTCTCTTCAACGTCTCTGTTGCGCGAGCGACTAGCGCCGCGTGCGCGTGCCGGCGATGATGGTGCCGCCGCCACCGAAGACCAGCAGCATGCCCGCGACGACTACCCACGCGCTCAGCGGCGAGTCACCGCCATCACCCGTGTTCGGCAGCCGCGTGCCCGCGCCCGCAGCCCCGCCGATCGGCGTGCTCGTCGCAAACGTCACAACCGTGCGCGTCGCCGTCGACGTCGAGACGGCGACCGTCGCTACGGTCGTGAACGTAGCTGTAGCCGTCGCCGGAATCGTCGTCGCCGTATTCGTCGCCGTCGCCGTGAACGTCGCGCAGGCGAAGTTTGGCGTGCTCGTTGCCGTTGCCGTGTTCGTCGGCGTGTTCGTGTTTACCGGCGTGTTCGTCGCCGTACCAGTCGCCGGCGTGGGCGTGTCTGTAGGAGTGCTGGTTACCGTCGCCGTGGCAGTGTTTGTCGCAGTTGCCGTGTTCGTGGCCGTATTTGTCGCCGTCGATCCCACCGGTACCGCAGTCGCCGTCGACGTCGCCGTGAACGTCGGACACGGCGTCGCCGTCGCCACCACCTGCGCCGACACGTACGAGCTCGAGCCGCCGCTAATCGATGCAGCCACCAAAATGAACCCGCCGACCAGGGCGAATGCGCCACTCAGCATCAGTTTCTTTTTCACAACATTCCTCCACACGCGTATGCGAACGCGTCCGGCGCGCTCATCCAGCATGATAGTCGGCAGCAGCCGCGCTCAGGCATGGGGAAAACCCTGCAATTCTCCTTGCAATCTTCCGATGCCGCCTCCTCAACACGCAAGGAAGAGGGCGATCGCTCGCCCTCTTCCTTATATCACCGAGCCTAAACTCGCGCCTAGCGCCGTCCGCGCACACCCGCCAGCATCGAGCCTCCACCAATGGCCAGCAGCGCGACACCGCCGACCAGCAGCCACAAAGTCGAGCCCGAACCGCCGCTGCCGCCCGTGCCGGTGTTTGGCGGGCGGACGCTGGCGCCGAGGTTGCCCGCGCCGTTCGCCGGCGTGTTCGGCGCCGGCGCGACCGTGTTCGTCGGTGCGGCCGTATTCGTCGGGCCTGGCGTTTGCGTCGCTGCCGGCGTACTGGTCGCCGTCGGCGTATGCGTCAGCAGCTTCACCGTCGGCGTCGCCGTCGGCGGCACGCACGTCGGCGCGACGGCGTTGGCGACAATGTTCGGCGCGAGCGCGGGGATCGTGGTAGATGTCGCCGTTGGATCCGAAACAGCCGTCGCGCTCGCTGCCGGCGGCGTGACGCAGTTCGGGTTCTGATTCCCCGCCTCCACAGCGCCGCTACTAAAACTCAACCCGATGAGCATGCCGCCGACGACCATCGCCGCAAGCCCCGCTCCCACAAACTTCCGTATACGCATTCGTTCCTCCTCTGCTTCCTTGATTGCTTCCGACTGAACCTGTCGCAACAAGAGGGAGCGCGAACCCGCGCCCCCTCCTCTTATCCGTCTCTCTGCGCGACTAACGCCGCCGTCGCGCGCCGACGAGGAGCGTCCCGCCGCCGATGGCTGCGATCAACGCGCCCGCGGCAAACCAGAGCGCCAGCCGATCATTGCCGCTGCTGCCGCCCGTGCCGGTGTTCGGCGGCCGTACGTTCTGACCCTGATTGCCGCCGCCCGGCTGGGTCGGCGCCGGCGGTGCGACGGTGTTCGTCGCCGCCTTCGTGCCCGTCGCCGCCGGAGTCTGCGTCGCCGCGGCCGTACCGGTTGGCGTCGGCGTGTTCGTCTTGATGCGCACCGTCGCCGACGGCACCGGCGTGCAGGTCGACTGTTGGCTGCTGCACGTGGTGGCTGTCGGTTGCGGTGTGTTCGTCGCCGCCGGTGTGTTCGTCACCGTGTTCACGCCCGCCAGCGCGGTCGCGCCGCGGCCGAGTCCGAACCCGAACATCGCAACGCCGAGCGCGAGCGCGGTCGCGCCAAAGATCAATCTCCGATTCATGTGGCCTCCCTGCCTGCTAAGTTTGCTATCCGATCGCCTGTATTACCGCTTGCGGCGCAATCCGAGCGCCAGCGACCCACCGCCCACCACGATAAGTAGCGCGGCGGCCGCTGCGAACCACAGCCCGTAACTGCCGCTACCGCCGCCCGTGCCGGTGTTGCCGCCACTGCCAGTGTTCGGCGGCCGTACGTTCTGGCCGAGGTTGCCGCCGCCCGGCTGCGTCGGCGCCGGCGGCGCGACGGTGTTCGCCGGCGCCTTCGTGCCCGTCGCCGCGGGCGTCTGCGTCGGCCCTGGCGTGTTCGTCGGCGTCGGCGTGTGCGTCTTCAGCGTCACCGTGGCCGTCGACGTCGGCGAGTTGCACGGCTGCTGCTGGATGTTGTTGTTGTTATTGCACGGCGTCGCGCTCGCCGGCACGGCCGTGTTCGTCGCCGCCGGCGTGCTCGTGGCCGTGCATAGTTGTACGCATCCGGCGCTCACGGGCGACGCGCCACCAAATCCAAGCGCGAACGTCGCGACGCCGAGCACGAGCGCACCAGCGCCTAAGATCATCTTTCGATTCACGTGTCCTCCTTGACTGACTCCATCCAACCCCGAAGATCATAGACATATCGATCACCGGAATCAACAAATAACGGGTCAAGTTGTCGCGTTATGTAACGAGAATCGCAAAACTGCCAAACAAACCTCCCCTCCATCACCGCTAGCACGTTCCGGAGCGCACGGCTATCATCGCGAGATGCAGATCCTCGCCGAAGGCCACGCGCCGTATCTGCCCGTCGATCCCGACGGCCATCGCGCCTACGTCCGCGACCACAAACAGCGCGCGCTCGTGCCGCGCCTGATGTCCGCCGCCGACGCTGTCTCCCGCTTCGTCGCCGACGGCGACTATCTCGCCTACGACTGCAACTACTTCCAGCGCGGCCCTTCGACCCTGATCCGCGAGATCATCCGTCAGCAGAAGCGCGACCTCTGGCTCTGCGGCAAGTTCGCCTACGTCGATGTCGGACTGCTTGCCGGCGCCGGCTGCGCCTCGAGGGCCGACTGCGGCTTCTTCTGGCCCGGCGCCGCGGTCGATAATCGCGTCAAGGACGGCCGGCTGCAGGTGTTCGAGTACAGCAACGTCGTCATGACGTTGCGCCTGCAGGCCGGCGCGATGGGGTTGCCGTTTCTCCCCGTCCGATCCTTCGGTGGCACCGACGGCTTCGAATACTCCGGCGCCAAACTCGTCGAAGATCCCTTCACCGGCAAGCCGATCACGCTCGTCCCCGCGCTCAACCCCGATGTCGCGATCATCCACGTGCAGCAGGCCGACATCTACGGCAACGCCCGCGTCTTCGGCACCGGCATCGCCCACGAAGAGTGCGCCCTCGCCTCGAAGAAAGTGATCATCTCCGCCGAAGAGATCATCGATACGGAAGAGATCCGCCGCGATCCCGGCCGCACCAGCTTCCCCTACTACTGTGTCGACGCCGTCGTCCACGCGCCCTTCGGCGCCTGGCCCGGCAACTGCGGCGGCTACTACGGCAGCGACACGGCGGGAGTCCTCGAAACATTCGGCGCCATCAGCCGCGACACCGTCGACGCCTACGTCGCCAAATACGTCACCCCCTTCCCCACCGACCCCGAAATGTACGACGAGTTGATCGGCGCCGAGCGACTGCAGAAGCTGCGTGCGGCCGAAGTGATAACGGACGGCTACCGCGTTTGAGAAAGAGATCGAACGACCGTAGGGGCGGCCCGATGTGGCCGCCCGCGTCGGGTGTCGCGCGTACTTCTAGGAGAGACCAACTGCACCGTACGGACAGGTCTTCAGCCCTGTCCTCGCCGGCCAGCACCGGAGAACCGTGTGGACGCAACGCGCGACGCGGGCGACGAAATAGAGGACGTAGTCCATGGCAGAAGCACCAACCAAGACTGAACTGATGGCCGCCCTCCGCGAAAACGGCGCGAACGCCGTCGAAAAACTCCGCGCCACCCCCGAGTCAGCATTCGATCAGGGCCGCTACGAAAACGGCTGGAACGCCCGCCAGATCCTCGCTCACGTCGCCTCCATCGAATGGACGTACAAGAAGCTCATCGACATCGCGAAGCAGACGCCCGCGCCGGGGAAGAGCGATGTAGCGCAGCCGTCCCCGGCTGCGCACGCGGCGACCGCGTCATCCGTCACGCGCACGACGCCGGATGGCGCTCCGGCAACGACGGCGCAGGGCGGCATCCTGTCGTACAACGATCGCCAGGTCGAGAAGCGCGCCAACGCATCGATCGCCGAACTGATCGACGAATTCGAGACGAACCGCGCCGCCACCATCGCAGCCGTCGAGGCCACCGACGACGCGCTGCTGCAAACGAACATCCGCTCCGCCGGCGGCATCACCGGCCCCCTCGCCGGCGTCCTCGAAGCGGTCTCCATCGGCCACGTCTCCATGCACGTCGCCGACATCACCGGCGAGCCGTACGACGGTGTGAGGTTTTGAAAACACGGGGACTGATGTTACGCAGCAGATCGGGGAAACGATGCTAGAGAAACAAATGGAGGATTTGCTCGAGAGTTATCCCGATGATCTCTTCCCACGCCAAGGCTTCAAGCCTGCTTCCCGACAGCAAAGTCTGGCTGGCGCCGGCCGACT
>JBBQVO010000022.1:0-27999 GCA_038211505.1 Dehalococcoidia bacterium | reverse complement strand
CCCTCGATGTTGCCGACGAAGTTCACGCCCGCGTTCCCCAACCGGCCGTACACTTCTTGGATCAGTTCGCTGCCCTTCGTCTCCTCGCCGCCGATATTCAGCAGCGCGACGCGCGGGTTGGTGATGTGCATCACGCGCTCGGCGTATACGCTGCCCATCTGCGCGAATTGGACGAGGTAATTTGGCTTCACGTCGGCGTTCGCGCCGACATCGAGCACGAGGATGCCTGTCTCGCTGAACGGCGCCACGGTGCCCAGCGCCGGCCGCTCGACCCCGGGAATACGGCCGAGCGTC
This sequence comes from Dehalococcoidia bacterium, assembly GCA_038211505.1. GTDB lineage: Bacteria > Chloroflexota > Dehalococcoidia > DSTF01 > JACRBR01 > JBBQVO01. Next base: position 27,705 of record JBBQVO010000022.1, on the reverse strand, counting down.
ATCAACGCGGACGCCATCACGGCGCCGGTGTTGCCGGCGGAGACGAAGGCGCCCGCCACCCCGCGCTTGACCATCGACATCGCGACGTTGATCGAGGCGTCTTTCTTGGCACGCACCGCCGAAGCGGGATGCTCGTCCATGGCGATCGCTTCGCTGGCCTGAAAGATCTCGATGCTGGACGGGCTCTCACCCTGCTTCCGCAACTCCGCCTCGAGCAAGGCTTGCGCGCCGACGAGCACGACTTCGATCCCGAGATCCTTACGTGCAAGAAGCGCACCGGCGACGATCTCGGCCGGTGCGTGGTCGCCTCCCATGGCGTCGAGTGCGATGAGCAAGCTGCGGTTCCCTCCGTCGTCGCGCTCGCGCCTACCGCGCAGTCTCCGCGACGACGATCATCGTATCGCTGTCATCATCGTAGGGCGAGAGGTCATGATCGCCGTAGACATTCGCGATGCGCAGCCCCGCGCGCTCACACAGCAGCTGCAACTCCGGCAACCCCGTGTATCGCAGCGTCACATCGAACAACGTGCGATGCACAGCGCCGTCGCGCGAGACGCGATCGAAGAAGCATGTAGCCGTCGTCGTCTGCGCGTTCGCGGCGACCGCGAGTGTTTGGAATCGCATCAGCCGATCATCGCTCTCAGGCAACGCGAATGTGCCACTCAGCGTCAGCGGCTGGCGCTCGACGCCCCAATCGACGGCGCGCGGCGTCCGCACCTCGAGCACGAACACGCCGCCTGACGCCAGGTGCCGGGCCGCGCCTTCGAGCGTCGCGATCTGATCTTCATGCGTCAGCAGATGCTGGAACGTGTTCGTCGCGCAGAACACGAGATCGAACGTCTGCGGGGTTAGATCGAACGCCCGCATATCACCTTCGAACAACGTCACATGCTTCGCTATTGTCGGATCGAGCTTCGACGCGAGGCGCGCCAGCATCGCCGGCGAAGCGTCGAGCGCGACGACATCATGGCCATTGCCGCCCAGATGCAGCGCCACCCGCCCCGTCCCCGCGCCAAGTTCGAGCGATGGCCGTTCACCGCGCCGCGCGAACTGCTCGTACATCTCGAGATCGTCGGCGTAGTCACCCCAGACGAGGTCGTACAACTCCGCCAGCCGCTCGCTTCCGTAGATCTCGTCAGTCATCGACACCCCTCCACCGCCGGCATGGTATCGACGTTCGGCGCCGACGCCGAGTCGCAGCGCTCGCTGCCCGTGCCTCGTTCCGGCGGTTAGACAGCCGCAGGGGCGCTGCTCGCCGCGCCCTCACCGTCACGCGACGATGCCACGGCGCCAGCGAACAACCGTGTCCAAATCTGTAGGGGCGCTGCTCGCCGCGCCCTGGTCGTCACGCGACGATGCCGCGCGCTCGCCAGAACCAGCAGACATCTCAATGTTGCGCGCCAGAACCTGCGGTGCGTCCAAATCTGTCGGGGCGCTGCTCGCTGCGCCCTGGTCGTCGCGCGAAGATGCCCGCACGCGGCAGCTGCACACTCGGGCGGACGACAGGACAAAGGGGGAGGTGGTCGGGGTGGACAGATTTGAACTGTCGACCTCACGGTCCCGAACCGTGCACTCTAGCCTGGCTGAGCTACACCCCGACGGACTGACATCCTAACAACTCACTCCACCAGCGGCCAATTTGAAGCGCACTCACAGAGCCGCGCACGTGGCACGGCCGCCCTCGGCCGTGCGTCGCGGCAGACAGATCGGGATCACGTCCGCGAGAGATCGATGTAGGACAGCCGTCCCGGCTGTCGCCCGCGCCACACACCGCCGCTACGCCGCCCGACGCACCGGCGCATCCAACCTGGTTCGTCGCGCCGTAACTCCCGGCGCGCGCAGACGACGCGCCTTCGCCGATGTCAGCTGATCATTCGCGATGTCAGCGGCCGCGAGCACGCGCAGCGGCACGCCGGCGGCGTGCGCCAGCTGTAGCAGCGACTTGCTGTCCTTCGGCAGGCACTTGCCGCTATACCCGCGATACCCGTCAGCGGCGGCGTCGAGGTGCGACGCGCCGATGCGTGCATCAGCGGCGACGATCTCTCGCACGGCGTCGTACTCGATGCCGAGCGACGCGCACAGATCGAAGACTTCGTTGGCGAAGCTCACCTTCACGGCGAGAAACGAGTTCGCAACGTACTTCGCCATCTCGGCTTCGCGCGCGCCGCACGTGATCTCCTGCGCCGCGCGAGGCAGCAACGACAGCACGAATCTCGCATCGTCGATGCTCTGCTCCGTTGTGCCGATGACCTGGCGATCGGGATGAACGAGATCGTCATACGCCGACGCCTCGCGCACGAACTCCGGGTTGAACATAAACCGATGCTGCGGAAATTGCGCCTGCAGCGCGTCCGTTGTCCCCGGCAGCACCGTCGATTTGATCACGACCACTTTCTCGCCGCCGATCCCGGACACCGCGTCGAGCACGTAGCTCCCGTCGAAGCCTGCCGCAGCGTCGTACGGCGTCGGCACGCAGACGAACACGACATCAGCGCGATCGATGGCGCACGTGTCGTCAAGGCCCTTCGGCGGGTCGTAGACGGCGACATCGGCGGCCTGCGACTCGAACCAGCGACGCAGCGCGCCGCCGACGACGCCGCAACCGATGATGCAGATCTTGCTTGATGCGGAAGTCAACGTCGCGGCACTTGGAATCACACCGGAGTCTCGGCATGCGAACGCAAGAAGGGCGTCAGGGTTCACCCTCGCCCTCGGCCTGCAGCATCCCGACGCAAACGGAGAGCCGCCTCGCGGCGGCCTCCGTATGGATAGCGCTACCCGTGATGGATTAGCTCACGGTCACGGTCGTCGAGAGCATGTTCGCGCCCTGCCACGAGAACCACGTGACGCCTTCGCGCACGAGATCGTACTGCAGGCAGTACGTGCCGGCCGAGGCAGGCGCCGTCACCGAGACGTTGAGGTTCGTGACGGTGAAGTTCGCCGGAATGTCACCGGGCAGCACGGACCGCAGGCCATCGAACGCCGCCGTCGTCGTGCCCGGGCAGGCCCCGTTCAACCAGTGGTACGAGAACCGCACGGGGTTGCCACCGCCCGCGGCCCACGTCAACGAGCCGCTGTTCGTCAGCGTCACATTGAATGCATTGCTACTGCTCGCCGTCATCGTCGATGTCGTGTTCGTCGCGCCCCACGTCACGCCGTACGGTGGCGCCGTCACCGTGACCGTCGCCGATTGCGTCGCCGCGCCCTGCCAGGCGAACCACGTCACGCCTTCGCGCACGAGGTCGTACACGAGACAGTACGTGCCCGCCGACGCCGGCGCGATGATGTTATGCGAGAGGTTCGTCACAGTCCCGCCCTGCGCAATGTTGCCGGGCAACGCGGCACGCGGCGTGTTGTAGGCGGTGGCGCCTGCCGCCGGGCAGGCGCCACTGTACCAGCGATAGCCGAACCGCACCTGGTTCGCGCCGCTCGATGGCCACGTCAGCGTGCCGGCGTTCGTGAACGTCGCCGTCACGGGCGTCGTCGAGCCGGCTGCGACGCTGCTCGGCAGCGTGTTCGCACCCCACGTGACCGCGTACTGCCCCGCTGTCACGGTGACAGTGGCTGATTGCGTGGCGGCGCCCTGAGTCGAGAACCAGGCGACGCTCTCTCGCACCAGATCGTAGATCAGGCAGTACGTGCCAGCAGCCGGCGGCGCCGCGATCTGCACCGAGAGGTTCGTCACCGTAGCGCCCGTCGCGATGTTCGAAGGGATCGCCGTGCGCACACCGTCGTAGATCGCGCTCGTCGTGCCGGGGCAGGCGCCATTGCTCCAGTGATAGGCGAAGCGCGTCGCGAACGTCCCGGACGCGAGCCACGTCAGCGAGCCGGTGTTCGTGAACGTGGCGTTGACGTTCGTCGATCCGCCGGCAGCGATAGTGCTCGGCAGTGTGTTCGCGCCCCACGTCACGCCGTATACCGGCGCCGTCACGCTAACAGTGCCCGTCTGCGTCGCGGCGCCCTGATTTGAGAGCCACGTCATGCCTTCGCGCACGAGGTCGTAGACGAGACAGTAGGTGCCGGCCGCCGGCGGGGCCTGGATCTGCGCCGAGAGGTTGGTCACGCTGCCGCTGGTCGCGACGTCCGCCGAGAGCGACGTGCGGACGCCGTCATAGATCGCACTCGTCGTGCCGGCGCAGGCGCCGTTCCGCCAGTGGTACGAGAAGTGCACCGGGTTCGCGCCGCTCGCCGACCACGTCTGCCAGCCCGCGTTCGTAAACGTCACGTTGGCGCTCGTCGCGGTCGCTGCCACGATCGACGTCGGGAGCGTATTCGCGGACCAGCTCACCTGGTACTGCGGCAGCACCGACTTCTGCGCTTGCACTTCGCCCCAGCCCGTCAGGTTGTCGAAGCCGGCCGCGCCCATATCGACCGCGCTCGACGTGAGGCGGCTGAAGATCGTGTCGCGATCGGTGATCCCGTTCGAGATCATCAAGCCGACGACGCCGGCGACATGCGGCGAAGCGAACGACGTGCCGCTGCCCGTCGCGTAACCGCCGGGGTTGCCGGCGCAGGTGCACAACGTGCCGAGCACGTTCTCGCCCGGCGCCATCAGATCCAGCTCCGGCCCGAAGTCCGAGAACGTCGAGCGCGCGCCCGCCTGCGTGACGGAGCCGATCGCCAGCGCGTGCGGGTACGCCGCCGGAAAGAGCACGCCGTCGTTTGTCGGGTCGGCGTCCGCGGCGTTGTTGCCGCTGGCGGCGACGACGATGACGCCGGCGTTCCAGGCGTTATCGACCGACGTCTGCAGCGACGCCGTGCCCGTCGGTGCGCCGAGGCTCAGGTTCAGCACCTTCGCGCCGTGCGCGACGGCCCAGTCGATCCCCTGCGACACGTTGAAGGTGCTGCCGCTGCCCGTCGAATCGAGCACCTTCACGGGCATGATCTTGCACAGCCAGCAGACGCCGGCGCCGCCTTGCCCGTTGTTGGCGTTCGCCGCGATGATGCCGGCGACGAAGGTGCCGTGACTCTCGTCGTCGGCCGTGTTCGTGTTATTGCCGACGAAGTTGAAGCCAGCATTGGCGCCGGTCGTGATCTTGCCTGCGAGATCCGGATGCGTGGCGTCGACACCGGTGTCGATGACGGCGATGATCGTGCTGGCGCTGCCCGTCGTCGCATCCCAGGCGCCCGGCGCGAAGATCTGCGGCAGGCTCCACTGGTAGGACACGTAGAGCGGGTCGGTCGGCGTCTGCGCGATCGAAACGCGAATGTCCGCCTCGGCGAACTCAACGTCGGCGCTCGCCTGCAGCGCCGTCACGGCGTGATCCACCGACTGCCCCGCGTCCGGCTTCAGCAGCACTAACCCCGATCCGGCCGTGCTCGCCGTTGCCGAAGCGTTGGCGCCGCCGATCGCGCCGGCGATCGCGCCGAGCGTCGCGCTGCGCTTGAACTTCACGATCACGTCGCCGGTGCGCTGCGGCGGCGCTGGACTCGCGGCGTGCGCGCTCGCGATGTACCGCCCGCCAGAACCCATTGACCCCGCCAAAGCGACGACTCCCACCGCGAGTGTGGCGATTGCAATCCTGAAACGCATCGACGACCCCTCCCCCAAGCGGAACCGGGTTGCGCGGGCAACCTCTCCAAGAGTGTCGGCGCGTACGGGTCTCCCCTTAAGAGCTTTGCTCGGTGCGAGGCGCGATTCCCGGCGTGGCCTCGGCGTCTCACTCCACGGGTTGCGGTTCCCGCTGGATCCAAATTGTGTCGGAACTTGACAAAAACGAGGCGGTGATCACACTTCCGCAATGACCTAGAACTCCGCGCGCGGTAGTCTCTGGCGCGATGCCTCCATCAACCCTGATGAACGAATCAGCTTCCCGCCTCGCCCGGAAACGGGCGAAGAACCGCGACGCGCTCGTCGCCGCCGCGCGCCGCCTGTTCGCCCGCGACGGCTTCCCGTCGACGACGATCGCCGCGATCTCAGAAGCAGCGGACCTCGGATTCGGCACGTTCTACCGCTATTTCGCCGACAAACAGGCAATCCTCGAAGCGATTCTCGAGATCGGGCGCGATGAGATCGACGCCGCGCTGCTCGACGAAACGCTTGACGGATCGAGCGCGGCCGAGGCGTTAATCGCGCTCACCGGCCGTTTCGCCGCGACGATCGGCCGCAACCGCGACGTGCTCTCGCTCATGTGGCAGGAGGGCGTGCGGCGCGAGATGACGCGCCCGCTGCCCGCGCGCCACGCGCCCGCCGGCAATCAGTCGCTGCCGGTGATGCTCTCCGGCGCGATTCAGCGCATCGTCGATCGCAGCATCGCCGCTGGCGAATTCGCCGCGGAAGACGCGCAGGCCACGTCACGCATCTTCGCGAGCGCGCACATGATCCTTCTCAGTCCCAATGCACTGAGCGCCGACGCTACGACGGTCGTCCGCTCGCTGTGTGACATCGAATTGAAAGCGCTGAGCATCCCTGAAGGTCCCCGCGATCGCGGAGCAGAGTCAGGCATCGGGAGGGTGGGCCGTTGACGGCGATCAATCTGGAAGACGAACTATCACTATCCGAGAACAAGTGGCGCGGCCGCATCATCACGCTGCTCGTGCTGCTGATCGGCGGCGCCGCGATCGCCGGCGCGCTCTACTACTTCGTGTTCAAGAGCGACTCGGCGACGGTGACGCGCTCGACCGAAGAGATCCCGGTGACGAAGGCGACGATCAACCAGACGCTGACGATCTCCGGCGTCGCTGACGCGCAGTTGAGCAGCAATCTCACCTTCCAGACATCCGGAAAGATCGCCACCGTCAACGTCAAAGTCGGTGATCGCGTGCAGCAGGGCGACGTGCTCGCCAGCGTCGAGTCCGACGATCTGGCGAACGCTGTTGCGTCTGCTGAGGCGAATCAGCGCGCGGCGCAGTTGAAGCTCGACGATCTCGCCGCCGGTTCGACGCGGGCGCAGCTGACGGCGGCCGATCAAGGGCTCGCGACAGCGCAGGCGGCGCTGACGAAGGCCCAGAACGACTACCAGGACCTCGTCGATGGCGGCGCGTCGGCCGATGTCGCTGCCGCGCAGCAGGGCGTGAGCGCGGCGGCGGCGCAACTCGCCACAGCGCAGGCGACGCGCGACAAACTCAACACGACGCCGACGAACTCCGATCGCAGCGCCGCCGAAGCCGGCGTGGCGCAGGCGCAGTCGTCGCTGACGGCGGCGCAGAACGGCGCATCGAGCGCGCAGAACACGGTAACGACGGCCACCGCCGCGCTGAAGAGCGCCGAGGCGACGTACTGTTCGTCGCCGAGCGGCGACACGTCGCCGTCGTTCTGCACGACGCAGGCAGCGCCGATCTCCGGTACGGACGCCGCGCTTATGAACACAGCGTTGAGCGATGCGACACCATCGCCGCCGCCATCGCGTCCCACGCTGGCAAACGGCGTCATCGCCGCCAACAGCTCCCTGCTCAGCGCACAGAACTCGCTCAATTCAGCCAACGCTGCCGTCACGGCTGGCCAGCAGGCTGTGAGCTCGGCCCAGGCGAAACTCGGCGCCGTGAACGACGGCCCGACCGCCGCCGACATCGCCGCGGCCGATGCCGGCGTCAACTCCGCGCAAGCGTCGATGACAGCCGCGCAACAGAAGCTCGCCACGGTGATGGAGGGCGGCACGGACTTCCAGCGCTCGACGCTGCTCGCCGCCGCGCAGAGCGCGCAGGCTTCCGTCGATGCCGCGCAGGCGAAGCGTGACGAGGCCTACCGCGGCGCGACGCAGAATGCGATCGATCAGGCGCGACAGGCCGTGCAGTCGGCGTCGCTCACGGTCGAAGCGGCGCGGATCCGGCTAAGGAACGCACAGATCATCGCGCCGTTCTCCGGCATGATCGCCGCGGTGAACGCCAAGGTCGGCGAGTTCGGCGGCGGCGCAGGCGTCGCTTCCGCGGCATCGGTCCCGATCGTGCTGCTGACGCCTGACGCGATCCGGCTGAAGATGAGCCTGCAGGAGACCGACTTCGCGAACATTAAAGTCAACCAGGGTGGCGTCGTGCTCTTCGACGCGCTGCCCGGTAAGCCCTACCCGTTCACCGTCACGACGATCGGCGCCAGCCCGACGTCAACGAACGGCGTCGTAACGTATGAGGTCGATGCCGCGATCGTCATCCTGCCGAACAATCCAGCGCCAACGCAGGGCATGAACGGCCGCGGCCAAATCACGACCGACTCAAAGCAAAACGTGCTCGTCATCCCGCCGCGGGCCATTCGCCGCCGCGGCAGCGACCAGGTCGTGAGCGTGAAGCGTGCCAATGGCACCGTCGAAGATCAGGTCGTCACGACCGGCGCAACGGACACGAACAACGTCGAGGTGCTCACCGGCCTCGCAGAGGGCGATGTCGTGCAGGTCGCGTCGCTCGTCGGCGCGAACGGCAAGGCGCCCACGCCCAAGGCAGCGCCGACGATACCCGGCGGGCTGAGGTAGCGCATGATCAGGCTGCGCGGCATCGCCAAGGCGTACAAACTCGGGTCGCAAACCGTGCACGCGCTGCGCGGCGTCGATCTCGAGATTCATGACGGCGAGTTCATGGCGATCATGGGCCCCTCCGGATCCGGAAAATCGACGCTGATGAACATCATCGGCTGCCTCGACCGCCCGACCGCCGGCATCTACGAGCTCGACGGCGTCAACGTCAGCCGCCTCAACGATGCCCAACTGGCGACGGTGCGCAACCGCCGCCTCGGCTTCGTCTTCCAGTCATTCAATCTGCTGCCGCGCCTCAACGCGATCGATCAGGTCGCCATGCCGCTCTCGTATCGCGGCGTCACGAACCGCAAACAGGTTGCGAAGGTGGCCCTGCGCATGGTCGGCCTCGAGAGCCGCATGCATCACCGGCCGACGCAGTTGTCCGGTGGCCAGCAACAGCGCGTCGCGATCGCCCGCGCCATCGTCGGCAACCCGGCGCTGCTGCTCGCCGACGAGCCGACAGGCGCGCTCGACACCAAGACGAGCCACGATGTGATGGAGATCTTCCGCAAACTCAACGCCGAACACGGCATAACGATCGCCTTCGTCACGCACGAGCCCGATGTCGCCGCCTACACGCGTCGTGTCGTCTCGCTGCGTGACGGCGAGATCGTCAGCGACGAGCCGAACGTACCTGTCTACGAACGTGCGCATCCGCCTACGACAGTCGCGCCGAATCCGCCGCCGCCTGCCGAAGCGGCGCCGGCGGCCACATTGAGAACCGCGCCATGAGCCCCACCGACGTCGTCCTTACAGCGCTGATCGCGCTGCGCAGCAACATCCTGCGCACCCTCCTGACGATGCTGGGCATCATCATCGGCATCTCGGCCGTCATCGCGCTCACAGCCGCGGGCCAGGGAGCGCAGAAAGGCGTGACGGATCAGATCCGCGGCCTCGGCAGCAACCTGATGTTCATCCAGCCCGGCTCTGGCAAGACGACGACCGGCCTCCAACTGCCCGGCCAGGGCCCAGGGCTCTTCCTCGAGGATGAGCGCGCCATCGAAGCGGCGGGGTTTGATGGCCTCGACGGGCTTGCCGCGCAGGCAACGGCGCCGGCGCCCGGCCTGCCGTTCAGCGCAACAGCGATCTATCGCGGACAGAACGTCAGCTCGACGCTCATCGGCACCGAATCCAACTATCAATCGGTTCGTGATTTCTATGTGTCCGACGGGCGCTTCATCAGCGAAGACGATGTCACGAAGAAGGCGCTGTTCGTCGTGCTGGGCGCCGGCGTCAAGGACAAGCTCTTCGGTGACAAGGATCCGATCGGCGAGAACGTTCGCGTCACCGTTGGGCCTGGCAACTTCTCGGTCGGCTTCAACTTCACGGTCATCGGCGTGATGGAGGCGAAGGGCGCCACATCGGCGACGGATCAGGACAACGTCGTCATCACGCCACTGCCGTCGTTTCAGGCGCGCGTCCCGTTCATCCGGAATGCGCGCGGCCTGACGAACGTGACCGTCATCAACCTCAAGGTCAAGGATCGGTCGAAGGCCGCCGAGATTAAGCAAGAAGTGACGGCGCTCCTCCGCAAGCGGCACAACCTCGCCGAAGGAGTCGACAACGACTTCAACATTCAGTCGCAGAGTGATGTGCTCTCGACCGCGACGCAGGTCGACCGCACACTGAGCGTGCTGCTCGTATCGATCGCGCTGATCGCGCTTGTCGTCGGCGGCATCGGCATCATGAATATCATGCTCGTGTCGGTGAGCGAGCGGACGCGCGAGATCGGCATCCGCAAGGCGGTCGGCGCCAAGCGGCGCGACATCCTGATGCAGTTCATTATCGAGGCGCTCGTCGTGACGACATTCGGCGGGTTAATCGGCGTCGGGGTCGGCGTCGGTATCACGCAGATCCTGCAGCACGACTGGAACTTCACCATCAACCTGCTGGTCGCCAGCTTCAAGATCAGCGCCGATGGCAGCGACTACGTGATCACGCCGAAGTGGATCCTCGCCGGCCTCGGCATGTCAGCCGCGACGGGCCTCGTCTTCGGCGTCTATCCCGCCTGGCGCGCCGCCCGCCTCGACCCCATCGAAGCCCTCCGCCGCGAATAGGCATCGTCGCCCGGCATCTCGCTCTGGCCGCACTTCACGCTGTGATCGTGATCATCTCGCGCTCACGTAAGGGCGCTGCTCGCCGCGCCTTCGTCGGCAGCGATAGAGATCCGACACCCGTACGGCAGGTCTTCAGACCTGTCCTGCTTGGGACTGGGTCAGCGGTACCGTTCGGGCGACCGCCGCTCCGCCCGAAGTCGCGGCCGCCCGGGATCTCTCGCAACCCGACGACAACCGCCCGGCGCGCTCCCTTAACCCTTCGTGCCCTTCGTGGTTACCCGGACGTCGTGGTTAACCCGACGTAGCAAGCAGCAGCTTGATGCCATTCGTCGCGACATCGATCAACTCGTCCGGGATGCGCCATCCCTCGAATTGCCAGCCGCCGAAGCCGCGGAATGCTTCGAGGTCGATCGTGTAACTGTTCCGCCGCCCCTCGCGCAGCCGCTCGACGACACCCGATGCTTCGAGCTGATTGAGGATCGCGACCGTCGAGCGCTCGGTGATGCCGACGGAGATCGCCAGCTCGCGTACCGTCCCCGTCGGGTTGCGCGCGATCGCGCCGAGCAGCGTCATGTGGTTCGTGAAGAACTCCCACGTGCCGGCGCGAGCGCGGCGATCGTGCGCCGTCACGGCATGCTCCTTCGCCGCTCGCTGCGCCTCCGGCGAAATCGCGGTCAGCGCGCGGACGACGGCGACCATCGCGCCGTTCGGCATGCCGGAACCGATCTCGGCGACGCCCAGCAGCCGCGAGTAGTTGACGACGTATGTGTTACGCCTGCCCTCGCGATGTCGCGTCACGAGCCCTTCGTCATCGAGATCGCGAAGGATGCCCAGCGCCGCGCGCTCCGTCAATCCCACACCCTGCGCGATCACGCGCACCGTCGAATCTGGATTCTGGACAACGTAGATCAGGATCACCGGCTGATTTGTGAGGAAGCTCCACGTCGGATGTGCGGGCGCTGTCGTTTCGGGTGCGCGGGAGGGGGAACTCGCAGGCATAGCCACGCTTTCGCCACGGCAACGATTGTTAGTTCGACTACTTCGCCGAGAGCCTCTTGAGGCCGAAGGTCGCGACGTCGATCAGTTCTTCGGGGATGCGCCACGACTCGAATTGCCATCCTTCGAACGTGCGGAAGGCCTCGAAATCGATCGTGTAGCTGTTGCGCCGGCCCGAGCGGTGGCGCTCGATCACCGTCGCCGCTTCCAGCTGATTGAGGATCGCGACAGCCGCCCGCTCCGTCACGCCAGACGCAACGGCGAGCTCGCGCACCGTTTGCGATCCGTCGCGCGCGATCGTCAGCAAGATCAGCAGATGGTTCGTGAAGAAGCCCCACGCTCCGGCGCGCGCCTCGCTCTCGGCTTCGGCCACCACCCGCGGCGGCCCGTGCTCGACGACCATTCCTTCGCGCGTTGCCATGTCGAAGAGTGTCTTGATCACGACATCGACGAAGAGCCGCGGCGTGAGCGACGTCGTCGTCCCCCCGCGTCGCAGATGCGCCAAGCGTTGAAAATTCAGCGAGTAGGTGTTGCGCCGGCCGTTGCGGACGCGATCGACGATGCCTTCGTCGTCCAGGTCACGTAGAATCGCCAGAGTCGCCCGCTCCGTGATGCCGACATCGTGGGCGATCGTCCGAACCGTCGACTCGGGATGGAGCGCGACGTAGACGAGCGTCAACGCGTAATTCGTGAGGAAACTCCAGCTCGAATGCGCGGCTATCGGCTTCGAAGCTGGAGTCTCAGCAGAACCGGCCGAAGGTCGCGGCATCGTCACCCTGGTTGCGTTCATGTGAACCACACTTCACGAACATAATAACCTGTTATCCGCTTCACCTGTCCATCATGCACCACCGCGAAACGCTTTACAACCCCCCAATTTCGCCCATGTCAGTTGCCGAATCAGCAGCGAGCACTGTTCATTCTGGGGTTCCATGTCCGTGACCGGCCACCCTGAACCCATGAAAATGGCGACGCGCCGCCCACGGCGTGAGCATCAGTTGCATGCGACCCCAACGACTGTCATTCCGAGCGCAGCCGAGGAACCGCAGGTGCCCGTGGTATCTCTCCGTTGCCACCACAAGAGCAGTCCAGCCACGAGTGCAGCAGCGGCGGCGACGCACTGAACATCATTTTCGTGGGAGCGCAGCGAAGAACCGCAGGTGCCTTGGACGTATCTCTCCGATGTCACGGCCGCGGTAGTGACACGGCTGTGGGCCCCAGCGCGAGCGTAAGCGGACATCGTCCTACAATGAGGACACATCACATCACGCGTCGCGCGACAGGAGCATGAACATGACGGCGACGATGGATAGTTTCAATAGCCGCGGCGTCCTGGTTGCCGGCGGCCGCAGCGTCAATCTCTACGAGCTCGCCGCGCTCGAAAAAGCCGGCGTCGGCCATCCTTCCCGACTGCCGTTCTCGCTGAAAATCCTCCTCGAAAATCTCCTCCGCCACGAAGACGGCCGCTCGGTGACTCGCGACGACATCGTCGCGCTGGCGTCGTGGGATCCGGCGCATCCCGTCGAGAGCGAGATCCAGTTCCGGCCCGCGCGCGTCCTCATGCAGGACTTCACCGGCGTCCCCTGCGTCGTCGATCTCGCCGCCATGCGCGACGCCATTCGCGATCTCGGCGGCGATCCGCGACGCATCAACCCGCTGCAGCAGTCCGATCTCGTCATCGATCACTCTGTGCAGATCGATCAGTTCGGAACCAGCGGGTCATTCGCCTTCAACGCCGCGAAAGAGATGGAGCGCAACAAGGAGCGTTACGCCCTGCTGCGCTGGGGACAGGAGTCCTTCGACAACTTCCGCGTCGTGCCGCCCGACACCGGCATCGTCCACCAGGTGAATCTCGAGTTTCTAGCCAGCGTCGTCTTCGATCGGCAGGCCGACGGCGGCGTCATCGCCTATCCCGACACGCTCGTCGGCACGGACTCGCACACGACGATGATCAACGGCCTCGGCGTCCTCGGCTGGGGCGTCGGCGGCATCGAGGCGGAGGCCGCGATGCTCGGCCAGCCGATGCCGATGCTCACGCCCGAAGTGATCGGCTTCAAACTCACCGGCGCGCTGGGCGAAGGCGCCACGGCCACCGATCTCGTGCTGATGGTGACGCAGATGCTGCGCGCGAAAGGTGTCGTCGCCAAGTTCGTCGAGTTCTACGGCCCCGGCCTCTCGACGCTGCCGCTGCCGACGCGCGCGACGATCGCCAACATGGCGCCGGAGTACGGCGCCACGGTCGGCTTCTTCCCCTGCGACGACGAGACGCTCTCGTACCTGCGCTTCAGCGGCCGGCCGGAGCCGCTGGTGCAGCTCGTCGAGGCGTACGCGAAAGCGCAGGGCCTCTTCCGCACCGACGACACGCCAGAGCCGCTGTTCTCCGACACCCTCGCGCTCGATCTCGGCGAAGTCGTGCCGAGCATCGCCGGCCCCAAGCGGCCGCAAGATCGCGTGCCGCTGGTCGACTCGAAGAAGACGTGGCGCGCGAACCTCATCTCGATGATCGAGCAGGGCGCGAAGCTCGATCCGATCAAGATCGAGCGCTGGCTCGGCGAGGGCGGCAGCGCGACGAAGCCGGCGCAGGAGATCGCCGCGCCGGAACCCGAAGAAGGCATCTTCGAGCGCCAGCACGTCGTCGACGGCGACAAGAGCTACTCGATCACGCACGGAGCCGTCGTGATCGCCGCGATCACGTCTTGCACGAACACGTCGAATCCGGCCGTGATGCTCGCGGCCGGTCTGCTCGCGCGGAATGCCGTCGAGCGCGGGCTGATGACGAAGCCGTGGGTGAAAACGAGCCTCGCACCGGGATCGCAGGTTGTCACCGAGTACCTCAATGAGGCGGGCCTCACGGAGTATCTCGACGCGCTCGGCTTCTACCTCGTCGGCTACGGCTGCACGACGTGCATCGGCAACAGCGGCCCGCTGCCGGAGGCGGTCTCGCAGGCGATCCGCGATGGCAATCTCGTCGTCGCGTCGGTGCTCTCCGGCAACCGTAACTTCGAGGGACGCATCCAGCAGGAGGTGCGCGCGAACTATCTCGCGTCGCCGCCGCTCGTCGTCGCCTACGCACTCGCCGGCACGATGGACATCGATCTCTACAACCAACCGCTCGGTCGTGACAAGAATGACCAGCAGGTCTACCTCAAGGATCTCTGGCCGACGCAGGCGCAGATCGCCGACGCCGCGCGCACGTCAGTCAAGTCGGAGATGTTCCGCGACCGCTACGCGCACGTCTTCGAAGGCACCGACGAGTGGCGCCGCCTCGACGTGCCCGAGGGCGAGCGCTTCGACTGGGATCCCGACTCGACGTACATCAAGCGCCCGCCCTACTTCGACGGCATGCCGGCAGAGCCCGTCGCGCCCGGCGACATCCGCGGCGCGCGCGTCCTCGCGCTGCTCGGCGACTCCGTGACGACGGACCACATCTCGCCCGCCGGATCGATCCCGAAGACGAGCCCGGCCGGCAAATACCTGATCCAGCTCGAAGTCGATCCTGACGACTTCAACTCGTACGGCGCCCGCCGCGGCAATCACGAAGTGATGGTGCGCGGCACGCTCGCGAACGTCCGCCTGCGCAACCAGCTCGCGCCCGGCACCGAGGGCGGCTACACACGGCATTTGCCCGACGGCGAGGCGACGACAATCTTCGAAGCGTCGGAGCGCTATCGGGCCGATGGCGTGCCGCTGATCATCATCGCCGGCGCCGAATACGGCACCGGCTCATCGCGCGACTGGGCGGCGAAGGGCACGGCCCTGCTCGGCGTGCGCGCGGCGATCGCCAAGAGCTTCGAGCGCATTCATCGCAGCAACCTCATCGGCATGGGCGTCTTGCCGCTGCAGTTCGAGCCCGGCGAAGATCGCACGACGTTGGGTCTCACGGGCGAGGAGCTCTACGACATCGAAGGCATCGCCGGCACGATGACGCCAGGCAAGCGCCTCACCGTCCGCGCCCGCGCCGCCGACGGCGCGACGACGTCCTTCACCGTCGTCTGCCGCATCGATACGCCAGTAGAAGTCGACTACTACCACCACGGCGGCATCCTCCCCTTCGTCCTGCGCCAGCTCGTGAAGTAGCGGATAGCGGATACGGGATCAACGGCCGCGGGTAACTCACTTCCACCCGACCGACTGACACCAGAAGCGCGCCCAGAACGCGCCTGGTTCGCTGCCCCACGCGCGCCACGCCGCCGACATCGCCAACAACTCCGCCTGCGACGCGAGACCCGCAGCGACGACATGCGCGACCAGCGGGGGCGCTTCGAAGTACCGCGCTTGCCATTCGCCGGCGCGCGCCGCCGTCTCCTTCGCGCCATCAGCGTCGGCGATGACGGATGCGGCGGTATTCGGGAAGCCCGCATCGTGCAGCAACTCGCGCAGACGCCGGCCGGCGTCGGGCGTGCCGCCGTCGTGACGGCGCAGCGCGATCATCAGCTCCAGCGATTGTTGGAGCGACGGCGTCGACGGATGGATCAGGCTGCCGGAGAGATCAGCGTCGGCGATGCCGATGACGCCGCCGGGCTTCAGTACGCGGTGCATCTCGCGCACGGCCATGAGCGGATCGGGCAGATGCTGCAGCAGCGCGTGCGAGAACGCCGCATCGAACGTCATGTCCTCGAACGGAAGCGCGCACGCGTCGGCGATGTCGTAGCCAACGTTCGTCACGCCACGCTCCGCCGCGAGCGCGCGCGCCGCATCGATCATCGCCGCACTGAGATCGACGCCGACTGCCTCGCCGTCCGCGCCGACTGCCTCGGCGAGCCCCACTGTGATGCTCCCCGGCCCGCATCCGACGTCGAGCAGCCGCATGCCCGGCCGAAGAAGCGGCAGCAGAAACGCCGCGTTGCGCTGCGCGCTGCGACGCAGATACGCCGGGCTGTGCGTCTCGAATTGCCAGCGCTGTAGGGCCTCGCGCGTATCGGGTGACTGATTCTTGTTCACAGATCGTACTCCTCGTACAAAACAAAACGCCGCGAGCACGCTCGCGGCCGTCGAGGAGTATCCGAATCGGATCAGCTAGTCGAAGCCCGAGGTGCGCGCGGATTCACCGTTGTCATCGAGCCTTGCTTTCCAGCTCACACGCACCTCCTTTCGTTGGGGATAGACGTTAGTCGTTGGCCGTTAGCGGCGATTGTAGCATGATCGCGACTCCGCCAACCGACTCTTCACCCCCGTGCCCCTTAGTGCCCTTCGTGGTTAAATCGTTCTACGCGAGCGCCGGGCTGCGATCGCCAACGATAGAGGAGAGACTCACGATGAAAACCGCAATCGGCTTCGGCATGACCGGCAACGAAGATTGGGATGCGCTCTCGACGTACGCCATCGAGGCGGAGCGCCTGGGCGTCGATTACGCCTGGAGCGCCGAGTCGTGGGGCCACGACGCGGTGACGCCGCTGGCCTATCTCGCGGCGAAGACGTCGAAGATCATGCTCGGCGCCGGCATCATGCAAGCCGTCGCGCGCACGCCGGCGAACACCGCCATGACCGCCATGACGCTGGCGTCGATGTCCGGCAACCGCTTCATCATGGGGCTCGGCGCCAGCGGCCCGCAGGTCGTCGAAGGTTGGCACGGCGTGCCGTTCCGAAAGCCGATCCAGCGCATCCGCGAGGTGATCGAGATCGTCCGCATCGTCTCAAGCGGCGAGCGGCTGCAGTACGACGGCGAGATCTATCATCTGCCGCTGCCCGGCGGCGAGGGTAAGTCGCTGAAGTCGGGCGCGCACCCGCAACCGAACATCCCCGTGTACCTCGCGACGCTCAGCCCGAAGAGCCTCGAACTGACCGGCGAGATGGCCGACGGCTGGATCGGCACGTCGTTCATGCCGGAGCACGCGGAGGAGACGTTCTTCGCGCACATCAAGCGCGGCGCAAAGAAGGCGGGGCGCTCGATGAGCGAGATCGATCTGCAAGCCGGCGGCGTCGTCGCCTTCTCCGACGATGTCGCGGCGCTCCTGCCGCGCCGCAAGCCCGGGCTCGCCTTCACGCTCGGCGCGATGGGCTCGCGCGAGCACAACTTCTACAACGCCGCGTTCCGTCGCGCCGGCTACGAGGAGGAGGCGCTCGCGGTGCAACGTTTGTGGATCGAGGGCAAGCGCGCCGAGGCCGCCGATCTCGTCCCGGACGAGATGATCCTCAAGACCAACATGCTCGGCACCGATGACATGATCCGCGACCGCATCCGCGCCTACCGCGACGCCGGCGTCACGACGCTCCGCATCGAGCCCGAAGGCCGCCGCCTCGAAGATCGCCTCAAGACCCTCGGCCGCGCGCTCGATCTCGTGAAGTCGGTGTCGGCCGAAACGCCGCCGCAGGTCTGATTCACGGAGGACACAGAGACGCGCCGAGGAGGGGTTCCTCGGGGTCTTCCTCCAATTCCCGCGCGTGCTGCATGAGGATGAGTTTCTCGCGCACGCGCAGGCCATGCGGTACCCTGCGCCGGTGATCGAGCATGCGCGCGCCGCCGTGGACGAGGTCCTCGGGTTGATTGGGCAGCGCGCTTTTCCATTTGATCGTGCATGATTCGTGACGACGTCACCGCCATGATCGAAGCCGCCGTCGCGGCCGCGAAGGCCGACGGCTTGCTGCCCGATGTCGTCCTGCCGGAGATCGTGATCGAGCGGCCGGCGCGGCCCGAACACGGCGACTACGCGACGAACCTGCCGCTGCGCTTGGCCCGCGCCGCGCGCGCCAACCCGCTCGATCTGGCGAAGAATATCGCCGCGCGGGTGCCGCTCGCGGGCGCCGTCAGCGCCGCCGAAGCGGCCGCCCCCGGCTTCATCAACTTCCGCCTCTCCGAACCCTGGCTGGCGCGGCAGGTCGATGCGATCGTCGCCGCCGGCGAGGAGTTCGGCGATGTGGCGATCGGTAACGGACAGCGCATCCAGGTCGAGTTCGTCAGCGCCAATCCGACAGGCCCGCTGACGGCCGGCAACGGCCGAGGCGCGGCGATCGGCAGCGTTCTCGCCGACGTGCTCGCCGCCGCGGGCTTCAGCGTCGAGCGCGAGTATCTCGTGAACGATGCCGGCACGCAGACGGAAGTCTTCGGGCGCACGCTGGTCGCGCGCTACCTGCAACTGTTCGGCGAGAAGGTTGAGATCCCGGCCGATGGTTACCCGGGCGAGTACATGATCGATCTCGCGAAATCGCTCCGCGAAGAGTTCGGCGACAAGTTCGCCGGCGCAAGCGTCGACGAGCCGCCGGCGGAGATGGTGCTGCGCGGCGTCGACCTGATCGTCGAGCGCGTACAGGACGACCTGATGCGCCTCGGCGTCCGCTACGACACGTGGTTCCGCGAACGCTGGGTGTACTCCGGCGAGAACGTCTACGACATCGCCATGCGGACGCTGCGCGAGAAGTCGTATCTGGTTGAAAAGGAAGGGGCGGTCTGGTTCGCGTCGAGCGAGCTCGGCGAGGAGAAGGATAACGTCGTCATTCGCAGCACGGGGCGGCCGACGTACTTCGCGTCGGACATCGCCTATCACTACGACAAGTTCATCACGCGCGGCTTCGATCGCGTGATCGACGTCTGGGGCGCCGACCACCAGGGCCACGTCTCGCGCATGAAGGCGGCGGTCGAAGCGCTGGGCATCGATCCCTCGCGCCTTGACATCCTGATCTACCAGCTCGTCAGCTTTCGGCGCGGCGATGAGGTCGTACGGCTGTCGAAGCGCTCCGGCAACATCGTGTTGATCCGCGACATCATCGACGAAGTCGGCGCCGACGCGGCGCGATTCTTCTTCCTCTCGCGCTCGGCGGACAGCCAGATGGAGTTCGATCTCGAGCTGGCGAAGCGCCAGTCGTCGGAGAATCCCGTCTACTACGTGCAGTACGCGCACGCCCGGATCGCCGGCATCATTAAGAAGGCGCGCGAGCGCATGCCGACGGACGCCGGCGCCGATGTCTCTCTACTGCGGCATCCGGCCGAGCTGGAGCTGATCCGCAAGATGCTACAGCTGCCAGAGCTCGTGCAGCAGATCGCGCAGTCGATGGAGCCGCATCATCTGCCGCACTACGCGCAGGAGCTGGCGACGGCGTTCCATTCGTTCTATACGGAGTGCCGCGTCATCGACGAAGATGATCTGCCGCGCTCGGCGGCGCGCCTCAAGCTCTGTGTCGCCGCGAAGATCGCCCTTGCCCGCGCCCTCACGCTCATGGGCATGACGACGCCGGAGCAGATGTAGGTCGTGAGGTTGGTTAGCGGTTGGCGGTTGGCTCTTGGGGCTCGCGCGTTCGGTGTCATCGTCTGCGCCGCAGCTGTTGTCGCTGTATTCGCAAGCGCCTGCGGCGGGAGCGGGAGCCCGTCGAACAAGAATCTCGTCGTCTACGAAGCCGCCGCGCCCGATCACACGTCGAACGTCTGGACGATCGATCCGAACACCGGCGCATCGAAGGAGCTCACGTTCGGCACGAGCTTCGATGGCAATCCTGCCTGGTCGCCGGATCGCAAGCAGATCATCTTCACGTCCGATCGCGACCGTGAGGCGGGCAAGTCCGACGTGTACATCATGGACGCGAACGGCAAGAACGTGCGTCGTATCACGCAGACACCAGCGTCCGAAGTCAGCCCCAAGTTCTCGCTCGATGGCAAGCAGATCGCCTACGCCGAGATGACCGACAACGGCGCCTTTCTCGATGTCATGGATGCCAGCGGCGCGAACACGCAGCGTCTCGCCGGCCCGTACAAGTTTGTCGAGTTCCCGGCCTGGCGCCCCGATACGCAACAGATCTACTTCGCGGCCATCGCGCTCGACCGCGACGACATCGACATCTACTCCGTCGACGTGAGCACGAAACAGGTGCGGCCGCGCATCTCAACGCCGGCGTCGGACGCCTGCCCGCACTTCACGCACGACGGCAAGACGCTGACGTACGCGTCCGTCGCGAAGGGCGAAGAGGCCGCAGACAACGAAGATCTCTTCGCCCACGATCTGACATCAACCGACGAGCGCACGGATCCCGACGACAAGCGTCTCACGGCCGACCCCGCCGTCGACGACTACGCCAACCCATCGCCCGACGACAAGAGCATCGTCTTCATCTCACACCGCGACGGCAACGCCGAGCTGTACGTGATGGATCGCGACGGCAGCAATCAGCGCCGTCTCACGAACACCCCCGACATCAACGAAAACGTCCCCGACTGGTAGCGCCGCCGACGCTGAACCAGTGATGTGGAACAGCCGTCCCCGGCTGTTGGCGCCGCTACAGAAACCCGATGTAGAACGGCCGTCCCCGGCCGTTGCCGCATTCGCGCGGCAATCCGATCGTAGGGGCGCTGCTCGCTGCGCCCTCTCCGGACGCAGATCATCCCGCCAATTCACGCACAATCGATGCCGAACAGCCGTCCCCGGCTGTTTGATCGCTACGAACCAAAAATGCTCGTGACCGTTAAACTCGCGCAGGATCGCCCGTCGCCGCCGCAGCATCGGTCGCGCATCCGTCGCCCGGAACCCAGGCATCGGCCCAGTCCGAAATCGCCTGCACGACGACGGCGAGATCGCGCCCCTTCTGCGTCGGCCGGTACTCGATCCGAACCGGCGTCTCGGGGATCACGTCGCGCACGAGGATGCCCTCTTCTTCGAGTTCTTTCAGCCGCTCCGAAAGCATCCGGTCGCTCAGCCCCGGAACCGACGCCGCCAGGTCGCTGAATCGCACCACACCTGAAAGTACGGCACGCAGCACGGCGCCCGACCAGCGGCGTCCGATCAGCTCCACAGCGTGATGGTATTGCGGGCAAAAGGCGGTGAACGTCGATTCGTCAGCCATGCCTCATTCTTACCGATCGTAAGGCGCTTGACAAGTGTTAGTTAATAAGGTACTAATTACTCATAAGTTAGTACGGACGGATAAGACAGCCGCCCACAAGCCTCAAGGAGCCACCATCATGTCTCAGGATCTCGCACTGCTCTTCGTTCGCATCGTCATCGGCGCCCTTCTTGTCGGGCACGGCTCGCAGAAGCTCTTCGGATGGTTCGGCGGCTTCGGCTTCGCGGGCACGCGCGGCTTCATGGGGTCGGTGCTGCGCCTCCGTCCCGCGACGTTCTGGACGGGTACGGCTATCGCCAGTGAACTTGGCGGCGGACTGCTCTTCGCTTCCGGCCTGCTCAGCCCCTTCGGCGGTTTGGCGATCGTCGCCGCCATGACGATGGCCGCGATCACCGCTCACTGGCCGAAGCTCTGGATTCAGGACAACGGCCTTGAGTACGTTCTCGTCCTCGGCGTCGTCGCCGCCAGCGTCGGCCTCGCCGGCCCGGGCGCCTACTCGCTCGACAACGCCTTCGGCATCGACCTGCCCGCCCCCGCGACGTTCCTGGTCGGGCTCGCCGCCGTCGCCGCCGGCATCGTCACCGCCCTCGCCACCCGCACCCCGCTCGCGAAGACATCGGAGGAACGCCCCGCCGTCGTCACTGACGGAGCACAAGCCGCCTAACGCCTCCCGCCGCACTTAGAAGCCGACACCGGCCGCCGAACTTGGTTCGACGGCCGGTGTGCGTCGGGATGGGGCCGCGTGCCCGAATCACACCATCCAACATCCAACATCCAACATCGGCACCAACAACGCCGAGCTCCCCGGCCGCCACCGACCCCAACACGCCGCCACCGACCGCCCAAACCCCATCCGCTACCATAGAAGTCCAATGACCGAACGCGAAGATCGCATCAAGCTGCTGCACGAGGTCGCCGCGGAGCGAATTCTCGTGAAAGACGGCCCGCAGGGCACCTACCTGCAGGGACGCGATCTCACGCCCGCTGACTTCGGCGGCGCGGAGCTCGAAGGCTGCAACGAGCACCTCAACATCAGCCGTCCCGACGTCATCACGGACATGTACGCCGGCTATCTGGAAGCAGGCGCCGACCTGATCGAGACCAACACCTTCGGTGCCATGTCGATCGTCCTCGCCGAGTACGGGCTGCAGGATCGCGTCCGCGAGATCAACGACGCGGCCGTCGCCATCGCCCGCGCGTCGGCCGCCGCGTACTCGACGGCGACAAAGCCGCGCTTCGTCATCGGCACGATGGGCCCGACGACGAAGGCGATCTCGATCACCGGCGGCGTCACCTTCGACGAGCTGATCGCGACGTTCGGCGAGCAGTCGCGCGTGCTCGCCGGCGCCGGCGTCGATGCGCTGCTCCTCGAGACGCAGAACGACACGCGCACGATCAAGGCCGGCCTGATCGGCATCCACCGCTCCTTCGACGAGCTCGGCTTCAAGCTGCCCGTGATGGTTTCCGGCACGATCGAGCAGATGGGCACGATGCTCGGCGGCCAGACGTCGGAAGCGCTCGCGACGTCGCTGATGTACGCCGATCTCTTCTCGCTCGGCCTCAACTGCTCGACCGGCCCGGAGTTCATGACCGATCATCTGCGCGGCGTCGTCGGCATCAGCGAGTTCCGTGCGTCGTGCTGGCCAAACGCCGGCCTGCCCGATCACGACGGCCGCTACTGCGAGTCGCCGGAGCAGTTGGCGAGCGTCCTCGAACGCTTCGCGGATCAGGGCTGGCTGAACATCGTCGGCGGCTGTTGCGGCACGACGGCGGATCACACGCGGCTGCTCGCGCAGATGGTCGACGGCAAGACGCCGCGCGTCGCTGAGAAGCACGCCCGCGCGCTCTACTCCGGCATCGATTTCGTCGAGGCCGACGAGGACGACCGGCCGCTGATCATCGGCGAGCGCACGAACGAAGTCGGCTCGCGAAAGTTCAAGCGGCTGATCAGTGGCGAGAAGTACGACGAAGCGAGCGAGATCGCGCGCCAGCAGGTCAAGGGCGGCGCCCAGATTATCGACGTCAACCTCCAGAACGCCGATCGCGAAGAGATCTACGACGTCGATCGCTTCTACGACTTGCTGTCGAAGAAGGTGCGCGCGCCGATCATGATCGACACGACCGATCCCGACGCGCTCGAACGCGCGCTGACGTACTGCCAGGGCAAATCGATCATCAACTCAATCAACCTCGAAGACGGGTTGGAGAAGTTCGAACGCGTGACGCCGCTGGCGCGCGCGTACGGTGCCGCGCTCGTTGTCGGCTGCATCGATGAGGACAAAGAGCAGGCGCAGGCGATCACGCGCGAGCGCAAGCTGGCGATCGCTCAGCGTTCGTGGCAACTGCTGACGAAGCAGTTCGGCATCCGCGCCGGCGACATCATTTTCGACCCGCTCGTCTTCCCCTGCGCGACCGGCGACCAGAACTACGTCGGCAGCGCCGTCGAAACGATCGAGGGCATCCGGCTGATCAAGGAAGCGCTGCCGGATGCGAAGACGATCCTCGGCATCAGCAACGTCTCGTTCGGCCTGCCCGATGCCGGCCGCGAGGTGCTGAACTCCGTCTTCCTGTATCACTGCACGCGCGCCGGCCTTGATCTCGCCATCGTCAACAGCGAGAAGCTCGAACGCTATGCATCGATACCCGACGACGAGCGCAAACTCGCCGAAGATCTGCTCTGGAATCGAGGCGACGATCCGGTCGCGGCGTTCGCCGCGCACTTCCGCGGCGCAACGTCACGCAAGAAGAAGGACATCTCGACGCTGTCGCTCGATGAGCGCCTGGCGAACTACATCGTCGAAGGCACGAAGGACGGTCTCGTCCCCGATCTCGAACGCAAGCGCAACGAAGCGGAGCCGCTGGCGATCATCAACGGGCCGCTGATGAAGGGCATGGACGAGGTCGGCCGTCTCTTCAACGCCAACGAGCTGATCGTCGCCGAAGTGCTGCAAAGCGCCGAGGCTATGAAGGCCGCCGTGTCGCATCTCGAGCAGTTTATGGCGAAAGAGGACACAGCCGCGCGTGGCACGATCCTGCTCGCGACGGTGAAGGGCGACGTGCACGACATCGGCAAGAACCTCGTCGACATCATCATGTCGAACAACGGCTATCGCGTGATTAATCTCGGCATCAAGGTGCCGCCAGAAGCGCTCGTCGAAGCGGCGCAGCAGCACCACCCCGACGCCATCGGCCTGTCCGGCCTGCTCGTCAAGTCGGCGCAGCAGATGGTGATCACCGCCGGCGACCTGCGCGATGCCGGCGTCGATGTGCCGCTGCTCGTCGGTGGCGCCGCGCTCTCCGATCGCTTCACCCGCGGCAAGATCGCCCCACAGTACGAATCGACCGTCGTCTACTGCAACGACGCCATGAACGGCCTCGAGACGCTGAACAAGCTGATGGATCCCGACGCGCGCCAGCAGCTCGAAGCAGATCTGCTCGAGAAGCCGCTGACGGAACGCATCCGCACGCCCGAGGCCGAGCTGCCGCCCGAGACGGATCAGCGCAGCGCGACCGTCAGCCTCGACGTGCCGATCCTCGACGTGCCGGACACGCACCGGCACGTGATCGAGATCAGTGGCGTGCCGAAGACGGTGCAGTGGCGCTCGTCGTCCGAGCAGTGGGCGGAGCGCGCCGGCCTCGACGAGATATGGAGTTTCATCAACCCGCAGATGCTCTTCGGCCGTCACCTCGGCTTCCGCGGCCGTTTCATCGAAGCGCTCGCCGCCGGCGACCCGAAGGCGAAGGAGCTGTACGAGCAGGTCGAGCGCGTCAAAGCGGAGTGCCGCGCCGGCGCGATGACCGTCCGCGCCGCCTGGCAGTTCTTCGAGGCAGAGCCGGACGGCAACAAGATCCATCTCTTCGAACCGGGCGAGATCGCGCCGCTCGAAACGTTCGCCTTTCCGCGCCAGCGCAAGACCGACGGCCTCTCCCTCAGCGACTTCGTGCTGCCGCCGGAGCGCGACGGCCACGGCCGCGCCACCCGCCGCGATCACGTTGCGATGTTCGTGACGACGGCCGGCGCCGGCATCCGCGAGATCGCCGATCGCGCGAAGGACGCCGGGGAGTACGTGCGCTCGTACACGCTGATGGCGCTCGCCCTCGAGACCGCGGAGGCCGCCGCCGAATGGCTGCACGCGTGCCTCCGCGCCGAATGGGGCTTCGCCGACGCCGCCGATGTCGCGCGCAAGGATCTCTTTCAAGCGCACTACCGCGGCAAGCGCTATTCCTTCGGCTACCCCGCGTGCCCCGATCTCGAACAGCAGGCCAAACTCTTCCGCCTCCTCCGTCCCGAAGAGATCGGCACGCAACTCACCGAAGGCTTCATGATGGAACCCGAAGCATCAGTATCAGCCCTCGTCTTTGCGCACCCAGACGCCCGCTACTTCGGCGTGGGCGTCGAGGATGAGGGTTAGCGATCCGTGATAGAGTGCAAGACATGGTGACCGCACGAAAACCAACAGCGCCGCCGAAGACCGCTCGTCGCGCGACGAAGCCGGCTTCTGAAACCCACGACGCCGCAGTTCGCCGTGCCGTGCGCAAGACGATCAAGAAGTACGAGAAGGCGCTCCGAGGCATGGACTGACCGGTGGCGCGACGTTGGTCCTACGTCACGCGGAACGACGTTGATATCGCCATCCGCGATTTGATAGCGTCGTTTCAAGATCCGCGGTCGCCAACATCTCTGTTGACCGGCGCAGTCCGAGACGAACGCCTGCTCGACTCCGCGCTCGCGCTGCCACGTCAGCCGTACTACTCCACGACGATGGACAAAGCGGCGGCGCTGCTGCGATCGATGATCAAGAATCATCCGTTCGTTGACGGCAACAAGCGGATCGGCGTGGTCGTCACGAGCTCGTTCTTCGAGATCAACGGCTACGAACTCGCAGCCACCAACGACGAACTGCTCGCATTCACACTCGATCTCGCCGCCAGCGATCCGCCGACCCCGCTCGCCGACGTCACCCGCTGGCTCCGCGCGCACACGGGGCGGACGTGACGTCTAGTTCTTGGCGTACGTGACCTCAAAGTCGAAGATTACCCCGGTCGGATTGCAATGGTAGTTCGGTGTCTTGTCTGCGGGCCACTCCGGCGGCAAGCATTGTTCCGTCTTGTCCCCGTTGTTCCAGACGTCGATCTCGACGGAGTTATCCCCGTTCTGAAAATAGGTCTGATCGAGCTTCGTCGCGTCGGCCGAGTACCAGAAATCGCTCGTGCAATTCACGCCGCAGGTGCGCCCGTCATTCTTGCATGTGCTCGTGTTGATAGTGTGATCGCTGGGGATCGGGCGACCGTTGATCTTCACAACGCTGCACGCATCCTGCGCCATCGTCAGCTTCGCGGCGATCGGCGATCCATCAAAATGAAGGTTGAGATTGAGCGACCACTTCACCCAGTCCCCGTCGGCTGAGAAGTTCCAATCGTGCGGCACGATCCATCGTGCCGCGCTATCCGGGATCACGTTCCATGAGATCTGAGCGATCGGCGTGGCTACCCAGAATTCAAAGTCGCGATCTACTCCGGGCGTACAGTTGGCAGGCACTGTCTCCGGTACGTGAGTCCCTTGTGCATCGAGGTAGTACGTATGCAGGCATACCGGATCGCCGATCGCCGAGTTCGAGATGAGGCTCGTCGTCATGATCGGGTGCGACCGCGTCTCCGTCGGCGTCAAGGTCGGAGGAGGCGGTGGTGGCGGTGTCGCTCCGAACGACGTTGGCGTTGATGTCGGTATTTGCGGCGTCGGCGTATCCGTCGGTCCTCCGGGCGTGTTAGTCGCCACGGGCGTGTCGCTTGGTGTCGGAGGAATCACACCAGTCGGCGTCGGTGTGGGATGCGTCGGCGTCGCAGTCGCCGTCGGCGGCGTACCCGTCACAGACGGAGCCACGGTACCTGGTGTCGCGGACGTGCTCGGCGTCGGACTGGAAGTAGCGGTGCCTGGCCCCACGGCACCCATGGGGGTGCTACCTCCACCGAATGGCGGCCAGCCGAAGGCCAGAGCCGCTCCGACGCCGCCGCCGCCGATAAGAAACGCCGCAAGCACCGCCGCAGACGCATACCGGTACAACGGCGGCAATCGCCAGATCGTCGACAGCGTACCCAACGCCCCCGCACTCCGATGGGTGCCAGCAAGCGCCGCGACGGCAAGCGCCGTCATCGTGCGGTCTGATGGCTCAACGGACTCAAGCGCTTCGATCAGCTGCGTCGGGTTCTCGTAGCGGCGGCTCGGCTGCTTCTCCAGCAGCTTGCTGACGATCGGCGCCATCGCCCGCGTCTCACGACGCAGCGGCGCCATATCGACCGACTCCGTCTGTTGCTTGCGCATCACGACGTTCGGCGATTCTGAATCGAACGGCAGCACGCCCGTCAGCATCTGGTAGATGACGACGCCGAGCGAGTACATGTCGGACCGCACGTCCGGCGCGCCCTCCCACACCTCAGGCGCGGCG
>JBBQVO010000021.1:0-28259 GCA_038211505.1 Dehalococcoidia bacterium | reverse complement strand
GAGCGCGAGGGACCGATAGATTTCGCGCACCCACGCTACTACAACATCGCCTGGATGACGATGCTGGAGGAGGCGTTCGAGAACCTCGCTGGCTTCCCGTCGGTGTTTTAGCAGGGCGAAAGGCGCCACTGCCCCGCGATGTCATTCCGAGCTACGTCAACTGTCATTCCGAGCGCAGCCGAGGAATCTCTCCGATGTCACGCAGAATGCAGCGCCAGGGTCGGAGCACGACGGACAACTCACGATGCCTGGCGAGCGGAGTAACGGTCATTCTGAGCGAAGAGAAGACGGACAGTGCGGGCACAGAGTGACATTCGTTGGTACACGACGACGGCGGCGCTTCAAACGACGTGATGAAATGATCGGATCTTGATGAACACGCTCTTGATCGGTGCGAATGGGCAGTTGGGGCACGATATCGTGGCGGCTTGGCCGGCGGGATCGCTGGTCGCGGTGACGCATGATGAGGTTGAGGTGACGGATCGCGCGAGCGTGGCGGACGTTGTTGCGCGGCACCGGCCTGATCTCGTGATCAACACGTCGGCGTTTCACAACGTCGACGTGTGCGAGAGCGAGCCGGAGCGGGCGTTTGCCGTCAACGCGATCGGCGCGATGAACGTCAGCGATGCGTGCAGCGACGCCGGCGCCGTTGTCATGCATCTCAGCACGGACTACGTCTTCAGCGGCAGCGCCGGGCGCGCC
Organism: Dehalococcoidia bacterium; assembly: GCA_038211505.1. Lineage (GTDB taxonomy): Bacteria > Chloroflexota > Dehalococcoidia > DSTF01 > JACRBR01 > JBBQVO01. The sequence goes on along the minus strand of JBBQVO010000021.1, from coordinate 27,557 downwards.
TACACGGAGGCTGATCTGCCGGACGCGATCAACGTCTATGGCAACAGCAAGGCCGCCGGCGAGCAATTGATCCGCTCTCGTCATGCCCGCCACTACATCGTCCGCACATCGGGGCTGTACGGCGTCGCGGGGTCGAGCGGCAAGGGCGGCAACTTCGTCGAGCGCATGCTCCAGCTGGCGCGGGAGGGACAGCCGATCCGCGTCGTTCATGATCAGACGCTCTCGCCGACATTCACGGCCGATCTCGCCGACGCGCTGCTCGCGCTCGCGACGAGTGAGCGCTACGGCACGTATCACGTGACGAACGGCGACGGTACCTCGTGGTACGACTTCGCACGCACGATCTTCGAGATGACGGGCGTCGGCGCGAAGCTGAGCCCAACGACGACGGCGTCGTTCGGGGCGAAGGCGGTGCGCCCGGAGTATTCTGTGCTGGCGAACACGGCGCTCGCCGGGGCGGGCGTGCCGGAGCTGCGACCGTGGCGCGAGGCGTTGCGCGACTATCTCGCCCGTAAAGGGCACATTCCGGCGCCGAGCGCGGCAATGGCCGATGCGGCGCCGGCAGGCTGAGCGCGCTGAGATCGAAGGAGCATTCATGGCGACGAAAAGTGGCAAGAAGAACAGCGCGCCGATGAAGGCAGCCGCGCCACGCGCGATCGCGAACGGCGCGAAGTCGCCGAGTAACGGCGCGCGTCCGACGGCCAAGACGAAGCGCTACGCCGTCGCGGACGCGAGCGTCTCGACGCCGCGGCTGTACGATGACGATCGCGCGCGTCGCGCGTGTGACGTCTTCGGCTTCACGGGCGACGGCACGATCGAGATGTCGGGCGACATCAACATCACGTGGGCGTACCCGAACCGCGTCGTCGCCTGGCACCGGCACCAGCATCAGACGGATCACTGGTTCGTGATCAAGGGCTACCTGAAGGTAGGCCTGCTCGACGACGAGAAGAACGTCCGCTGGGTGTATCTCGGCGAGAACGAGCGGCGCGTCCTCAGCATCCCGCCCGGCGTCTGGCACGGCTACATGACGCTCGGCGAGGAGGAGGCGGTGCTGATGTACTACATCACCTCCAAGTACGATCCGGCGCATCCCGACGAGGAGCGCATGACGCCCGAAGACAGCGGCGTCGACTGGGGCGTCGAGGTCAAGTAGGGCCAGCGCGCGCGCACCTCCGAAGGAGCCTCGCATGTCGATCGGCGACTATTTTCCCGACTGGAAGCCGGGCGATCCGCCGCCTGAAGGCATCTTCGACGAACGGGCGCTGCGCAAGATCGCGAGCGACCGCGACGGCGACCGCCGGCGCAAGCGTCCGCCGTTCTTGCGCGCGTTGATGGCCGACGCGCGCATCATGGAAGGTTCGCTGTATCACCTGGGACCGCGCCGCTCGCGCTGGCAGCACACCGTAGCGGCGGTGAAGATGTGCTGGCAGGAAGAGGGGCTGGTGGCGATGCTCCTCTATCGTCTGCGGGTGTCGCTGGAGCGATATCATGTGCCCCTCATCCCGACGATGCTTCATCACGCGAGCATCGCGCTGTTCCAGATCTCGATCGGCCGGCACGTCGTCATCCACGAAGGAGTGGTCTTCATGCACGGTCAGATTGTGATGGCCGGCGAGGTGGAGATCGGCAGTGGCGTGCGGCTCGCCCCGTGGGTCACGATCGGATTGGCGGAGGGTGGCATCGTCGGGCCGACCATCGGCGACGGCGTCTTCGTCGGCACCGGCGCAAAGGTGCTTGGACCGGTGCATGTCGGGGCGCACGCGAGGATTGGAGCAAACGCGGTTGTCCTCGACGACGTGCCGGCGCATGCGACTGTCGCCGGCGCGCCTGCGCGCGTCGTCCGCATGCGCGGTGAGCACGAGCGGAGCGATGGAACGCCGCAGTCACAGAACGCCTAGAGCGGGCGATCCTCTTTGATCGCCTGGAGCATCACGACCGCTTCCTCGATGCCGACGATCGGGCCCCAGAAGCGCTCGCAGGCGAACTGCCAGCTGCGGCTGCGGTTGGCGATGGCGTAGAGCATCGGGTTGATGACGCGCCGGCCGAGCGACATCTCGAGATTCGTCTTGCGATCGGTCAGCGTGAAGTTGAGCGTCGCCTTCTCGATGCGGAACTGTGCGCGCGAGTAGTAGGCGAACGTGTGGCCGTCGAACGTCGTGTCATCGAAGTAGTCGAACGTCGCCAGCGTCAGGCCGCGGCGGTGCGTCGGATCCTTCCACGTCATGTACGGCGAGGAGGCGTGCGGCACTTTGATGAAGGCGCGGCCGCCGTGCTTGCAAACGCGCCAGATCTCTTCCATGACGGCGAGAAAGTTGTCGAAGTGCTCGAGCACGTGGAAGGCGTAGATGCCGTCGAGGCTGTTGTCCTTGAAGGGCAGTCCGACGGTCATATCTGCGACGACGTCGACGATGCCGGGGATGCCGACGATGTCCATGCCGACGGCGCCCTTCATCTTTTTGGGGCCGCAGCCGAGGTCTACGATGACCACATTGGCGCCTTTCCAGTACTGGGCAGCTTCTGGCGGTGCCGCAGTATACGGCACCCGCTTCATGCGGATGTGATCGGCACCCGTGGTATGATCGGCCGTTTCACGACCCGATCGGAGATGATCGGCGCCAGGCACGGGGACGCAGAGCCGCCAGGCACGGGGACGCAGAATGGATGCCGACGCCCACATGTGGGCCGCAATCGTATTCCGCGTCTGGACGGGCGTGTTTGTCGCCCTTGCCGTTTTCTGGCGCTGGACACCGCCATCTTTCACGTTGCGTCCGTGGGCCGTCGGCGCGATTGCCGTTCTGGTGAATCTGTTGCCGGCGCTGCTCATCGGCTCGCAGCGCACCGTCGACATCGACAACTTTCAGTACACGGCGTCACTCGTACGCTCCCACATGTATGTGTACTCGGCGCCCTGGCCGGGCGGCGCCATCGTGCCGTTTCACCCGTACCTGCCGTTCGAGATGTTTATCGTCGCCGCCGTGGGTGTCGTCGCCGAGCATTCGAGCGTGTCGTTCGCGCTGCTGCTGAAGCTGCCGAACATCGCCGCCGTCGGCGCCACGGCAGCGCTGATCGTCGCTGTCGCGACGCGGCTTCATGACGCGCATCGCGCGACGTGGGTGGGACTGCTGTTCGCGTTCAACCCGATCGTCATCGGTGTGTCCGCATTCTCGGGGCAGTTCGACATGATCCCGGCGGGGCTCGCGTTCGCCGCCTGGGCGCTGCTGCGCTTCCGATCATCGTCCCACGAAGGGATAGCATCGTCCGACGAGACCGGGTCGTCCTCGGACGGAATAGCATGGTCCGACGAGACCGCGTCGTCATCCGCGGACGGGATAGTATCGTCTGGCGAGATAGCATCGTCGTCCGCGAACCGGATAGCATCGGACGAGATCGCATCAGCGATCCTGCTCGGGCTGGCGATCCTCACAAAGACGTGGCCACTGATGTTGGTTCCGGTGCTCGCGTTTGGGCTGCGGTCGGGCATGCTGGCGCGCCTCCGATACGCCGCGATCGCGATCGCCGTGCCCGCTGCGGTGACTGTCGCCTACGTGGTTGCGCTTGGCGGGTCTATCGGCGACCTCGTCGATACGGTCTATCACTACCGCGGTCTTCCCGGACTCACGGGCTACTCGGCCGTCGCGCCGCATCTCCACCCATCATTTATCCGCGACCTCCTGGCCGACACGATCGATCGCGGGACTACGCCGGTGGCCGTCCTGCTGCTCGTCACGCTGGCGGTCGCGATCTGGCGCAAGCGGACGATGGCCGAGCAGGCGACGTTGCTGGTTCTGACGATCTACGTGTTCTCGCCGTCCGTTGCCGGGCAGTACTATCTTTGGATCGTGCCGTTCGCGGCGATCGCCGGCCAGGCATGGCTCGTCGCGTTCTCCGTCCTGGTGGCGTTCGGCGATCTCCACATCTTCTTCGACGACACCGTTGCGCGCGGCCTGCCGACTGCCTACGGCGAGCATGCGTGGATCATCGTCGCGGCGTCGTGGTTGCTGTGCGCCTGCTGGTTCACCTGGCTGATGTGCCGGTCCGTGCCGTCGGACGCTGGCGGCCTTCATAGCTCGAGTTCGGCGGCACGCCACAACTCGTCGAGGCGGCTTCAACCGCGGAAGGGTGATTGATGCGTCCCAACGTCAAACAGTTCGTGCAGTTGTTGAGCGAGGCGATCGCCGTGCCGCGGCCGATCGTCGATGTCGGTGCGCTGCGCACGGAGGGGCAGGAGGACTACGCCGATCTGCGGCCGTTCTTCGACGTTGGAAGCGCAGGAGGCGGTCGAGGCTACACCGGATGGGACATGCGCGCCGGGCCGGGCGTCGATGCGCTGGGGAGCGTGCATCACCTGCCGCTCGCCGCCGGCCGCACCGGCACGGTGCTGATGCTCGATACGCTGGAGCACGTGCTCGATCCGATCGCTTCCATGCGCGAAGCCTGCGACGCCGTTGCGCCGGGCGGCATGATCGTCATCACATCGCACATGAACTTTCCGATTCACGCGCACCCATCCGACTACTGGCGCTTCACGCCGATGACGTTCGACCATCTGCTGCGACGCTTCCCGGCGCGTGCCGTGTACACGCAGGGTGACAGCGAGAACCCGCACAACGTGATCGGGGTCGCGATGCGCGATGACGGCGCCGGCGGCGCGGCGCTGCTGTTCGAGTCGACGCTGATCATGCTGGAGTCGTGCTGGCCGGACGATAGCTACGGCGGGCCGCTGCTTCGTTATCGCTCGCTCGCCGTCGACCTCAGCCGGCGCGATGTCGATGGCAATACGCCGGAGATCATCGCCGGCATACGGATCGAGCAGACGTTCGTCAGCGCGAGCGATGGCATGGCGCGGGTCGATGTGAAGATGGCCAACCCGGCCGGGCCGATCCTGCGGCACGTCGTCGTGCGCATCAAGGACGGAGGCGGGCACGAGATCGCCGTGCGGCGGATGCTCGGCTGGCACGTGCCTGACGACGGCTGGCTCGCCGTGCCCGTGCCGGAGGAGAGGGACTCCGCCGGCAAGACGTACACGATCGTCATCGAATCGACCGACGGCGTGCCGGGGCAGGCGGTGTTCGCGAAGATGTCGAGCGCCGCGTCGTTCGCCGGAGAGTCTCTGGCGATCGACGGCGTGGCGGTCCGGGGCAGCCTCTGCTTCCAGACGTATCGCGCGGCGCCGGAGACGATGCCGGGCGACGTGCAGCGCGACGAGCTCGCATCCGCGCACGAAGGTCGCGGCACGGCCTCGAGCCATGCGGCCGCGGCTTCAACGCCGGCGACAGCGATCTCAGCTGCGCTCGCGCATCTCGAACGGCAGCATACCGCGCAACTACAGCAGGTGACGGCCACCATCGAGGCGGCGTTCGACGGGCTGCGGCAGCAGGCGCACGAGCACCACGTCGAGATGCTGGCGATGCAAGAGCGGACGCTCAATGCGACGGCGGAGAAGCTGCTGGGGCGCATCGTCCGCGAGAATGCCGCTACGCGCGCGATGCGGAGGCTGCGTGGCGGCAAGCGGCCGGACGGCACCGACGGTTAGCTGAGTGCTCGGAGCAACGGCAGCAGCAGTGCCTGCGTGCGCGTTGACCGGCTCGATTTAACGACGCATCGCGACGTCAGTTTGGAACAGCCGGGGACGGCTGTTCTACATCCGCGTCGCGTGCTGTTCACATCTGCATCGCGTGAGGTTCTACATCTGCGTCGCGTGCCGTCAACGTCGCTTTCGGTAGGTGGCGAAGGCGTTGCCGGGCAGCAGTAGGCCGGCGTCGCAGACGATCGCGTCTAGCCGCATCAGCGCCTCGAGGTTCGCGGCCGGGATGATGCCGGGCGCCGGCTGACGGAGCAGGATCGTCGCGCGCCGGTGCAACGCATGGCGGATGCGCGAGGTTATCGGCGGCCGGCGCAGACCGCCGGAGGACCACTCGGCCGGGTGGGCGCACAGAAGCGGCAGCAGCAACGCGGCCGCCGTCCGCAGATCGGTCTCGACGAGATGATCGCGCATGATCGCCAGCGTCTCGTCGGACCGCACACCGCAGAACGGACTGTACTGGCCGTTCTGGTTGCTCCACGTCAGCGCGCCCGATGCGCCCGGCGTCAGGATCTCGCGGTATGCGGCTTCGAGCGTGCGCTTCTTCTCGTCGCTGAACCGGAAGCGCGCTTCCCCGGCGTAGTCCTGCAAGTAAAACGTTCCGTCGTCTGTGAGTGCGCCGTTGATCTGCGCGGCGAGATGCTCGAGGTTCGTGACGTGATGGATCGTGCTCGACGACACGATCAGATCGAACGCGTCGGACGGAAGATCGACGAAGTTGAGATCGGCGTGCTGCGTCGTCACGCGACCGGGAAAGCGGCGGCCAAGCTCGCGCTGCCATCGCTCGAGCGCGCCTTCGCTGATATCGCAGAAGGTCATGTGGAGATCGGGGTTGCCTTCGAGGATGCGGGCGTCCTGCATCATTCCGCTGGTGCCGAGCGCGAGGCCACGACGGAATGTGCCGCGGCGCGCGATTGTTTCGAACCAGGTGGTGCGCCGGTCGCCGGTGAAGCGTTCGTTGGTGTAGAAGTCCTGCACGCTCGCGGCGGCGCCCTCGGACGATTCGACGCCGAAGCCCTGGGGCGCCGCGCTCCAGAACGCCGCCTCCGCCGCCGCATCGGCGAGATATTGGGGATCGTCCGGCAGGACCCGCATGCCCGAGCGGTCGCTGGCGGTCGCTGCGAACGCGCTCACGGCGTCTGCGCCGTCGCGGCGTCAGGCGGGAGGATCGTCTCGCGCGGCGGGGGCGGGGTGGCGGCGGCACGCGGGAGGCGGTGCGCATCGTACGGAACAAAGCGTTTGAGCTTGAGGAACTGCTTTTCGAAGAGATGCCAGCTGACAAACGCGATCGCCACCGACACCCCGATGCCGAAGACGCCGAAAATGATGTTCATCGGGATCTGCGATCCGAACGCCGGGCGCATCCACCCACGCGAGATGAAGCGCGGCGCCAGCTCGAACGCGATCAGCACGTGCACGACGTAGAGCCCGTACGCGTACCGTCCGAAGAAACGCAGGATCGGGCTCGCGAACACCCGCTGCAGTACGCCTCCCGGCGGCGATGTGATGGTAAGCGCCAACACCGCCGCGAAGAGCAGCGCGAACGCCGACAGGCCGACAGTGAGGACATCGGGATCGAGCGTCGAGAGGCCGTGCTGGCGGAAGAAGAGGACTACCACAATGGCGCCGCATGTCGCCGCCACGGCGCCGCCCCAACGGGCGAACGCCGCCAGCTCGCCCGGCGATCGCGCCGCCAGCGCGAGGATCGCACCGAGCGCGAGCGTGTCCATGCGCGCCGGCATCAGCACGTGCGCGGCGTCGAGTTTGGCGAAGCCGCTACTAACATCGTTCGTAAGCACGACGCGGATGGCGAACGCGGCGACGACGAGCGCAGCACAGAACCACATCAGCTGCCGGCGGCTGAATGCCAACACGACGGCCGGCCAGACGATGTAGAACTGCTCTTCGACAGCGAGCGACCAGAAGTGGGAGTGAATGATCGATCCGTCGCCGCTGAGCGGCTTGATGCCGTACCAGAGGTTCACGAGATACGTCCAATAGTAGAACTGACCGTTCCTCAGTTGATCGACGTGCGCGAACGTCGAGACCGGTGAAATGTGCGGCACCACGAACAACACGACCAGCAGAAAGCCGTAGTACAGCGGGAAGATGCGCAGGAACCGGCGCGCGTAGAAGTTCCGGAAGAAGAACGGGGAGTTCTTCGCGTCGTAGAGGATGCCGGTGATCAGGAACCCCGAGAGCACAAAGAAGAGATCGACGCCGACCCAGCCCGTCGCGAACACGCGTCTGACGAAGCTGTCGATCGCCAGCGTCGGCTGCCGCCCGGCCAGACCGAAGCCCAGGCCGTAAAAGTGCGACCACATGACGAGCAAGATCGCGAGGCCGCGGATGCCATCGAGCACGGGAACGTGGTTGGACTCCGAAGCGACGCGGTCCGCAGTTGGCGCGCTGTTCATTGCACGCTCACGGTTTGGGGTTGCGGGAGTGACGGCTGCGCGGTTTCGTCGGGAGTCGATTCTGGGCGTCGGCGTGCGCCGGCGTCGTACGGGAAGTAGCGCTTAAGGCGCAGGAACGGCTGCTCCCAGATGTGCCAGCTCAGCCAGGCGCCGGCGATGCAGAGGGCGCCGACGACGATGCTGAACATCAGATGCGTGACGAAGTACGAGTCGCCGATCGGGCGGGCGTATCCGTGCTGCATCGTCCAGAATCCAAGCTGCGTGCAGGCCGTGCCGTGGATGATGTAGATGCCATAGCTGTAGCGGCCGAGGAACTTCAGGGCGGGATGCACAAGTGTTGATTGCAACATCGATCCCTGCGCGCCGGCGATGACGAGCGTCAGCACGCCCATGAACCCGAGCGCGATCATGCTGTAGCCGAGGCCCTGCACATCGCGATCGAGCTCGCCGACGTGGCCGTTGCGCGCGTACAGCGTGAGCACCGTCAGCAGCGCGGCGCCGATCAGCGGCAGCGCGCATCGCCGCGCGACGCGGAAGAGCGCCGGATCGCGCGCGGCGATCGCGAGCAGCGCGCCGGCGGCGAGCGTGTCGACGCGCGCCGGCATGAGCATCGTGGGACCAAATGCGGCGGACACGTGCGGGATGGCGCCGTGCATCGCCGCCAACCGGAACAACGGCGCTCCGGCGAGGCAGCACAGACAGGCGACGGTCAAATTGCGCCGGGAGAAGCAGAACACGACGAACGGCCAGACGAGATAGAACTGCTCTTCGACGGCAAGCGACCACAGGTGTCCGACCCAGTACGCGCCCAGATCGCGGGGCGTCGTTGACGACACGCTGATGTTGTAGGCGTAGCCCCAGAGCCATGCCTGATGCCGCCGCAGCGCATCGAGGCCGCTGTCGCCGTTGACGGCGGGCCAGAAGGCGAAGACGACGATCAGCACGAACAGGAATCCGTAGTACAACGGGAAGATGCGGAGGAACCGCCGCGCGTAGAAGCTTGAGAAGAACCCGTCGCCGCCCTTCGCATCGAGCAGAATGCCGGTGATGAGAAAGCCGGAGAGCACAAAGAACAGATCGACGCCAACAAACCCGATGCCGATGACGCGGGAGATTCCGTCGTCGAAGCGCGTCTGCGTGAAATCGAACGTGCTACCCCAGAGGTGGTAGACGAGCACTAACAGAATCGCCACGCCTCGGACGCCATCGAGCGCCGGGATATGCGCTCGGATCGACGTGGATGACGCACCGGGCGCCTCGGCCGCGGCTGCGGAGGCGGTCACGACGCGTCTCCGATCACGCGTGCAGGGACGCCGGCGACGGATGCGCCGGCGGCGACGTCGCCGAGGACGACGGCGCCGGCGCCGATGCTCGCGCCGTCGCCGATGATGAAGTTGCCGAGCAGCTTGGCGCCCGTGCCGATAAACACGTTGTCACCGATCTGGGGACCCACGAGTTGCCCCTGCTTGACGCCGATTGACACCCACGGGCAGACGATGCAGCCGCGGCCGATCGTCGTGATACCGTCGATGACGACGTTGCCGTGAGGGATGTGGAGGCCTTCATCGATGATCACATGCTCACCAATGCGGATGTCGAAGCCGATGATCGCCACGCGATGTAGTAGCGCCGGGATGATCGGCCACCCGTGCAGCGCCGTTCGCAGGCGGTAAAGCGCGACGCCGAGGAAGTCATGGTTCTCAACGATCAGCCGCATAGCGTTCGCCCGTTCGCCGGCGGCCGAGGTGAATTCGAATCGCTCGTGACCGAGCGCGGAGAAGCGCAGGCCGTCTTTGCGTATCGCGCGGAAGAACTTCGGCCGGCGTTTGCGGTTCTCGCGAATCAGCACGGCGAAATCGGCCGGCGTCATTGTCGACGGGTATTCGGTAAACGTGCTCACGGCGTCCCTCGATCGCCGGCGTTCGCCACCAGCTCCGTGTCTTCGTCGAGCACGAGATCCTCGCGCGTCAGGCGCATCGCGTTGGCGCGCTCGAAGGCGCGGTTGACGGCGGGCGACTGGCGGCGCAGATGGTTGACGTACTCTTTGACGACCGTATCGGGATCGCCGTCGAGTTTGATCTCGCCCTTCTCCAGCATCAGCACGCGATCAGCGAACTCGATCACCGTATCGATGTTGTGCGTGACGACGATCACCGTCGTGCCGCGAGCCTTCAACTCGTGAAAGTGGGCGAAGCACTTCTCCTGGAAGTCGGCGTCGCCGACGGCGAGCACTTCGTCGATCATCAGGATGTCCGGCTGCACGTGAATGGCCACCGAGAATCCGAGCCGCAGGTACATGCCGCTGGAGTATGTGCGCATCGGCTGATCGATGAACGCGCCGAGGCCGGAGAAGTCGATGATCGACTGCATCTTCTCGTTGACGTCGGCTTTCGCCAGCCCCATGAAGAGCGCGTTGACGTAGGCGTTCTGGCGGCCCGTCGCATTCGGGTGAAAGCCGGCTCCGAGATCGAGCAGCGCGCCGAAGCGGCCGTCGATCTCAACGCTGCCGGTCGTCGGTGGCGAGATGCCGGCGAGGATGCGCAGCAGCGAGCTCTTGCCGGAGCCGTTGACGCCGATGACACCGACGACCTCGCCGTGCCGCACGTCGAGCGAGATGTTGCGCAGTGCCCAGAACGGCTCCTTCGCGCGCATCTGGCTGAGCATCGACCCCGGATGCGCCAGGGCGTCCTTGAGCTTCCATGGCTTCGCCGGGTCAAGCAGGTAGCGCTTCGAGACGTCGCGGAGACGGACGGCGTACTCACCTGTCGCCGTGCCCGCGGTGCCGTTGTGAGCGCCGTTAGAGTGCATCGACGATGTTCTTCTCCACGGCGTGCAGTAGCGTCCATCCGGCGGCGAGGGCGACGGCCGTGAAGAGCACGGCGGGCCAGATGTCGAGGCCCGGCAACTCGCCGTTCATGAACAGCCCGCGCCACGCTTCGAGCAGCGGCCCGAGCGGATTGAGTATCAGCACGGCTTTGAACTTCGGCGGCACTTTGTCGAGCGGGTAGATGACGGGGGAAACGTAGAACAGAAGCGTCAGGATCGAATCGAGGCCCGGCGCGACGTCGCGAAAGAACACGTTGAGCGCGGCGACGAAGGTGCCGACGCCGGCGATCAGCAGAAACTGCAGCGCCAGCAGCATGATGATGCCGGGGATCCACGTCCAGCTCGGGTCGATGCCGTTGGCGATGACGAGCACGATCAGCACCGGCAGCGTCGCCACGAACTCGAACGTCGAGCCGAGGACGATCGAGAGCGGCAGGATGAGCTTCGGGAATTGCACCTTCTTCAGCAGCCCGCCGTTGGCGATGAAGGCGCCGGCCGATGCGTGCACCGCGCCCTGGAACCAGAACCACGGGAACAGCGCCGAGAGCAGGAAGATGGCGTGATGTGGGACATCGATCTTGAGGACGCGACCGAGGGCGAAGTAGAGCACGAGGCCGAGCGTCAGCGGCTTGGCGATCCACCAGAAGTAGCTGAGGAACGTCCCGTGGTACTTGACGCGCAGATCGCGCACCGTGATCGCGAGCAGCAGATCCCAGAATGAAGATGTGGAACGGGTTCGAGCGGCGAAGCTGCCGCGCATCGCTGTGGAGGCTGCCACGTGCGTGATCTCTCTCTCGGCCGTGCGTGGCGGGGTATGTCGCTGTCGCGACGAAACGGATCTTCGACGACCCGGATTCAGCTTCGAGCGCCGTAGATAATAACACAGTGAGCTTGACGCTTATTGCAAATCGATACCACTTTGGACGCGAGGCTACGGCCGCGTCTTGACGGCTTCCGTCAAGCTCGGTGCCGCCAACCTGCTGGGAGCTCAAAGCGGCCGTCGCCAGCCACCTGAGGGCTCAAGCGGAGGCAGCAGCGGACTTCCCGGGCGGCCGCAGGGTAGCCGGCGGCACGAACTCCCGGCCGAGCGCGTCGAACAGCAGCCAGACGAGCCAGCCGGCGAGGAGGCCCCATTCCGCAACGCCCAACCAGTGCGCATGGTTGGCGATGAAGTCGCTCAGGACGCCACCCTGCGCGCAGCGGATGCCGCAGTTTTCGAACGCGACCACCAGGTACCCGGCCGTGGCGACGGCAACGAGCGCCAGCGCCGGGAGGCGCTGGCCAGCGAGCAGCGCGAACGGCAGGATCCAGAGCAGGTGATAGATGCCGGCCACCGTCGTAGAAGCGAGGAACGCGACGAGCAACGCGACGATGGCCGGAAGCGGTGATCGCCGTGGTATCACGATCAGCGCCGTCACGACGAGGACGGCGGCGAGGATGATCGTGCCGTGGTTGTTGTCCCAATTCAAGAGCCGCGATGCGTCGCCGATGCGCGACGCGATCCGGCTGAGCACGTATGTCTGCCCTTCCTTGTTCTCCGGGCCGCTGTACCCCGTCGCCGCTACGCGAAGCAGGTGGAAGGAGCCGCCGAATGCCGCGAGGTACGCCAGCACTCCCGCCGCGGGCACGAGCACAGCGCCGCCGAGGAGCGCCGCGCGGGGTGTCAGACCGCGACCGTGGTAGAGCAGCACCGGCAGCAGGAGCGCCGGCCAGCTCTTGTCGAGGATGCCGAGGCCGACGAGCACTCCGCAGCATGCCATTGCCCGAGGAGTCTGCTCGTGAAACGCGAAGACGTACCACGCGGCGACGGCGAGGAACACCGAAACAGCGTCGAACTGGCCGTGGTACGCGCTGATCACGAGCGGCAGCGGGCAGAGCGCGTATGACAAGGCGAAGGTGAACGCGCGCTCACCATCGCCCCTGCGACGCACGGCCTGATAGATGACGACGGCCGTTCCGAGATGCGCGATCGCTTGCGGCAGGCGGACGAGGGTGAAGAACGTGAACGGGGTCGCATCGGCGATGCGCAGGGCGGCGGCGAACGCGTACATCTGCAGTGGCAGGTACGGGTGCGGCGAGAGAAGTCCCTTGTTGATCTCGTACACGTCGCGCCGATCGAGGACGGCGCTCGCGACGAGGCGATAGTTGTAGATATCGATCGAGAACAATCCCGTCGGATTGCGAAAGACCAGCAGCGGCACGAGGTAGGCGACGCTGCCGGCGACGACGATGATCGCGATAGCGCCTCGCGGGCGAAGACGTGGCCGCGCGACTTGAAGGACGAAGAAGGCGATCGCGCTGGCGGTGATCCAGAGGAGGAGGATGGCGTTCGTCATGCGCCGCCGCCCAGGGCGCTGGCGATCCGTCGATCCGACGGCGGCATGGCTACAGGTCGCCGCGGCGCTTGCGCATGATCTCTTTCGCCTTCGCCTGGATCGCGTAGCGCACGTTGTAGTACGTCTGCGAGTACATCCAGTCGGTCGATTTGACGGCGATGCCGATCGCGCGCTCGCGCCGGCGCATCAGCCGCGTCTCCGGGTGACGGCAGAACTCGACGAGCGGCGCCAGCGTGCGCTCCCACGTGTACAGCTTCCGCAGCTCGCGCAGGTTGGCGCGGCAGAGATCGTTGAATGCGCGATCCGTCGCCAGCTTGCGGATGGCGTCCGTCAGCGCCGTCAGGTCGCCCTGCGGCACCGCGACGCCGAGCGTCAGATCGTCGACCATCTCCGAGACGACGTCGTTGCGCGTGCAGACGAATGGCAGTTCGGCCCAGAACTGATCGAGATAGCGGACGCGGAACGAGTACCGCGTCTCGAGATTCTCGAAGTACGTGCAGACGCCCATATCGGCTTCGAGCAGGTACTGCTCCGTCTCGTCGTTGCTGGCCCAGCCGAAGTTGAAGAAGACGTGCGTATCGAGGATGCCGAGCGTGCGCGCCAGCTCCATCGCCGCCTTGGTCGCCCCGCCGCCCATGCCCTGTAGCGGCTTTGCGCCGAAGCTATCCGGATGCTCCGTGCCCATGAAAAACAGCTTGATGTCGTCGCGTTCGAGGCTCAGCTTGTGTACGGCGCGCACCAGCAGATCCAGGTCGTACCACTCGACGATCGTGCCGTTCCAGAGCAAGACGGTGTCCGTCTCCTTCACGCCGGGGTGCACGCCTTTGAGGATGTTCTTGCGGCGCACCGGCTCGTGATCGCGGATGCCGAGCGGCGCCAGCTTGATCATCCGTTCGAGCGTCGGGTCGGCGTCGTAGGCGCGCGGGCTAATCAGCCCCGTCGTGCCCATGATGCCGAGGATCAGGTCGCGCTGCCGCTCGTTGGCGCAGAGGATCAGATCCGAAACGGCCATCTGGGCGATCAGATTCTTGCGCTTCGGCTCGAGCCAGGCGCGGCGGTGGCGCTGGCTCGGATCGCCCTTCGACATCTCCATCCACTCGGTGAAGAAGGGCGTGTAGAGGTCGAGCACGATCTTCTTATCGAGCGCGAACGGCAGCAGCTTGATCGGGAATTTTGGCGTGACGATGATGTCCTGGCTGGCGAGCAGCGGCAGCAGCTCGCGCTGCGACGGCCAGGCGACGTTGAAGTCGACGGAGTTGGGATCGAGATCCGACGGGAGCTTCGGCGGCAGCGCCAGCGTCACCTGGGCATCCGGCAGCTCCTGCTGCAGGATGCGCGCCATGTTGAAGTTGCGGATGCCGGGGCTGGCCATCTTGCTGCCTACGACGGCGTTGCAGAGCACCATGATCTTCTTCGGTTCGGTCATCGTACGAACATCCCGATCGCGCGGGCGACCGTCCACTGCGACCAGGCGCCGGCGAGCATGATGCTGCGCTTCCATTTCGGCAGCGCGCTTGATCGCGGGTTGCGGCAGAAGTCGACGAGCGGCTGAAATTGCACGTTCCAGGTCATCGCCTTGTTGTTCTCGCGCACGCGCAGCCGCGTGGCGTCGTAGAACTCGCGATCGCCGAGCAGCTTCTCGATCGCCGCTGCCACCGCATCGACATCTTCCTCCGGTACGACGATGCCGAGCTCGCGCTCGCGCACCATGTCGGCGAGCACGTCGCCCTCGGTGCAGATCAGCGGCAGCTCGGCCCAGAAGACGTCGACGAAGCGTGTGCGGAACGAGAAGTGCGTCTCGAGGTTGTTGAAGTAGGTGCAAACGGCGAGATCGGCCTCGACCATGTAGTCCTTGATCTTGTCGTAGGGCACCCACGTCAGGTCGAAGAAGACGCTGCGGTTGTAGAGGCCGAGCTCCTTCGCCAGCTCGATCGTCTCCTGGAAGCGCTTGCCGAGACCCATCGAGCCGAGGCCCGGATAGGCGCCGCCGACGAACGCCAGCTTCACATCGTCGCGATGCTCACGTACTTTCGCCAGCGCGCGGAGCAGCGTCAGCGGGTCGTACCACTGCAAGATGCCGCCGTTCCAGATGATCAGCTTGTCCGTCGTCTTGATGCCGGCGTAGACGCCCTTGAGCACCGGCTCGCGGGGCTGCTCGATCGGATCGGGGCGGATGCCATGCGGGATCGGCTCGATGAGGTGATGCATGCCGGGATCGCGATCGTAGGCCGCGGGATCGATCATGCCGAGGCCGATCATGGCGCCGATGTAGTAGTCCTTCTGGCGGTCGTTGGCGCATGTCAGCATGTCAGAGTACAGGAGCTCGGCGCCGATGCGGCGTCGCGCGCCGGCCATCCACGCCGAACGCTTGCGGGGGCTGCTGCTCATCTCATCGCGCGTGTTCTCCATCCACTCCAGGTAGTAGATGGTGTAGTAGTCGAGGACGAATGTCTTCCACGGAAACACGGCCATCGCCAGCGGCGGATAGTCGTTGGCGATGATCACGTCGTTGGCCCAGATCAGCCCCAGCAGCTTGCCGAGCGTGAAGAATTCAATCTTGTACGGCAGCAGTTCCGGGTTGGGGATGTTGCTGCCCTGCGGCACGGCGAGCGTCACCGTCGCCTCAGGAAGATCTTCGGCGAGCACTTCCGCCATGTGGCGTGAGCGGATGCCGGGGCTCGACATGCGCGGGCCGAAGACGGCGCGGCAGAGGATCAGGACGCGCTTTGCGGGTTTGCCGGCCTTCGATGCCAAGATGCCTCATGTTCCAGAGAGAGCTGCAAGAGTTGAGTGCCGCAGGCCACGACCTTAGACGCCCGCCTACGGCCAGGTGACCCGGCGGACGATCGCAGTCCAACTATACATATCGAGAAAGCGCGCTGGAACGTTACCGCGTTTCACCCGCTCGCGATCGAGCGCCGCCTCAGCGAAGCTGTCCCAGCCGTCGGCAATGACAAGAAGATCGGCGCAGGCGTCGCGATCGATGCCTTCGGCGCCGATGGGCGTTGATACTACGGGAGTCCCGCAGGCGACGCTCTCCAGCACCTTCAGGCGCGTGCCCCCGCCGCTGCCGATCGGCGCGATCACCGCGTCGGCGGTGTTGATGTACGGCGCGATCGCCGCCACAACGCCCGTGAAGCGCAGGCGCGGGTGTGCGAAGTCGCGACGAAACGCCTCGATATCGCCCTTGCCGGCGATCACGATCTCGTAGCCGCCGGCGAGACGATCGAGGCGCGGCGCGATCTCGCGCGCGATCGTCGCGATCGCGTCGCGGTTCGGCGCGTAGTTGAGCTGCCCGAAGAAGAGCAGAAGGCGCGTCTGATCATCGATGCCGAGCGCGCGCCGTGTCGCTGCGCGCGCGGCGTCATCGGGATGCATCACGTCAGGATCGACGCCGTTTGGCACTACCTCGATCTTCGATGCGGGCACGCCACGGCGGATGAAGCGCGCGCGATCGTCGTTCGAGACGGTGAAGACGCGTGATGCCAGACGCGTCGCCAGGCGCTCGTACGCGGCGACGAACGGCCACGCACGCGATGCCGTGCTGCGAAAGCGATCGGCTTCGACGTTCGGCGCATCAAGCACGAAGCGCGCCCCGGCCGCGCGCGACAGCCACCACGCATGCAGCGCCGGCCACGGATACTCGGCGATCACGACGTCGGGCCGTTCGTCGCGCGCGATGGCGGCGGCGTGACGCAGAAACGACGGCGACAGGATCTGATGGCGCGCACCGGGCGGCGTGATCTCGCGGATCGTGATCGGTAGATCGTTGGTGGCGTTCGCGGGCGATCGGGGCGTCAGCAGCACGACGTCGTGGTCGACGGCCAGCTGCTTCAGCAGATTGCGAGCGCGCACACGCCCGCCCTCGTCGGCCGGGAAGATCGGGTAGGGCACGATCATGACGATCTTCATGCCGAATCACCGCGTTTGCCGGATCGGTTTCGGAGGCCGTCGATCAGGCCCTCGATGCGGCCGCGCGCCTCGGATGTGCGCCGCGCCGACAGCGCTTGGGCGCACTCGTAGGCGACGAGCGCCGGCTGCGCGAAGAGCGCCGTCACCCGACGCCACCCTCGATAGTTCCGTCGCACGAATCGCACGCGATTGCGGCAGAAGTAGTAGGCCTGGCCGCGGTTGAACTGATTCGAGCCGCGCACGCCCGTGCTCGCGGACACCTTATGGCGTACGGCTGGCGTCGCGTCGAGCCAGCTCGTGTATCCGGCGGCGCGCGCCCGCTCGCAGAGATCCACTTCATCGAAGAAATGGAAGTAAGCCTCATCCCAGCCACCGAGGCGATCGAGCACGTCGGTGCGCACGGCGATCGCGCAGCCGTTGATGAAGTCGACGCCGCCGCCCGTCGCCGCCGCGTCGACAGCGCCGACAGAGCCGACGGCGCCAAAGTTAGCGTGACGCGTGTAGCCGAACGTGCGGTTGATGATGCCGCCGCCGAACCAAATGCGCGTCGGATCGTCGTAGTAGGTGACGGCGGTGCCGGCGACGCCCACCGATGCGTCGGCGAAGATCGCTGATATGCGGGTGATGATGTCGGGTGATACGACGACGTCGTTGTTGAGGAAGAGGATCGCATCCAGTCCGCGATCGCGCAGCGCGCGCCAGCCGGTGTTGCAGCCGCCGGCGTAGCCGAGATTCTCCGCCGACTCGGCGATGATGGCGCCGGGGCATGCCGCGCGCACGGCGTCTTCGTCGAAGTCGTCGCGCGTGTTCAATGCGATGACGATCTCGACGTTCGGCGTGTCGATCTGGCGCAGCGACGCCAGGCATTCAAGCAAATCATCGAGTCCGCGCCAGTGGACTACGACGATGCCGAATCGCAGCGCGCTCACGGGTTGTACCGGTAGATGCGGTCGCCAGGGGCAAGCGCGGGTTCGAGCGCCGCGACCTGCGCCGCCGTGATCGCGTGCACGTGGATGTCGCCAAAGTACAGCTGCAGCATCGACTGCAAGCGCGAATCTTCGCTGAAGAGCAGGGTGCCGCGCGGCGCGTTCGTGACGTACAGCGTCGATCCCGGCGGCATCGAGGCGATGTCGCGCTGCGCGGCGATCGCCAGCCGTTCGTTGCCGCTCGAAGCGTGGCTTGTGCCGCGCGTTCGCCCGCAGGTCGCGACGACGAGCAGCACCGCGACGACGGCGACGACGAACGGCGCTGCGCGCGCGGCCTGCCGCCGGGTGTTCTCGGGGATCATGCCGCCGAGCCAGATGACGACTGCGACGAGAGCGATCGCCAGCGGGCCGCCGCTGACGTACATGGTGCGATCGAAGGCGCCGAGCGTGTACGTCGAGTCAAGCAGCAGCGACGCGTAGAACCAGGCGGCGGCGAAGATCGCGATGCGCAGCGGCGGCCGCGCGGCGAAGATTGCGAACGTCGCCGCCAGCATCACCAGCGAACTCGCGGCGGCGCCGAGATCGAGGATGCGGCGCACGGCGCCGCTGTAGGCGTCGGGCGGTAGTGGCTGGAGGCTGAGGCCGAGGTAGGCGCCGTAGTTGGAGTACTGGTGCCATCCCCACGTGTATCCCTGCTCGGCGGCCGAGTGCCCCTGCACCCAGAGATGGATCGCGGCGAAGATCACGCAGGCGCCGCCGATCGGTGCGAACGGCAGCCAGGATCGCCGGAGGTCGAAGACGCGCGGCCGCAGCGGCGCGGCGACGAACGTATACACGGGCAGCACGAGCGCCAGCGTCAGCGCCGAGGAATGAAACAGCACCGCTACGCAGAAGCTGAGCAGGGCGCCAACGTACGCGGGCCACGCGCGCTCGCGCGTCGACTGCCGCGACGTGAAGTCGATCCAGAGCAGCATCGCGAGAAAGTACGGCGTCGCCTCGAACGCGCGGTTGGCGCCGGAGAGCCAGGCGACGGACGCGAAGTACGCCGGGTGCAGGCCGAAGATCAGCGCCGCGAGATTCGACTGCCAGCCCTCAGTGAACAGGCGGCGGGCGATCAGCCAGACCAGCCAGACGTTGAGCAGGTGCAGCGCGACGACGACGGCGTGATAGCCAAAGGCGTGCTGGCCGAAGATCGCGTACTGCAGGCGCCAGGCGATCGGGTAGAGCGGCCGGTAGCGATCGAAGTCGAGCGACGTGCCGGCGTTGCGGAAGTCGAAGCTGTACTTGATGTAGCCGGCCGTGCCATGGGTCTGCGACGCGCGCAAGAACCAGAAGTCGTCCCCGGTGAACCAGTCGCGCAGCGTTGGCGCATAGGCCGCAAAGCTGAACGCGAGGATGACGACGATCATCCATCGCGACGACAGGATGCGCGTCCAGTCTCTCGTCGCTACGCGCGGCGCGCTACGCGCGGCGTCGCTCGCGACGGCCATCAGTCGGCGCCCTTCGCGGCTGCGTCTCGCGGCGGATGAGCGACGAAGTAGTAGTGCTCGCCCGTGAAGTGCTGATCGTTGAACTGGCGGCGCGTCATCGCTGGCGCGGCGGCGAGCCAGTCGTGCATCAGCGAGACGTCAAGACCGCAGCGATCGTGCAGGACGTCATAGATGTCGTCCGATGTCTTGCCGTACGCCTTCGACGCCACCGCGCCATGCTCGAAGATGATCACCGGCCGGCAGCGGGCGATCGTGGCCGCGGCGCCCGCCATCACGTCGCACTCCGCGCCTTCGACGTCGATCTTGATCAGATCGATCCGCTCGCCGTCGCCGATCACGTCATCGAGGCGCTCGACCTTCACGGTGATCTGCTCGACGCGTTCGTCGCCGTCGTACTCGCGGCGCAGCAGGCCGCTGTAGGCCGGGCGGCTGGCGACGTGAGCGAACGTGGCCTCGCCAGCGTGATCGCTCAGGGCGACGTTGTGCAGGATCACGCCGGGAAAGCGCCGCTGAAGGCCCGCGAACGGCGCGGGCAACGGCTCGAAGGCGTGGGGGCGGCCGTCCGGCGCAAGGCGCAGCATCTCCCGGAGCATGCTGCCGCGATAGCAGCCGATATCGATGCAGTTGGAGTCGCGCCGCAGCGTCCGGCGCATGATCTCGACGGTCTGGCGGTCGTATCGGTCGTTGGCGTCCTCGCCGGCGACGCGGCGGCGGACGGCGCGCACGGCGGGTTCCAGCGGCGAACCGGCGACAAGGCCGCGCAGGGTCATTCTCATGATTGTTGCGTCCGCTGCCACCGGGCGGGTCGGTGGCGTCAACTGTAGCTTCTCCGGCTTCGCTCCGACAACCATAACGCCCCGGCGACGCCGTTCGTGCCGCCGTCGTTGACCTCGCCGCGCTTCGCCTTGACGGCCGGGGCATGAGCGGCGCTGCTTGACATCTTCGATTGCTTATGATGTGATCGACTCCCGCCACACGTTTTATGACGTACACGATCCATGTTTGGTGAGAACCCATCGGGAGAGCCATGTCCGCCGGCGTCGTCGACTCCGCGCCGCGATCCGCGTTTCAGCGCATCCTCGACCGCTCGTTCGAGAGCGATGCCGACGCATCGCCGCTCGTCCGTCGCGCCTGGGCGATCGCGCCGTTCGCGCTCATCTTCGTCGTGGCGCTGGTCAGCCGGCTGAGATACGCCGTCTGGGCGTATCACGCGACATTTGGCTCCGGCGACGCTGATCTGATGTTGACGCGAGCGATGTTCATCAGCCGCGGCGAGTTTCGGCCGCCGTTGCAGCTTGGGCCCGCTGCCAACGTCTTCATCGATCCGCCGGGCATCGCGTTGATCTTTGCCACCGTGTCGAAGCTCGGAGTGCCGCTACACACGGCGCCGTTCATCGTCACGCCCATCCTTACGATCGCCGCGATGTTCGCACTCTTCGCGTTGCTGCGTCGCGCCTTCGATACGCAGATCGCGCTGATCAGCGTCTGTCTCGTGTCGCTGATCCCGCGCTTCTCCTTCGACTCCACGGAACCGGACAAGGTCGGCTTCGTGCTGAGCTTCTTCATCATCGCGCTCTTCTTCATGTACGAAGCGCAACTGCGACCGAAGCTCTATCTGCTCGCCGGGCTGTTCATGGGATTCTCGGTCTTCTCCCACAACACCGGGTATCTGTTTCTGCCGGTGTTCCTGATCTCGCATGTCGCGCTCTCGCGCGCCCGCCCCGCGCGCTTGTTCAATCGTTATGCGCTCGCGGCGATGATTATGCCACTGCTGTTCATCGCTATCTCCGTCGCGCTCAACGCGTCGTTCTCACGCGATCAGTACAGCTACGCGGCCGATGCCGCCGCGACGGCCGGCACGCCGCCTGTTGCGGCCGCGCCCGCGCCGGCGGGCGGCATCACGCTGCCGCCTGTCCTCGTGCAATCGCCCGGGCGGAATCGCTTTGTTCCTGCCGCCGTGGAGACGTACTGGAATCACACGCGCGATCTCGCCGAGAACGGCTTCCGCGATGGCGCCTGGAGCGTCTACTTCGATGCGATCCGGAGGCAGGCGGGCCGTCCGGTGTACTGGCTGGCGATCGGCGGCTGGACGCTCGCGCTGGCCCTCGTCGTCGTGAAGCGACGCTTCGAAATCGTGCCGCTGATGGCCTGGATGCTGTTGGTCACGCTGGCCTTCGCGATCCAGTACACTGCCGCGTCGCACCGCAGCCGATATCCGTCGTACGTGACGCCGGTGTTCGTGATCTTCGCCTGTTTCATCGTGATCGCGGCCGCGCGCGCTGATCGCGCGGCTCGATGACGATCGCCGCGGCCTCTACGCGCTCGCGCTCGCGGCGCCGATTCTGGCGTTCGTCGCGGTCAGCTATATCACGGCGGCGAATCCGGGGCTACGCAAGACGTACGCCGCCGAACGGCAGCTCGGCGAGTATCTGGCGGCGAACCGCACGCTTGATAACGGCGACATGCTCTACCTTGGCTGGCCGGCGACGCCGCTGTACTTGCTGGATCAGCGTCCGCAGGACGACGCGCGGCTGCACTCGATCGGCTGGGGGCAACTGCCGATCGAGGAGATGACGCCGTCGTACATCGCCGCGCGCAACATCCGCTACTACGCCTATGATCATGTTGCGGCCGACTACTTCAACTCACCGGATCGGATGCTGGCGCATCTGAAGCAGGACTTTGCATTGAAGAGCGTCGCAGTCTTCTGCGGGCCGAATCATCCCGCGCCTCGCGACGAGGCAGAGTGCGCCAGCTCGTTCATCGTGCTGTACCGGCTGACGCCGAAATCGGCGTCAGGGGCGCCTTAGCTCGCGCCATGCGCAGCGCGCGAGCGGACGTGAATCTCCGGGCAATCAACAAATGTCTTCGTGCCCTTCGTGCTCTTCGTGCCCTTGGTGGATCGTCCCCAGCGACGGCTAGCCGCGGCGGTCGACGTCGATCAGGCTCGAGAGGGCGCCGCTGAAGCCGAGGGATGTGCCGACGATGATCAGGGTTTGCGCCAGGTTGGCGTAGCTGATGGCGTCGGCGGAGAAGCGGCCGCCATTTGGGCGATCGAACAACAGCACGACCTCGATCGCGCCGCCGGCGAAGAAGAGCAGGCCGCCGAGCATCAACATCCGCTCGAAGCTGAAGTGGCGGCGGTAGAAATCGGCCAGCCCGTCGTGCGGCGTCAGGCCGAGACTCTCCGTATGCAGCCGTGAGACGACGCCGAACAGGAACGCATTCGTGCCGACGAGCAGGAAGATCGTGCCGGCAAAAATCGGGTGCCAGAAGATCGGGCCCGCATCGAAGCCGTCGGGCGCGATCAGCGTCGAAGCGGTGATCAGCGCGCCGAGCAGTGTCAGCAGCGCGCCGGGCAGCGTGTACAGGAAGTGCGGCGTCGCCAGCAGCAGGAAGCGCAGGTGACGCCAGCCGTCACGAAATGTATTGAGCTTCGTGTCGCCGATGCGCGGGTAGTAGCGGATCGGCACCTCGGCGATGTTCATCTTCTGGCGGCCGGCCTTGAGCAGCATCTCCGACGCGAACTCCATGCCGTCGCAGCGCAGATCGAGCCGCTCGATGGCGTCGCGCGTAAACGCCCGCAGACCGCACTGGCTGTCGCCGTGCGTGACGCCGGATGACACTTTGACCAGAAACGACAGCACGGGGGTGCCGATGTAGCGGTGACTGAACGTCATGGCGCCCGGCTCGATGCCGCCGGCATAGCGGTTGCCGATCGAGATGTCGGCGCCGTCGCGCAGCGGCGCGATCAGCGGCTCCAGCTCGCTGAAGTCGTAGGTCTCGTCGCAGTCGCCCATCACCAGCACGTCGCCGCGCGCCTCGTCGATGCCGCGCAGCAGCGCCGCGCCGTAGCCGCGCCGCGTCTCGCTGACGACGCGCGCGCCGGCGGCTTCGGCCAGCGCTGCCGAGTCATCGCTGGAGCCGTTGTCGACGACGATCACTTCGCCGGCGACGTTGTGCTCGCGCAGCCAGCGCATCCCCTTCTCGACGGACGCGCCGACGGACTCGGCTTCGTTGAGGCAGGGCATGATGATCGAGACATCGAGCGGCGCACGAACGGCTTCGGCGTCGGAGACGGTGGAGTCGGGACGGCGGTCACCGTGAACGGTGCGCTGGGAGAGGGCCATGACTGCTCCAGGGGGCGGGTTCGGGCGTCAGTATACGATAACGCGACCGCGCGCCGCCCCTCAGATGGTTGTCGGCAGGCGCGAACGCGGGGTGCAGGCGTCGATGCGCCCCGCTCCCGACTCCGTGGTCCGCCTCGAATCTACGGCGTAGGCGTCGCCCCGCCCAGCGCGGGTGTGGGCGTGGCTTCGGGGGTGGGTGTTGGTGAGCTCTGGCCCGGTCGATTCGGCTTGAAGAGGGGGCGGATCGGCTCGAGCGAGGGCGTGTGGTAGCGGGCGACGTAGACCGCGCGGCCCGGGAACGCGGCCGTGATCGCGTCGCGCTGCAACACGATGTCCTTCGCGTAAACGATGTCGCCATCGAGCGCCGGGCTGTTGCGCCAGAAGACGCTGCCGTAGCACTGGAACTCCGGACAGTCTTCGACGAGCACGAGCGCGTTGTGCAGATGTTGCTGCTCGACGAGGCGCGGGATGCGATCGTCGACGCCGAGATAGCCGCGCATTGCGCTCGCCTGTTCGGGCACGAAGTCGGCGCGCCAGGTCGGATGCTGGCCGAGCAGCCAGCCGTAGATGCTGCTGCCGACGAGCGCGGCGACGATCGTGTACACGACGACCTGCGCCGTCGCCGCCGTCGCGCCGTCCTCCGCAAACCGCTGCGCGCGCACGTATGTCACGACGCCGGCGATCGCCGCGGCCGCGCGCTCTGCGCCGCGCGCGGAGAGCAACATCAGGAATGGCACTGCCTCGTACCAGTAGCGCGGGCCGTACATGACGCCGTTGCCCTCGAACAACGTCCAGGCGCCGACGACGAAGATCGCGCTCGCAAGCAAGAACCAGTCGCGCGGATCACGCGTGCCGAGCAGGAACGGCAGCAGCACGAGCGCCAGTCCGACGTACGTTGGCCAGCCGTTCAGCACGAGCAGCAAGAACGCCATCTGGATCTGCTCGTTCTGCATGCCCGCGGCGACGCTATGCGCGCCGGAAAAGCCGACCTGCTGCGTCGGATCGCCGCTCGACTGATAGCCGCTGCTGAAGACGTGGCCGGTGGTGCCGTAGTTGTACAGCAGGTACGCGCCGATCATCAGCAGGCCAACGGCGACAAATGCCGCGATCTCGATCGCGCCGGTGCGACGATGCGTGCGGGCGATCAGCATGCTGAGCAGCCACGCCCCGAACGGCACGACGAGCGCCAGCGCCGTCAGCGGCCGCGTGTTCAACAGCAACCCGAACGCGACGCCGGCGATTACGCCGTAGAGCGCCGGCCGCCGATCGATGTATGCGAGCGCCAGCATAGACGCGAGCAGGTAGAACGCCGCGGTGTTGTGCGACATGAAGCTGCCCGCCTGCATCAGGAAGAACGGCGATGTTGCGAGCAGGATCATCGCCACGGCACCCGTGCGCGCATCGAAGAGCTTGCGGCCAAGCAGCAGGATCATCGCCACGCAGGCGGCGCCGACGAGCGGCGGGATCAGCCAGACGACGCCTGCGCGCGCGCCGATCGCCAGCAGCAATGGATGCCCAAACGGGTACACGGCGGCCCAGTGCGACCCGAAGATCTGCACGAACGGCGGCGAGATGAACTCGAACGCCGCTGGCACTGGCGGTGGTGACGCCGAGAGATGCCCCGACGCGAGCACCTTCGCCTGGAAGACGTAGGCGATGCCGTCGGGCACGTGCGGTTGATGCGACAGGAGCGAGTAGCTGATGTAGACGGCGATCGCGAACGCGAATTCGATGACGATGCCGGCAGACATCCAGAGCGGGATCGTGCGCGCCGACTCGACGAGCGAATCGAAGCGCGGCAGCGGCGCCAACTGCAACAGCCAGACGGCGAGCGCGGCGAGCGCTAGCGCCAGCAACAGCCAGGGATACGGCCGCAACGTCATCGCGACGAGCGCGCGCATCGTCTCGGCGCGCTTGGCCTCGACGACGGCGCCGCTCGTCGTGACGGCCCGACTGTTCGTGGCGAGCGAGATCGTCTCGCTCGTATCGCGGTTCCAGCGGAAGGGCCGCACCGTCGCCACCGCGCCCGTGCCATCCGGTTGCGCGCGCATGATCACCGATCCGGAGCTGACGTTGCGGTAGACGACATCGACGCTGAAGTCGCGCCAGTCGCGGCCGGAGAGCGTCAGCTGACCGGCGCCGCGCACGCCAAGCACGCCGCCATCATCGGTAAACGCGCCGTCGCGCTTCGTCCATGTCGCATCGTCGGGCGACGAGAAGAAGCCGTCGTGGAACAGGAGCTCGCCGGTGTCGAGAGCGCGGACCGTTACGGAGTCGATGCCGCGCGGCGACGGCAGGCTCGGCACATCGTGCGTATCGTCGAGCGTAAGGGCGAAGCCGCCGCTTTGCGGCGCGGCCACGAGTTGCGCCTGCGCCTGCTGGCGTCCATCGACGAAGATCGTGAACTGGTCGCCGCGCGCTTCGACGCGCACGTGCGTCGTCTGGCCGCCGCGGCTCCAGACATACGCCGAGAGCAAGAGGAGGTTGACGGCGATCGCGATGGCGACGGCGATCCGCGCGCGCCGATCATCGCGCAATCGCTGCGATATCTGGCGAAAGGCGTCAGCCATCGGGTGCGCACCATGCCCGCCGCAGGCGCCTCCGCCTCCGATGGCGGCCCGCGCGATCCGGCTCATGGTAGCGGAGCATCAGCGGACGCGACGGCGTTGCGGCATCGCGTCGATCGATCCGCGATCAGTCTCGATGCGCGACCTCCTGCGGGTCGGGACGCCGTTCGCTTGCGGCCGGGATCCGCGAACGGAACACCTCAACGATGCCCATGCGCTTGATCGCGAATGCTTCGACGCGCGGAAAGAGCGCGGAGAGAGCGAGCAACGGACGAATCGGCCCGGGCGTTACCAGCGCCTCGGTGGCGCCGTCGATGACTTTCATCACGGCGTCCGCGACCTTCTGCGGCGAGACCTCGCGCATCATCGACGGCGCTTTCTGGCCCGTGTCGGCCCACATGCCCGCGTCGCCGACGAAGCCGGGACAGACGACGCCGGCGTTCACGCCCGTATCTTCGAGCTCGATGGCCAGCGACGACGTGAATCCGTTCAGCCCGTGCTTCGTCGCCGAGTAGATCGCGTTGTACGGCGTGGTCGACTTCCCCGCCATCGACGAGACGTTGACGATCGCGCCGAGCCGGCGCTCCAGCATCCCCGGCAGCACGAGCTTCGTCAGCCAGATCGGCGCGTTGAGATTGGTGCGGATGATGTCGTCGACCTGCGCGAACGTCGTGCCATCGACGCTGTCCGTCACTTCGATGCCGGCGTTGTTGACGAGAATGTGAATCGCGCCGAGCTCCGCCGATGTCGTATGCACGAGCCGCTCGAGATCGCTCATAGATGTCACGTCGGTGGCGATGACGATCGCGCGCACGCCCATCTGCTCACACGCCGAGCGCGTCTGCTCGAGCTTCGCGGCGTCGCGCGCAGCCAAGGCAACATTCACGCCCTGCGCCGCCAGCGTGCGGGCGATGTATGGGCCGATGCCGCGCGATGCCCCGGTGACAATAGCGTTCTTGCCGCGCAGATTCTTCATGGTGACCTCCGGCTAGTTTGTGCGGGTGCTGCGTCGCGACGAGTGTTGGGTAGGCGGCGATCATATCACGCCATATGCCACATGGCGTGCGAGGAGCCCTCACCCACGGCCTTTTCCCTGCGGCGAATCTTCGACGGCCACCGCCTCTCCGCTGGAGGGCGAGGGGATCGTTCGACGATTCGAAGCCAGGGCGGCGCGATGTTCAAGGCGATGAAGGATCAGCTGGCAGCTACTCGCCCTCGAGCTCCGTGACGGCGACTTCGAGGGCCGGCTCTTCGGAGGGGACGAGGACGATGTCGGCGAAGGCAGTGTCTTGATGGGCATCGAGGACGCGCGACTTGATCAGCTCGAGCACGGCCATGAAGGAGACGATAATCTCCATCCGCGTGCCGC
>JBBQVO010000020.1:0-28265 GCA_038211505.1 Dehalococcoidia bacterium | reverse complement strand
CGGATCTTCGTCCACAAGATCGGGCTGATCTTGTAGCCAACGAGGCGGTCGAGGACGCGACGGCCCTGCTGCGCGTCGACGAGCCGCATGTCGATCTCGCGCGGGTGGTTGAAGGCATCCTTGACGGCGTCGGCGGTAATCTCGTGAAACTCGACGCGCTGGTAGCCCTTCGGATCCAGCTCCATCGCCTCAAGCAAATGCCAGGAGATCGCTTCGCCCTCGCGGTCGGGGTCAGTCGCTAAATACACGAACGGGGCGTTTTTCGCCGCTTCCTTCAGCTTCTTGACGATCTCTTTCTTGTCCTTCGGGACGATGTACTTCGGCGCGAAGTCGGCATCGACGTTGACGCCAAGCTGCGACTTCGGCAGATCGCGGACGTGGCCGACGGACGCCTGCACGTCGTACTCGCGGCCGAGGATGCCCGAGAGCGTGCGCGCCTTGGCGGGCGACTCGACGATCACCAGCCTCCGGCCCTTCCCGATCGCACGCGGGGCGGCGGTCTTCTTGGCGCTCTTCTTCTTCGCGGCCGTCTTCTTCTTCGCGCTCGTCTTTTTGGCGACGGCGCGGCGCGGGGCGGCTGCTGGCTGTTCGGTTAAGGGGGCGGCGACCTGGGCCTCGATGCCCGTTTCCTCTGTCATAGGCTCCATCTGCTCCCATAACGGGAGCCTCGGTTGTTATACACGACGGCTGCGGCGGCACAACAGCGTTCTCGGTCACCGCCCATCACGCCTGAAGTGGGTGCGGCTCAGATTCGAGAATCAGAGATCATGCGTTTCCAGCTTGCCGGGGCGGTCGCGCTGGTACCTGGCCACGTCCCCTCATTCGAGCGTAGCAGATGGGTCAAGCCCGCGTCGTACTCCCCGTTCACCGCCCGGCGGCGGCGATGTCTTGAATGCCCTCATCTTAGGATCGCCGCTTCGGGCCCAAGCGTCGCCTCGACACTACGCCGCGAACACCTCGTGCAGCACATCGCGGACGACTGCATCCGGTACGTCGTCGCGAATGACGGTGCTGCCTTCGGCTTCGAGCAGCACCCAGCGCATCCGGCCGCCGGAGACCTTCTTGTCGCGGGATGTCGCCTCGATCACGGCGTCCACGTCCAGTCCGGGATGCCGCAGCGGCAGCCCGTACTGAGCGAACAGCCGCGATTGGCGCTCGCCGATCGCGGCCGGCGTAACGCCAACGCGGCGGCCGATCTCGGCGGCCGCCATCATGCCGACGCTGATCGCTTCTCCGTGCAGGACGCGGGTGTAGCCGGTCACGGCCTCGATGGCGTGACCGATGGTGTGGCCATAGTTCAGGATCATCCGCAAGCCGCCCTCGCGCTCGTCCTCGGAGACGACCTTCGCCTTCAGAGCGGCGTTGCGCGCGACCATCGCCGTCGTCAGCTCCGGCTCGACCGCGAGCAGGCGGTCTGCGTCGCGTTCAAGTTCGTCGAGCATCGGTGCATCCATGATGAAGCCGTGTTTGATCACCTCCGCGTAGCCTTCGCGCAGCGTGCGCGGCGGTAGCGATGCCAGCAGGCTCGTGTCTTGGACGACGGCGCGCGGCGCGTAGAAGGCGCCGATCAGATTCTTGCCGCGCGGATGATCGACACCGACCTTGCCGCCGATGGACGCGTCGACCATCGCCAGCAGTGAGGTCGGCGCCTGCACGAACGGCACGCCCCGCAGGTACGTCGCCGCGACAAAACCGGCGACATCACCGACGACGCCGCCACCGAGTCCGACGATCGCCGAGCCACGCTCGGCGCCGCAATCGAGCATCCAGTCGTACACGGCGCGCACGGTCTCGAGATGCTTGCTGGCCTCCCCGGCGTCAAACGCGAAGAGCTCCGGCGAGAAGCCGGCCGCGCGGAGCGATTCGAGCGCGCGATCGCCGAACATCGGCCCAACCGTCGTGTCAGAGATCACGAAGGCGCGGCCTAAGAGACCGGCATCGCGCATGATCGCGCCGAGGTCATCGAGCGCGCCCCCGCGGCAATGGACGTCGTACGAACCGCGCGACGACTCGACGCGAATCACGCCGTGCCGCCGGCGACGGCCGTCCGCTCGCGGTAGGCGAGCAGCACCTGGTGCGTCACCTGATCCGGCGTCAGATCGTCGGTTTGGACTATGAAGTCGGCCTGGGCGTACAACGGCTGCCGCGCGCTCTTGGTCTCGATGATGCGCGAGAGCCGATCTTCGCCGGCGAGCAGCGGGCGCTCCAACTCTTGCGCGCCCGAATCGGCGATCCGCGACGCGATCGTCTCCGGCCGTGCATCGAGGCAGACGATGAAGCCGCGGCGACGCATCGCCTCGCGATTATTTTCGCTGAGGATCGTGCCGCCGCCTGTGGCGACGACGACGTTGTGCATGGCGGCGACGCGCTCGACGATCTGCGTTTCAAGCGCGCGAAACGCGCCCTCGCCGCCTTTTCCGAAGATGGCCGGGATCGTGTCGTGCGCCTCTTCTTCGACCAGTGCGTCGAGATCGGCGACTTCCCAATCGAGCGCGGCGGCGAGCGGCCGCGCCGTGCGCGACTTGCCCGTGGCCATGAAGCCTGTCAGCCAGATTTGTTCGTATTCCATCGTGTCCACCAACAGCGGGTCTGACCGCTGATCTCTGCACGTTCTTAACCCTCGGCGAAGTTCATCGATGTTAGATGGGGTCAGTCACTCCCGCAGATCACGCGGCGCCATCGTCGCCTCGAACGAACGCCAGTTGCGCATTGTCTCGCCGAGCGAGTCCCCGCCGAATTTTTCGAGCGCCGCCGTTGCAAGCACGATCGCGCACATCGCTTCTACGATGATACCGGCCGCGGGCACGACGCAGACATCGCTGCGCTCGTAGTGCGCCGGGATCTCGTCGCCGGTGCGCAGATCGGCCGACGGCAGCGATCGCGGCAGCGTCGCGATCGGCTTCAGGGCGATGCGCACGACAATGTCCTGACCGTTCGTGATGCCGCCTTCGGTGCCGCCGGCATGATTCGTCGCGCGCTCCCAAACACGACCGTGCCACTGGCTCAGCGGCAGAATGACGTCGTGC
This sequence comes from Dehalococcoidia bacterium, assembly GCA_038211505.1. Classification (GTDB taxonomy): domain Bacteria; phylum Chloroflexota; class Dehalococcoidia; order DSTF01; family JACRBR01; genus JBBQVO01. Next base: position 25,239 of record JBBQVO010000020.1, on the reverse strand, counting down.
ACCTGCGATCCGGTCGAGCGCGTCGAGCCGAATCCGGCGCCGATCTCGACGCCCTTCACGCTATGGATGCTCATCAGCGCCTGAGCAAGCAGTCCGTCGATTTTACGATCCCAGTGCACGTGACTGCCGAGGCCCATCGGCACGCCGCCGACAACGCCCTCGACGACGCCGCCGAGCGTGTCGCCGGCGTTGCGGGCGTCGTCGATGGCGGCGACCATCGTGTCGGCCGCCTTCGTATCCGCGCAGCGCACCGGCGACTCCTCGAGCGCCGCCCAGTCGATCTCCTCCGGCGTCGCGGCATCGATCTTGCCGATCTGCACCGTATGGCTGTGAAAGGTCATGTTCATCTCATCAAGCAGCGCTTTGCAGACGGCGCCCACGGCGACGCGGGCGGCGGTCTCGCGCGCGCTGGCGCGTTCAAGGATCGGGCGCACTTCGTCGAAGTCGTACTTGATCGTGCCCGCGAGGTCGGCGTGGCCGGGACGGAGGCGCGTCACTTTCTCGAGATTCGCCTCGACCGGGTCGACGGACATCATCTCGGTCCAGTTCACCCAGTCCTTGTTCTCGACCGAAAGCGCGATCGGGCTGCCGAGTGTTTTGCCGTGGCGGACGCCGCTGATGATCTCGGCGCGATCTTGCTCGATCTTCTGGCGCCGGCCGCGGCCGTAGCCGCCCTGGCGGCGGCGCAGATCGACGGCGATGTAGTCCTCGGACAGCGGCACACCGGCGGGCATGCCCTCGATCACCATGATCAGGCCTTTGCCATGCGACTCTCCGGCCGTCAGGAAGCGCAGCACTCAGTTGTCCTCGTAGAACACGGCCGGCACGCCGCTCGGCGTCGTTTGCTCGGGATCGATTGGCAGCGGGTTGCCGCGATCGTCGAGCAAGAAGCGGCCGCCGAACGTCGCGATGATCTGCTCCGCTTCCATCTCGTCCCAATCGAGCACGTCGGCGACGTCGCGGCGGGCGATCGTCGAAAGCACGCAGCGCTGCGACGACCCGGCGTCGTCGCGGTACGTGCTGTACATATCGACCTGCACATATGGCAACCGCACGTTGGGGATGTCGTAGAGCACCATGTCGGCGATCTTCGCCGTCACGCGCATCGCCTCCTTGAAGGGCGAACTCGTCTCGCGGCGCTGGCCGTCGACCAGCGCGTACTGACTTTCGGCGGAGGCGCTGATCCGCACGCCATCCGGAGTCGCCGCGGCGAGCTCCGCGCTCTGGACGCCGTGCCAGGTGGCCGGCGGCATCGTCTTTGGCATCCGCATCGTCTTCCAGCGGGCGATCTCGTCGCCGACGAGCATCGTGATCGCGTTGACATCCCCGGCATCGACGGCGCGCCGCCACTGCAGCTGCGCGCGCGTCCCCTGGACGATCACCCAGCCGACGACGATGAACATCAGGAAGATGACGCCGATCGCGACGGCGATCCCGTAATCAGCGGCGGCCAGCAGCGGAAGCATCACGCTTCAAGTATGGCAGATGCGTCTCCGACGTATACTGCCTGCGTGAACGAATACGAGCTTCTCGGCGTCTCACGGGAGGCCATCGCCGATTTCTGTAGACGGCGCCAGATCCTAAAACTGGAACTGTTCGGCTCCGCGGCGCGAAACGAACTCCGACCTGAGAGCGATGGCGACGTTCGCGCCCGGTGCCTCGTGGGATCTGTTTGATCTCGTTGACATGCAGGCGGAGTTGGGGCAGCTCTTCCGGCGGCCAGTCGACATCGTCGAGCACGGCACTATTCGTAACCCCTTCCGGCGCGCGACGATCGAGCGCGATCTGAAGGCGATCTACGCAGCTTAAACGGCTCAGCCCTTCTGGCCGAGGGTGAGCGTCGCCGCCTCGCGCATCGCGCTGACGTCGGCGTCGCGGCCGGTCCAGAGCTTGAACGACTCCGCGGCCTGGTTGACGAGCATGCCGATGCCGGAGACGGGCGTCGCGCCGCGCGCTTTGGCGGCCGAGAGAAACGCGGTCTCGGCCGGGTTGTAGACGAGATCGAACACGACGGTGTGAGACTGCAGGAGCGACTCTTCGACCGGCGACGTGCCGGCGCTTTCCGAGCCGAGGACGCCAATCGGCGTGCAGTTCACGATCAGGTCGGCTTCCTTCACGGCGCGCAAGTACGAGCCGTCGCCCCAGTACGCCCACGAGATCGTCGTGCCCGACGGCGTGATCGGCTTGAGCGCCAGCACCACCTGCTCCGTCTTGCGTGGTTGGCGGCCCACGACGAAGATCGTCGACGCCTGGCCCTCGACCAGCGCGAGCGCCACGGCGCGGGCCGCTCCGCCGGCGCCGAGGATCATCGTCCGCTTGCCCTTCGCATCGAATCGCGCATCTTCCCGGAGCGATCGCGCAAAGCCGGCAACGTCGGTGTTGTGGCCCATCAGCTTGCCGTCGCTGTGGACGATCGTGTTCACGGCGCCCGCCTTGCGCGCGACGTCGCTTATGTCATCGAGCATCGGCATGACGGCGAGCTTGTGCGGGATCGTGACGTTCGCGCCGAGATAGTCGCCGCCATGCAGCGCGTCGAGGCGGCCTTCGAGCGTGTCCTCCGGCGTGTCCCACGCCTCGTAGGTGGCGTCGATGCCCGCAGCCCCGAACGCCGCCGCGAAGATCGCCGGACTGATCGAGTGCCCGAGCGGGTGGCCGATGACGCCGGCGCGCTTCGTCATGTAAACCTCTGGTGCTAGGCGACGATCGCGCCGCGTTTACTGTTGATACAGCGCCACGTTTCGCAGGTGCTCGTCGAGCGTTTCGGCGAAGACGTGCGTGCCGTCGTTCTTCGCGACGAAGAACAGATAATTCGTCGTCGCCGGACGCACGACGGCCTCGATCGAGTCGAGCCCCGGATTGGCGATCGGCCCCGGCGGGAGGCCGGACACGACGTACGTATTGTACGGAGATTCGATCTTGAGATCGTCGAGCGTCAGCTCCTTCTTCCAGTAGCCGTACTGCTGGACGCGCGCGGCGTCCTCGGCGACGGCGAATTGCACTGTCGGATCGGCCTGTAGCGGCAGTCCGAGGCGGATCCGGTTGAGGAAGACGCTGGCGATGATCGGGCGCTCCGACGGCGTCGCCGCTTCGCGTTCGACGATCGACGCCAGCGTCACCACCTCATCGAGCGACAGATTCTGCCCCTCGACCTGCACCTTGTCGGCGACGTTCGTCTGAAACGTGCTAAGCATCGCGTCCACAATCGCCGCGGCGCTCGTCGTGCGCGAGAACTCGTAGCGGGCGGGAAACAGGAAGCCTTCGAGGTTTGTCGCATCGACCTGCGCCAGAAACGGCTGGGTGTGGCCGGTGCTCGTCAACGCAGCAAGAAACTGCGACTTGCTGACGAGGCCCGCGCCCTCGAGGATGTCGCCGATCTCTTCGACGCGGCGGCCTTCCGGAATGACGACCGTGCGCGACGCCGTCTTGCCGGCGGCGATGCGCTGCACGACTTCGATCGCCGGCAATCCAGGGTCGAACTCATACTCGCCGGCTTCGAGCGAGTTCGAGACGCCGGTCACGCCGACGAGCACCTCGAACAACCGCTTGCTGCGGATCACGCCCTGCGCCTGCAGGTTGGCGCCGATCGTCTTCGCGCTCTCGCCCTGCTTGACGGTGATCGTCACGGGCGCGCCACCGGTCTGCAGCGGCGCGACCGTTCGTTCCGACTCTTCGCTGAAGATGTTGGCGGGCGTTTTGTAGACGAACCAGCCGAGGCCAGCCGTGAGCGCCAGCGCAAAGATCGCGACGATGGCGGCGACGAAGCGATACGCGTTCAAGCCGATGCCTCGCGCGATGTCACGCGCGATTCGGCGTGCGCATCGATGTACGACTGTAAGATGATCGCGGCGGCGCGATCGTCGATCGCCGTACGCGGCGCATGCGCGCGCACGGTCTCAGGCGAGGCATCGCTCGCCGCGAACGACGACAGCGACTCATCGTGATACACGACCGGGACGGCGACACGGCGGGCGAGCGCGTCGCCAAAACGTCGAGTGCGGCGCGCCTGCTCGCCCTCGTCGCCAGACATCAGCAGCGGCAGCCCGACGACGATCGTCTGCGCGCGCCGCTCTGCGGCGATGCCGGCGATGCGATCGAGATCCTTCGCGCGATTCTGATGCTCGACGATCCGCAGCGGCACAGCGATCGCGCCGTCGCTGACGGCGACGCCGATCCGTCGCTCTCCGAAATCAATGCCCAACATCACCTCGCGCTGCATCACCCGTGAGGATAACGGATGGCCGATAGCGAATAGCGGAGTCTGAGCGTAGGGGCGGCCCGATGTGGCCGTCGCAGACCCGCCACAGGAGGGGCCCGCGTCGGTCGACCGCGGTGTCCGTTGCAATCGACGCATCGTTGTCGCGGATCGTCCGTACCGCACAATGGGGAAATCACCCGCCTAGCGCTTCCGTCGCGATCCGTTTCGCGGTCGCGAGCGCTTCGTCGAGCTTTGAGGCGTCTTTGCCACCGGCTTGCGCCATCTCGGGGCGGCCGCCGCCGCCGCCGCCGGCGATCGCCGCGACCTGCTTGATCAGGTTGCCGGCGTGCACGCGGCCGGCGAGATCGGGCGTGACGACGGCGAGGAAGTTCGGCCGGTCGCCGACGACGGCGCCGAGCACGATGACGGCGCTGCCGAGCTTGTCGCGCAGCAGATCGGACATCTCGCGCATAGCATCGACGTTCGCCGCCGGCACGCGGGCGACGACGAGCGATGTGCCGTCGACGCGCTCGGCATTCGACATCAGGGTGTCGACTTCGGATCGTCCGGCCGCTCGCTCGAGCTGCTGCACGCGCTTGCGCTCGATATCCAACTCAGACTGCAGCGTGTCGATGCGCGCTTCGATCTCGGCCGGCGTCGCCGTGAGTTTCTTTGCGATGCGGGCGACCGTCGACTGCTGTTCCAGCACGTAGGCGTCGGCGAGCGCGCCGGTCATCGCCTCAATGCGACGGAGCCCAGAGCCGACACTGCTCTCGCTGGCGATCACGAACGTTCCGATCTCGCCTGTGCGCCCGCAGTGCGTGCCACCGCACAGCTCCTTCGAGAAGCATGTGGCGTGCGCTTCGGCGTGCTGGTCGTCCGTCATGGCAGCCGGCGCTGGCTCGCAGATGCCGACGACGCGGACTTCACGCGTGTACTTCTCCCCGAAGAGCGCCATCGCGCCGCCGGCGAGCGCGTCGTCGTACGACTGCTGCTCCCAGTGCACATCAATGTCAGCGCGGATCTTCTCGTTGACAAGGCGCTGCACGGCGGCCAGCTCCTCCGGCTTCGTCGACTCGATGTGCGTGAAGTCGAAGCGCAGACGATCGGGGCCGACGAGCGAGCCCGCCTGCCGGACGTGATCGCCGAGCACCTGCCGCAGCGCCGCATGCAGCAGGTGTGTGGCGGTGTGATTGCGCTGGCTGGCGCGCCGGCGGTCGATATCGACATGCGCCGTCATGTCGTCGTTGACGGCGATGCGGCCTCCGACGCGGCCGCGATGCACGATCAGGCCCTCGCTCGCCGACTGCGTATCGCCAACGATCACGCGTCCGTTCGGACCGACGATGACGCCGGTATCACCGACCTGGCCGCCGCCTTCGGGGTAAAACGGCGTTTCGAGCAGCACGACTTCAACCTCATCGCCGTCGGCCGCGCTGTCGGCGACGCCCGACGCGCCGATGATGCCGGCGATCGTCGTCCGGTGCTCCGTCGCGTCGTAGCCGACGAAGCGCGTCTTGATGTGCGCGAGCTGCCCGTACGCCGCCGTCCGATCGGCGTCGATCTCGAACTTCGCCGCGGCGCGCCCGCGCTCTCGCTGCGCTGACATCTCGCGCTCAAAGCCTTCGAGATCGACCTCAAAGCCCGAGCGACCGGCGATCTCGATCGTCAGTTCGACCGGGTACCCGAAGGTGTCGTACAGGGTGAACGCCTGATGTCCATCGATCTTCTTCGACTCGGTTGCCGTCGCGAGAATGCTGTCGAGATGCGCGCGGCCGCGCTCCAATGTCTCACGGAACTTCGACTCTTCCGCGGAAAGCAGGCGCTTGACGAAGTCGCCGCGATCTTCGAGATCGGGGTAGGCGTGCTGCATCTTTTCGATCACGGCTTCGGCGACCTGATCGAGCAGCGTCTCATCGCTCGGGCCGCGGAGCTGCGTGAGAAAGTAGACGGCGCGGCGAAGGATGCGGCGCAGCACGTAGCCGCGGCCCTCGTTCGACGGCAGCACACCATCGGTGATCAGGAACGTCGCCGCGCGCGAGTGCTCGGCGATGATCCGCATCGCCATGTCGGTTGCCTTATCCTGCCCGTACGTCTTGTCCGACATCTCCTCGATGCGGGCGATGATCGGGCGGAGGACGTCGGTGTCGTAGACGGTGTCTTTGCCCTGCAGGGCGACGGCGACGCGCTCGAGGCCCGAACCGGTGTCGATGTTGTTGTGAGGTAGCGGCGTGCGCGTGCCGTCTTCGGCCTGGAAGAGCGTCATGAAGACGAGGTTCCACACCTCGAGGAAGCGGCCGCAGTCGGGCTCGAGGTTCGGCTTGCATGTGCCGGCACGGCAGTATTCGCACGTGTCGCGCGATCCGCGGTTGACGAAAATCTCGCTGTTCGGCCCGCAAGGCCCGACATCGCCGCTGAACCAGTAGTTGTTCTCCTCCGGGTAGCGGTGAATGCGATCCTCGGGCAGGCCGACGCCGCGCCACATATCGTGCGCCTCATCGTCTGTCTCGAAGATCGACACCCAGAGCTTCTCTTTCGGCAGGCCGAACCCGTTCGGTGGGTCGCCGGTCAGCAGCTCCCATGCCCACTTGATCGCGTCTTCTTTGAAGTAGTCGCCGATGCTGAAGTTGCCGAGCATCTCGAACATCGTCAGGTGGCTGTAGTCACCGACCTCGTCGATGTCCGTTGTGCGGAAGCACTTCTGCACCGTCACCATGCGCAGCGCCGGCGGCTCGGCCAGCCCCGTAAAGTACGGCTTGAACGGCACCATGCCAGCGCTGGTGAAGAGCAACGTCGGGTCGCCGTGCGGCACAAGCGATGCGCTCGGGATGCGCGTGTGGCCGCGTTCGGCGTAAAAGCGCGTGAAGGTCTCGCGTATCTGGTCGACGTTCATGCGGACATTGTATGGAGCGCGCGGCGCGGCGACTAGCGGATCCGGGCGATCCCTTAAGGATCGTGAGTGTGCTGACCTCGTGCCGATCGGGATTCCTCCGTCGCGCGCCGATACTTTCGTATGGCGCATTCGCTCGCCCTCGGATCATCGCGCCTGGCGCTACGGCCTCGGCCGCGACTCGTCGGCGCGGCCGCGTTCGCCGCCCTGGCGCTCGTCGCGACGCTGATCCTGACGGCGACGGCGCTTGGCCGCATCGGCGTCGGCGCATACGGCGCGACCGGCGACTTCCTCAGCTTCTACGGCGCCGGCCACCTGATCCGCACGGGCGAAGGCGCGCATCTGTACGACGCCGCGACGCAGGAGACGATCCAGCGCGCGCTCTACCCGTCGGGGTTCGACAATGCGATCGGCTATCCGCTGCCGGTCTTCGCGGCGTGGATCTTCGCGCCGTTCTCGGCCCTCCCGTTCCGCGTCGCCTTCTTCATCTGGATCGCGCTCAATACGCTGCTGCTCGCCGTCCTCGCGCGAGCGGTAGCCCGGCTGCTCACCGATGTGCCGACGAGCCTGCGGCGGACGTTCGTCGCCGTCTTCGCGCTCTCGATGCCGGCGATGACGGCGATCACCTTCGGCCAGGTCGACCTCATCGTCTTCGCGGGCATGTTCGGCGCGTATCTGCTGCTTCGCGATCGACGCGATGCGCTTGCCGGTGTCGCGCTGTCGCTGGCGCTCTTCAAACCGCACTTTCTCGTCGGCTTCGTGCTGCTGTTGGTGATCACGCGTCGTTGGCGTGCGCTGGGGGCACTGGCGGCCGTCGGCGTGCCGCTGATCGTGCTGCCTGCGCTGCTCACGAGTCCGCATCTGCTCGTCGAGAACGTGGCGTTCATCGCGAACTACCCGACCGCCGACAAGCACCTCGCCGTCAACGCCGCGATGATGTCGAACTGGCGCGGCTTCGTGACGAGCGCGACGCGCCACAACAACATCTGGCTCTGGCTGCCCGGGCTGGCGATCATCGCCGCGGCCGCGCTCGCGATCTCCGTGCGATGCTGGCGACGCGCGGCAGTAGGTAGTGCGTCGCTCGATCAGGCGTACGCGCTGGCGGTGATGCTGCCGCTGCTGGCGTCGCCGCATCTACATACGCAAAGCCTCGTGCTGCTGTTCATCCCGCTCGCGCTCTACGTCCGCGCGTCGCTGGCGACGATCCTGCCGCCCGATCGACGCGCCGCGATCGCGGACGATCTCATCGTCCAATTGCTGTATGTGTTCGCGACACTGTTCGCCTGCTGGTTCGCGGGCGCGATCGGTTTGGAAGTGACGGTGTTCGTGATCATCGCGCTGTTCTACCAGATGGCGTTCCGCTGGACGCAGGGCGACCCCGTCACGGGCGGCGTCGTCGGTTCATCGTCGGCCACCTCCAACATCCAACGTCTAACATCCAACATCGCTCCGGCAGCCTCCGCAGGCCGTGCCACGAACTTGACAGCCTCGAACACAGGCCGATACGATCCGACACGGCCACCCACCGCTGACAGGCGGCGAACGCCTCCGATTTGAATACAAACGACGACAAACCTCCCCACACACAAACGCTCCCGGATGAGACGCGCGAACAAGCGCGCACGGCCGTCGCGCCGCGCCCACGCTGGATCGCGATCGTGATGGCCGCCGGCCAGGGCACGCGCATGAAGTCGGCGCTCCCGAAGGTCGCCCACGCAATCGCCGGCCGCCCGATCGTCCGCCACGTGATCGAGGCCGCACGCGGCGCCGGCGTGGACATCATCGTCGTCGTCGTAGCGCCCGACGCTCCCGGCGAGGCTGTCCGCAACGCAGCGGGAGCCGGTGTGCGATTCGCCATCCAGGAGCAGCAGCTGGGCACGGGCCACGCAGTCGAGTGTGCTCGCGACGAGGCGTCCGACGCCGAGTACGTGCTGATCCTCAACGGCGATGTGCCACTCGTGACGGCGACGACGCTGCACTGTTTGATGTCGGCCGTCGAGCGCGGAGCATCGGATGCCGATGCGCCGAATCTCGCTCTGCTGACCGCGACCGTGCCGGTCGAGGCGTACGGCGTCGTCGAATTCAGTGACGATCATCGAGTCGCGCGCATCGCCGAGACGAAGGACGCCGGGATTGATCCCGCGGAAGTGCGGCCGATCAACGCGGGCCAGTACGCGGCGCGCGCCGACTGGCTCTGGCGGCGCCTGCCGCAGATCGAACCGGCGCCGAACGGCGAGCGTTATCTGACGGCGCTGGCGTCGATCGCGCACGCCGAGGGCAACGCCGCGATCGCCGTTGAGGCGAGCGATCCGGCGGAAGTGCGCGGCATCAACGATCGCGTCCAGCTGGCCGAAGCGGAGGCGTCGATGCGCGATCGGATCCGCCGCGCCCACATGCACGCTGGCGTCACGATCGTCGATCCGCCGTCGACGTTCATCGACGAAGACGTGACGATCGCGGCCGATACGACGATCGCGCCGAACACACATATCGAAGGCGCGACGGCGATCGGTGCCGGATGTACGATCGGCCCCGGCACGCTCATCCGCGACTCGACGATCGGCGATCGCTGCGTCGTGCGATTCTCGATGATCGAGGAATCAACGATCGAGGCGGACGTAGACATCGGCCCGTACAGCCACATGCGACCCGGCTCGCACATCTGCGAGGGCACGCACATTGGCAACTATGCGGAGGTGAAGGCGTCGCGGCTCGGACGTCGCACGCGCATGGGCCACTTCAGCTACATCGGCGACGCGGTCGTCGGCGACGACGTCAATATCGGCGCCGGCACGATCACGGCCAACTACGACGGCGCAGCGAAGCATCGCACGACGATCGGCGACGGCGCCTTCATCGGCAGCGACACGATGCTTATCGCGCCGGTGAATATCGGCTGCGGCGCGCGCACCAGCGCCGGGTCCGTCGTCACGCGGGACGTCCCCGACGGCATGATCGCGATCGGAGCGCCGGCGCGCATCCGCGCCCAGCAGGCCGACGCCGAGACGGACAAGGAGGCGTCCGACACTGGACAGTGACCGTACGCTGGGGCTGATCTTTCTCGTCTTGGCGCTGATTCTGCTCGTGATCGTCGCCGCGGCCGAGGCGAGCGTGGCGGCGTCGAGCCGCGTGCGTCTCCATGCGCTCGCCAACAAGGGCAACCGGCGCGCCGAGCGGCTCTCCGGCTACGCCGAGGAACGCGCGTCGATCCTCGGCGCGCTCGCCGTCGGGCGGAATCTCGCCGTCATCCTGGCGACCTCGCTCGGCATCTTCGTCACGTCGCGCGAGACCGGCAGCACGTGGACGATGCTGCTCGTCGTCGCCCTGGGCGCGATCTTCGTCGTCGCGCTGCTCGATGCGTTGCCGCGCCTCATCGTCGCGCGCGATCCCGAGCGCTGGGGCTTGCGCCTCGTGCCCATCGTCGCGATCGCGCGAGTGATCTTCGGCCCCATCGCATCGGCGATCAACCGCAGCATCGAGACCGTCGTGCACGGGACGAGCGCCGAACATCAGGAGATCGACGAAACCGACGAGATCCTGCGCCTCGCCCAGATCGACACCGACGGCGAGCCGATCGAGGAAGAGGAACGGCAGATGATCCGCGGCATCATCGAGATGGAGGACACGACGGCGCGCGAGATCATGGCGCCGCGCATCGACATCGTCGCGCTCGATCAAGACGCGACCCTCGACGACGCGCTGCACCTGATCGTCGAAAAGGGCTTCAGCCGCATCCCCCTCTACGACGACACGATCGACAACATCCTCGGCATCATTTACGCGAAGGATCTGCTGCGCTGCGTCGCCGAGCGCCGGACGCCGGCGCTCAAAGAGATCGCCCGGCCGCCGTACTTCATCCCGGAATCGAAGCGCGTCGACGAACTGCTGGCTGAACTGCGGAAGAGCAAAGTACACATCGCCGTCGTCATCGACGAGTACGGCGGCACCGCCGGAATCGTCACGATCGAAGATCTGCTTGAAGAGATCGTCGGCGAGATTCAGGACGAGTACGATCGCGAAGAAGCGCCGATCGAGCGCGTCAACGACTCGGAGGCGATTCTTGACGCGCGGGTCAGCATCGACGCATTGAACGAGCTGTTCGGGTTCCAGGCGGACGAGGCAGAGCAGGACTACGACACGGTCGGTGGCTTCGTCTATCACCATCTCGGCAAGGTGCCCGTCGCCGGCGACGAGGTGCGCGTCGACGGCCTGACCCTGCGCGTCCTCAGCGTGCTCGGCCGGCGCATCAAGAAGGTGCGCGCGACCCGCCGCCACGAAGAAGATCCAGCCGTCACCGCGCGCTGAGGCGATCACGCTGTCAAGGAACTGCCCTGACGCCAACTCGTTTCGCGTGGCGCTTGCTCAGGCGCGGCTTCAACTGCAGATGAGCAAGCAAAGACACGTCGATCGAGCGGTACGTCTGGCGCTCGTCGCTCGTTGTAATTGACGGAAGCAAGCGCTCTCGCTTGAACCTGTGGCGCACGGGCCGGAGAATGCCATCACCGGCCCGGCCAGATACGGATACGAGGTACAGCTTTGAGCGGCACGACACAGACGCGCCCGCACCGAACCGGTGCCGCAACGGTCGCGCCCACTCAACCACCGCCCGCGGGCGCCACCCATAGAACATCGCGCGCGCAAGGGTGGCGCCCACTCGCGGGCATTCTGGCCGGGGCGATGCTGCTGCGCGCGGCGCTCGTCCCACTCTACGCGTACCGCCTCACTGGTGGCACCGACGAGGGCGAGTACAAGACGTGGATGCAGGGCATCCACGAGCACGGCATCCTCAACGTGTTTCGCACGACCCCGACGGATTACGTCGGGTATCACTGGATCTTGTGGCTGATCACGCTCGCGTACGGATGGTTTGGCGGCAGTTCTTACGGCGACACGGCGCCCGCGCTCCACGTGATGATCAAACTGCCTGGCATCCTCTTCGACGGCGTTTTGATCGCGCTCATCTACATGATCACACAGCGGTTCGTCGATGCTCAGCCACAGCGGCCGGCGTCGCGCGCAACCGCGCTCGGCCTGCCACTGATCGCCGCCGCCGTCATCGCGTTTCAGCCAGCGGTCGTGTACGACAGCGCAGTCTGGGGTCAGACGGACTCAGTGATCAGTGTATTCATGCTGGCGTCGATCTTGTTCGCGACGCGCCGCATGCCTATCGCGGCCGGCGCGTGCTGGGCGCTCGGGTTCATCGTCAAACCGCAACCGATCGTGATTGCGCCGCTGATCGCCGTGCTCACATTCCAGCGGGGAGATTGGCGATCACTGCTCAAGATGACCGCCGCGGGGCTCGCCGTCGGACTCATCGTGACGGGTCCGTGGATCGTCCACGGCGATCTGCTCCGCATCGGCCGCATCTACAAGACGCTGGCGAATGAGGATCTGGGCAGGCTTTCCGGCAACAGCTGGAACATCTGGTGGTTCCGAGACGTCGCCGCTCATCCACGCCCCCACGACGCTTTGTTCGCGCAACTCTCGCAACCCACGTACCGGATCACGGGCACGTTGTTGTCGGGCGCCGCTGGACTACTCGCACTCGCGTACGTCTGGACCAAACCGAATCTCGAACGCGCCCTTATCGCCGCAGCATACATCGTCTTCGCGTTTTACATGCTTCCGGTGTCGTCGCACGATCGCTATTTGTATCCGTTGTTCGCGCTGCTGCTGCCGGTGGCGATGGTTCAACGCCGCTGGTTCTGGCTGTATGGCCTCCTCTCGGTCACGTTCTTCGTGAGCCTCATCCTCTCCGCACCGCCAGTTCGCGGCGGGACCGAGACTGTGTTCGAATCGCCGGTCACACTCGCCGGCGCCGCCCTCAACGTCGCTATCTTCGCCACATACACCGGCATCATCGCGCGCGATGCCTTCATCAGCATCCGCGAACGCGAAGCCGACGGCGCCGTCGATGCGGCGTCAAGCGCGTAAGATCGCGCCGGCCCGACCACCGTGGCGGCCCCAAGTCTGATCCTGCATGCATCCGATGATGTATATTGTGATGTATATTGATGTGTGGGAGACTCGACATGGCGATGGTGCGAAAGCAGATTTATCTTGATAAGCCCACCGATGATCGCCTCAAGCGCGAAGCGAAGCGACGAGGCGTGTCACAGGCGTCTCTGATCCGCGAGCGTCTGGCCGTCGCCGATGCGCCCTCGAAGATCCCGAATGATGCAGCGCGCACACAGCTGCTCAAACGCTTGAAGCGAGTTCAAAGCGAAGCTCGGAAATACGAGCTTCCCTCCGGGTGGGCGTTCAACAGGGAAGAACTGTACGAGGAACGACTTGAGCGCCAGTTTCCTCGTCGACACTAATGTGTTGTACTACGCGGTCGATCCTAGAGCTGGCCCGTACGCACTTGCCGCCGGGGCGATCCTCGACCGCGCCGTAACCTCCGGCCAGTTATTGATCAGCGGTCAAACCATGAGTGAATTCTACTCCGCATCGACGCGATCCCGTATAGATCAACCGGCGATCTGTACCGCGGCGCAGGCGACGCAGTGGATCGAGAGTTGGCATCAAGTCGGAGAGTTCGTTCCGTTCACCGCAGCCATGTCCCTCGAAGCGGTTCGTGGAGCGCGCGCGTACCAGATGAACATCTACGACGCGCAACTCTGGGCGCTCGCAAAGCTCAGTGGGCTCCGCGTCATCGTCACCGAAGACGAGCAGTCTCAGCCGACGATCGAGGGCGTCCGGTACATCAACCCGTTCGTTCGTGGCTTCAAGCTGGCTGATCTCGGGCTCTGACACCTGCGGCGCGGTGACAATAGCGGCATTCCGGCGTACCATGAAGGCACGGGGCGCGGAGAGCGCCGACGAACGAAATGGAGCTTTAGATGCGAAAAGTAGCGGTGGTCGGCGCGGGCATGACGCACTTTGGCAAGCACATCGAGAAGACGCTGAAAGATCTCGGGCGCGAGGCGGTCGAGGCGGCGATGACGCAGGCCGGCGTCGACAAGCCCGCCATCGAAGCGGCCATCGTCGGCAACGCGACGGCCGGGCTGATCACGGGGCAGGAGATGATCCGCGCCCAGGTGATCCTGCGCGAGATGGGCTTCGGCGACATTCCGATGATCAACACCGAAAACGCCTGCGCCAGTTCGTCGACTGCGTTTCACCTGGCGTGGATGTATGTCGCCTCGGGGATGTACGACTGCGTGCTCGCGCTCGGCGTCGAGAAGCTCTACCACGAAGATAAGCGGCGCTCGTTCCAAGCGATCGGCTCGGCCGTCGACATGACGGCGTTCTCGCAGCTGAAGAAGCAGACGGCGGAGCGCGGCCGCACCGAGGGCGAAGGAAAGGGGGACGGCGGCGAAGGCGCGGGCGAGAAGCGCTCGCTATTCATGGACTTCTACGCTGCCGGCGCGCGCGAGCACATGAAGCGTTACGGCACGACGGCGATGCAGTTCGCGAAGGTGGCGGTGAAGAGCCACCAGAACGCGTCGCTCAACCCGTACGCCCAGTACCGCGAGGTCTACAGCGTCGAGGACATCCTCAATTCTCCGCTCGTCTCGGAGCCGCTCACGCGGCTGATGTGCTCGCCGATCGGCGACGGCGCGGCGGCGCTCGTGCTGTGCTCGGAGGAGAAGGCGCGGCAGCTGACGACGAAGCCGGTATGGGTGACGGCGTCGATCCTCGGATCCGGCAAGGATCGGGCGCCGGGCGAGCCCGGCGTGACGACGCGCATGGTAAACAAGGCGTACGCGCTCGCCGGCGTCGGCCCCGAAGACATCGACGTCATCGAACTGCACGACGCATCGGCGCCGGCGGAGTTGATGGAGTATGAGGAGCTCGGCCTGTGTAAAGTCGGCGAGGGTGGCCGGCTGATCGAAGATGGCGTCACGTCGCTCACCGGTAAGACGCCGGTGAACCCGAGCGGCGGGCTGCTCTCAAAGGGTCACCCGATCGGCGCCACGGGCTGCGCTCAGCTCACTGAGATCTTCTGGCAGTTGCGGGGCGAGGCGGGCGACCGTCAGGTGAAGAACGGCGAGGCGAAGATCGGCATGACGCAAAACGGCGGCGGCATGATGCGCGGCGAAGCCGCGGCGATGGCGATCCACATTCTGGAGCGATAGCGCTAAGTCAATGGGTTAGGTGTGAAGCAGAGGTCGATGTTCGACCTCTGCTTTTTCGTTGGCGTGCGCGCCGTATGAAACAAGGGGCGCTGACGGCGGGTAATGCAGCATCGAGGCGGATCCGGAGAGATTCCTCACTGCGTTCGGACTGACAGAACTTGCGCGCCGATGATCGACGTTTGCCCGTGGTCTACAGCCACTTCTTCGACCATTCGGCGATCTTTTCGCTGGCGTGGCCGATGATTGGGCGGCCGTGGCCGGGGAGGGCTACGTCGAAGTCGAGGGCGGCGAGCTTGCGGATGCTGGCGCGGGCCTGTTTCATGTCGTGCGACGACATGGCGATCGGCAGACGCAGGCCAGCGATGTTCATCAGCGAATCGCCGGCGAAGAGCGCGCGCCGTTCCTTCGCGTAGAGCGCGATGTGTCCGGGCGTGTGGCCGGGCGCATGGATCACCTGCAGTCCGCCGCCGAACGGCAGCGAGTCGCCGTCGCGCAGGACGCGATCGACCTTCAACGAGAACTGCTTCGGCGCGAAGCGATCGACGACCCCGCCGATCGGGCTCGTCGCCGGCCGCCACGGCGTGCGGCCCTCGACATACGGCACGTCAGACTCGTGGACGCAGAACTCAGCGCCGCTCATCTCGACGAGTTTGCCGACGTTGCCGACGTGATCGAAGTGGTAGTGCGTGCCGACGATCGTCTTGATGTCGTCGGGCCGACGGCCAATAGATGCGACGGCAGCGACGATGCGCGTCGTCGCGTCGGCTGTGCTCGTGTCGATAAGGGCGAGCCCGTCGTCGCCCTCAACGATGTAGCAGCGGCCGGTTTTCAGACCGGAGATGGCGTAGACGCCACGGGCGATCTCATTAACGCTCATGCGGCGAGCGTAGCCGCGAAATCACGCGGGGTCAACGGACGAGAGGGCGGTAAGGTCGAGGCGGTGCGGCTTGCCCGTCAGGTCGACGGCGTCGAAGCGGCCGGCATTGAGCTCGCCGATCAGATCTTCGACGCTGTGGATGTCGCGCTCGAAGTTCGTCGCGACGCGGCCGATATCGCTGCGCGAGTGCGAGTCGGTTCCCGCCGTGCCGGGCATCTTCATGAAGTCGCAGAGCGCGGCCGAGAACTCGTTCTCCTTCACCGTGCCACGGCCGTTGAGCTTCTCGAGCGCGACGCAGTGCTCGTAGGCCGGGTTCTTCGACGCGCGGTGCAGCGCCTCCTGGTAATCGCGATCGTTCTCCATGTACCACGGCATCTGGCGGCGGTAGGGGTGCGCCGCCACCATCGCGCCATTCGCCTCGCGGACGTGCCGCGCCAGCTCGTGCGAGCGGTGCATGCCATACACGTACTTATCGATGCCGTAGACGAGGATATGGCCGTCATCGGTGTTGATCTCGATGGCCGGCAGCACGACGTAGTTGTGGCGCTTGCCGAGCGCGAGCACCTCTTCCGGATCCCAGAGATAGTCGTGCTCGCTGAGGCAGATGCCATCGAGGCCGGCCTGCTTCGAACGCTCGACGAGATCGTCGGGCGTCAGGTACGAATCCCACGAAAGCGGGCGGGTATGCGTGTGCAGATCAATGAGCAATCAGCCGTCCTTGGGATGCGGGGATAAAACGCAGTATATCGGGCGCAGATCGAGGCGCTAATGCGGCGGACGGAGTTGCTGGATCGCCTTCTGCCGAACCAGGGACTAGGCGCCCGCAGAGATCGGGGCGTGTATCCGCACCGCTGAGTTACGCGCCGTCGAGCGCATCGCGAGCGATCGTGTGACCGCGCTGCACATGTAGCGCGCGGAGCTCCGCGCCAGATGACGGCCGTTTTGGAGGCGGATCCGCGTCTCAGGCGGCGGCATATGCCTTTTCTAGCGTGGCGATATCCAGCTTTTTCATCTGCAGGAACGATGCCGTGACGGCCTCGACCTTCCTCTGGTCATCGTCTTCGAGCATCTCGGTCAGCCGATCCGGCACTACCTGCCACGAGAGGCCGAACTTGTCCTTCAGCCAGCCGCACATGCTCTCTTCGCCGCCCTCAGTGAGCCGCGACCAGTAGAAGTCGACCTCCTTTTGGTCGGCGCAAGGGATCATGAACGAGATGGACTCATTGAACTTGAAGTCGGGTCCGCCGTTGATCGCGACAAACCGCTGGCCGTCAATCTCGAACTCCACGGTCATGACGCTGCCAGCGGGTTTCCCGGATACCGGTTCGGCGGATTGCGGATACAGAACCGTCTGGAGGATCTTCGAATCGGGGAAGATGGCGGTGTAGAACTTCGCCGCATCCTCCGCTTCCGTATCGAACCAGAGGTTCGGAGTAATCGCTGGCATCTGGGTAGCCTTTCTGTTGGCGCGCCGCACGGCGGTCCGTCGTCACACGGTTATCCGATGTTACTACGGGGGGTGCGTTGCAAATGCGTTTCTCGGCGAACGCGACGCGTCGAGCGTTTGAGTCGCCGATCCTGCCGCGGATCGCGAGGGATGCGGCCGCCGTGATCCATAGCGCTCAGAGTCAGCGCTCAGTCGGCCGAAGGGAGCACCTTGGGCTGCATCAGCTCCATCGGCGCGCCGTTATAGCGCAGGTCGCACGCGCCCGGCTTTATGCAGAGCGCCTCGATCGCCCCATCGGCGGATGCATAGCGCTTTCCGAGCACGACCGCGCCCGCATCGCTGCCGGACGCCGGCGGCCCATCTTCCTTCATGTTCAGCGCGGTCTCGCCGTCTTGCAGCATGCCGTCGCCACCCTTCGTGACGATCAGTTCGGCGCCGCTCATCGCCATGTATCGCTTGCCAACCTGCGCCGCCATGTGTGGCCTCCGTCTTGAAATTGAGAATGACACAAGCAGGAGGGGCTCCTGCAATGGGAGTCTAGTGAGCGTGATTTCCGAAGGTCAAGGCGTGCCGGTCGTGGCGGTCCCGCCGGTCGCCGGCGTCCCGCTCGATGGCGGCGTGCTCGCGCCCGTCTGCGCGCCACCGGTGCCCGTATCGCCGCCGTTCTGCGATCCCGCCGTCGGCGTTCCAGCCGCGCCGGCTGCGCCTGCTGCCGGAGCCGGAGCGCCACCGGCGCCCGCTGCCGCCGCTGTCAGCGTGCCGTTCATCTGGCCCGGGTGGACATCGCACTGGTAGTAGTAGTCGCCGGCATCGAGCGGCCCGAAGTTCAACGTCTGGGTGCTCGTCCCGGGCGTGATCTCAGTCGAGGCGATATCCGTGCCCGACGTATCGCTGCCCTGATAAATGTGGATGTTGTGCGCGATGCCCGCGTCCTTGTTGTCCAGCGTCAGCGTCAGCGGCGCGCCGGCAACGGCGACGAGTGTCGATTTGTCCCACGCCGTGCCCTGCGCCGTGATCGTGAGGCTCGTCGATGGCGCCACCGGCACGACAGGCGCCGTGGCGACGGCCGCCGGGAGATTCTGCCCGCAGGCCGGCGCGGTCGTCGGGACGACGGCTCCCTTCTTGGCATCGGCCGGCACCGGCGGCTTCAGCACGTCGGCGCCGTCGGCGTGCGCGGCCGGATTCGTCGTGCCCACGCCGCGCTCAACCGTCAGACGTGGCTCGTTGACGTCGACGACGGTCATAGCCTCGCCCGCGACCGTCAGCGTGCTGCCCGCATGCACCTTGCTCGTGTTATTGATGAACACTTCGGTCGCCGACGCATCCAGATCCTTCGATACGAACACGCCATCGAGCCCGTCTACCGGCGTCGTCGCCGTGTGGGCCGCGGCGTTCGCGCCGCGCTGCACGTTCACGCTCTTGAGCACGTCCGTGATCGTCAGCAGTTCGTTGTCGACTTCGAGGCGGTTATCTTTGCCGACTGGATCGACGTTGTTGATGAAGACAGTGTCGTCCGTCGCTGTGAGTGCGCGCGTCAGCTTGAGATGATCGCCTGAGTAGCCGGCATAGTGGAACTTCTCGTCGCCGAAGATTGCAAACTCTTTCGTCTCGTCCCAGCCTGTGCCTTCGGTGATCATCGTCGCCAGTTGGCGGATCTGCTCATCGTTCAGCGTGCCGCCCTGCGATTGCCCCCACGTCGGCATCGCCTTGCCGATGCGCCCGCAGGTGATCGTGTTCACGACGAACTTGAACTGTTGCGCTTTGTCCTGCTCGCTGACGGCGCCGGTCTTCGCATCCTTGCCCTGCAGGTCGGGGCGGTTGAGCGGCGGGGCCGCCTGCAAGCGGTTCGCCTTCGCACCACCCTCGCCGCTGTCGCCGTGACAAACGATGCAGTTCTGCGAAAACAAGAAGGCGCCGCGATCCACGGTCTTCTGCAGCTGCGTCCCCTGCGCGTCGCTGGCGCGGCTCGGATCCCACATCGTGTACGCGCCCGTCGCCAGAATCGAAATGAAGACGAGCGCGACAATGATGTTGATCTGTTTGCTGGTGTTCATCGGGCTCTTTCGACTATCCGGCCGAAACTATCCGGGAAGGATGGCGCGCGTCGGGTTCTCGGCATCGCCGAGTCTGATCTTGCCGGTGTTCACGGTCATCTTGCCGCCATCGATCTTCAACTCGAACGTGTCGAGCGAGCGCGGCGCCGGACCGAACACGCGCACGCCCGCATCGCTATACGTCGAGCCGTGGCACGGGCAGAGGAACCATCCGGCGTACGTCTCGCCGTTGCGCGGATCCTCGCGCGAGAAGTCGGCGCGCCACGGAACCGTGCAGCCGAGGTGCACGCATTTGTGATACAGCGCGATGATCGAACCTTCTTGCGCGCCCGGGTTGCGTTTGACCTGGTCGCCGCTGAGCCGCACGATCCACGCCTTCGCATCGAGATTGTGCAGCTTCTGTAGCGGGTTCGCCGTCAGCTGGTCGACGGTGCCGACGAAGACGGTCGCGCCGAAGCCGGTGACGTTGCGCGGATACAGGCTGTTGATGATCGTCCCGACGATCGCCAGCATCAGCGCGCCCATGCCGCCCCAAAAGCCGATCAGCAGCACCTTGCGGCGCGATACCTCGGGTATCTGTAGCCCCGGCTGCGGCTGCCGAACGACGACAACGGCCGGCGCGCCGGCGCCCGCGGCAGCCATCGCACCGCCCGTCGCCGGGACGACGGCGCGTTCGGCGGGCGCCGGCTTCTCTGCTTTTGGCGCAGGCTTGGGGGGCGTCGCTTCCGCCGGCGGCGTCGGCTCTTGTGTCTCTTCGTCAGCCATTGAGCCCGCTTCCCGCCTCATCTCGGCTCGCCGCAATCGCGCTGACGCCGCTCGGATCCGTGATGCCATAATGAAGATCTTGCGGCGTGATCTGTCGCATGATGCCCGGGTCGTCCTCAAGGTTCGGGACATTCGGCGGCGGCACGAGTTGCTGGCCACGGCCGCGGAACGCCGCCCCGACCATCGTCAACGAGATGTAGACAACGATGAAGCCGGTGAACATCGCCAGCCACCCGTCGCGCACGCTGTTCAGCCAGCCCAGCCGATGCAGGATGAACAACAGCGCCGCGGCGATGAACAGAATCGTCGCGATCGGCATCACGAACTCGGCGATGATCGCCGGAATGTTGAAGTCTGAGTTGTACCAGTAGAGATGCCGCAGCCAGCCCGGCATCCACTTCGGCTCGCCCCAGTGCCAGAGCCACGTGCCGTTGAGCGGCACCGGAATCTCGCGGAAGTCCTGCGGCCAGTCCAGATAGCCGTCGTGCTGTCCGTTCCCAAACTGCAGCGCCGTCGGCACTGGAAGGCTGAAGTGGAACGAGTCACGAACCGCCAGCCGGTTCGGCAGGAACACGAACTCCCACGTCTTCTGCAGCACGTTCGTCAACGGCCCCGCCCACTCGAACGGGTGATACCCCTGGAGCCACTCGTGCGGCTCGGCCGGCGCGACGAAGTGATCGCGCTGCGTGAGCACATCCCACGGCCATCGCCACGGCTGCGCGCCGTGGCCGCTGATGTTCTCGCGGAACTGCGTGTACACGCGCACGTGCGCGCCGTCATCCCACAGCACGCATCCGAAGATCGTCGCGAAGCTGTAGAACATGCTGAAGATCGTGATCTTCACGGCATGCGCCGTGCCAAACCACGTGCCCTGCCCTTCGTTGCTGCGATCCGTGTACGGGATCGCCATCAGGACGATCAGCGCCACCGTCGGCACCGTCACGCCGGCGAGGCCCTTGTCCATGTGGAGGAGCAGCTCCTGCAGGTTCATCAGGTACCACGGCGCCTTGGACGGGTTCGGGGTGATGTTGGCGTTCGCGCGGTCGAGCAGTGGCGCGTTGACGAGCACCGAGAGCCCGACGAACGTCACCGTGAACAGCACGGCGCAGATGAATTCGACGAAGACCAGATCTGGCCAGACGAGTAGCTCTTGATCGCGCTCGCGCTTCTGGCGGACAGATTCTTTGGCGCCTGGGGCGGGTGGTGCAGCGATTGCCATGCGAACCTCCCTAGAGCGGCCGGGCGAGGCCGCCATCGCGGCGGATGCGCCAGAAGTGTACCGACATGAAGATTGCGGCAAGCAGCGGCAGACCGATCACGTGAAGCGTATAGAACCGTATCAGCGCGTTCGGCCCCACCTCGAAGCCGCCGATCAGCACGAACCGCGTCTGGCCGCCGAGCACGGGCGCCGATCCGGCGATGTTCGTGCCGACCGTGATCGCCCAGATCGCCAGCTGATCCCACGGCAGCAGATAGCCCGTAAACGACAGCAGCAGCGTCAGCACGAGCAGGATCACGCCGACGACCCAGTTGAACTCGCGCGGCGGCTTGTAGGCGCCCATATAGAACACGCGCATCATGTGCAGCAGCACCGTGATCACCATCGCGTGCGCCATCCACCGATGCAGGTTGCGGATCAGCAGCCCGAAGCGCACATTCGTCTCGAGCGCGGCGATGTCGCTGTACGCGCGATCGACCGACGGCACGTAGTAGAACATCAACATCACGCCCGTGACGGTCAGTCCCAAAAACATGAAGAAGCTCAGGCCACCGAGGCAGTACGTGTGCGTGATCTTGACGTGCGTCTTGTGAATGCGCGTCGGATGCAGATGCAGGAAGACGCTCGTCGCGACAGCAAGCATCTGATTGCGCGGCGTGTTCGGGTAGCCGGAGCGGAAGATCGACCGCCAGAGGTAGTTGTGGAAGAGTTTGTCGTAGATGAAATCGCCGAGGCCGGGGCCCCGTGGCTGTTCCGAAACGGACATCTACGCCCCCTTACCGCTGCCACCAGGCGCCCAGCGCCACCATGATCGCCATCGAAAACACGATCGTCAACAGGACCGCGAGGAGCTCCTGGTAGTCCTTTACCGCGCTGAACAGGAGGATCTCGAGCGACATGCAACCCCTGATGCGCCCGCCAGTCGACGACTGGCGATTGTGAATCCCTTTTCAATCGGGAATCTATCACCGCCCCAAACTAGTGTCAAGCGAATCTGAACCCCAGGCCGCCTCGCCGCACGGCCGCGCCACGCACCGCTCAACTGGAGCCGCAGGAAGGTTTCGTGCACGCAAGCTGTCCGCTGCCTTGGCGTGCTGACTGAACCATGGACGAGGCACCGAGGAGGCCGTTTTTTGACGAATCCACGCGAATGTAGCGCGGGCGTTTTAGTCCGCGCGGCGATGGCCCAACACGAACCGTCAATCAGGAGCGCCACGCTCATCCGATACCACGCGCATCGCAAATTCGCGGCGTGATTACTGGATGCGTCAATGCGCCTCGAAGCGTGCCGCTACGAGCAAGTGCCGAACGGCTCGTTCACCATCCGCTCGCGCGCCTTCATCGGCACCGTGCCGACGAAAAAGTTGAAGACCGGCGTCATCGGCTGGTAGCTGTAGCTCACCGCCACTTCGACGGCATCGCACTGGTTGCCAGCGTTGTTCGGCGTGACGGTCGTGTACGACGGGTACGCCCAGCTCTTGAACGACGACGACACGGACGCCGCGTTGTTGAGACTCGCGACGCGGTTGGCGACTGCGGCCTTGATGCAGTTGTCTCGGTTCTGGATCGCCGCGCCCGTGCAGTCGATGCGCCCCGTCACCGCATACCGCGCGCCGTCGCGGGCCGCCTCCTGGATCGTCACGTACGACTGCATCGCCCGCGACATATCGACGAGCCCGAAGATCACCACGAGCAAGATGGGCAGGATCATCCCGAACTCGGCGAGCGTCTGTCCGCCCTCGCAGAATTGCCGCGACCGCAGTTTCTTCATCATTACTTGATCAACCTGAATGCGATGTTCTGGGCGATCTGCTGGAAGATGGCGGGCAGCTGCGTCGCCGTCGTTGCCGGAAAGAAGTGGTCATTCGTGCCCCCGGAGGACGATGCGACGCACTTGAGCAAGCGCTGGTCGGCGACAGTGTCCGGGCTCGTGTTGCCGATGTTGGCGCAGTAGCCAGCTGTCGGCAGCAGCCCATCGTCGGTGCCGCAGACGCCCAGGCCGACGACATAGATCTCGACGCCCAACGCCTTGATCGCGTCGGCGCGTGACTTCGTCAAGATGTCCAACGCCTTCTCGTGCGTATCGGAGGTCGACCCCGCACTCGAGCTGGTGGTCGCGCCGCCGCCGACCGAGGAGCAGCCGGTGCTCAGGTAGATGTCGGACGACGATGAGTTCGCTGGCCGGCACGCGAGCGGCGGCGCCTGTCCGTTGACGTATGAGACGTTGTTGTAGGTGTTGTCGCCGTCCGACAGGATGACAATCGTCCGAATCGTGTTCGACGCGCTGTGCGATCCTGGTCCGAACAACACCGAGGCTGCCTGATCCAGACCGAGACAGACATTCGTCCCGCTACCACCTGGAGCCGTCATGCCGTTGATCTTTGTGATCAGCGTCGACGCACTGTTCGTCAGGGCCCCGTATCCGCTCGTCAAGACACACGCGCCCGCCGGATCCGGCGGGTCGATGCAGCCGCGGAACGAGATATTCCCAACAACGGTGTTGTTCCCCGGTAGCAGCGTATTGGTGAACGCGGCCGCGGCGTTCTTCGCCTCGTAGATCGGGCAGCCCGATGTCGTCTGCGTCACACAAGGCGGGTTGGCGCCCATGCTGCCCGTGGCGTCGATCGCCATCACTGCGTCGACCGGCACGACGCCGAACCCGGCCGTCGCGTCGTTCTTGATGTTCACCGATCCGACGCCGAGCGCGCGCAGGAAGATCGTGTCGACCTTCTTCGTCGCGCTGACCGCTACTTGCTGCGCGGCGACGTCCGGGTACACCGAGATCTGAATGGTCGCGTCCGGGTCGTTCGCGGCAATGTAGGCGCGCGCCTTGGCGTCCGCCGCGATCAGGTTAGGCAACTGCTTCGCGCCCGCCAGCGCCGCCGCGTCGACCGATCGGCCGAGTTGCGCCCGTGCCACGTACACGCGCCCGATATCGGCGGCGAGCCCCATCAGCCCGAGGAGCACCATCGTCAGCATGGCGAAGATCGGCAGCACCTGGGCGGAGTCGTTCTTGAGGATGCGAATGATCAGCTTCATGCCGGACCTCAATTCAGCTTGGGCATCGTCGTCTCGGAGCACATGGTGAAGGTGCCTGACATGACGAGCGGAACGTGAAGCAACGTCGTGTGGTCGTAACAGGCCTTGACCTTGACCGAGTTCGTGCCGGCGACAGTCGGGTATGTGACAGTGACGTTCCCGGTGGGAACAGTGTTCGGTAGCCGGCCCATATCGGTGATGACCAGCGACTGGATCTGCGGCGTCGTCGCCGCCCCTTTCGAGCCGAGCCGAGCGCCGTCACGCGCAGCGCTGATCACCGAAATGTAGGCGTTCATCGCGTTGCTGACTTCGATCACTCCAATGACGAGGATCAGCAAGAGCGGCAGCATGATCGCCAGCTCGGCGAGCGCCTGGCCACGCTGCCCCTGCCTCATCCGGCGGCGCTGCCCTGTGTGGCGCGATCCTGCGGCTCGGTTCCGACCCGAGGTGCGTTTCGTTCGGCCCGGGAGACTGGGAGTCCCCATACATGCTCCGTTTCGAAGCCGGCGAGGCCTCCTTCACCGCGAAGGAGTACTTGACGCCTGCTTGACAGATCACTCAACGCGCGGATCCTGCGCGCGTTGCGCCGAACCTGCGAAATCGCGAGATCGATGCCCAACGACGGCATCCGCCCGCGAGTTTGCTCCATCTCAGGTATCGGCTCACAAGGGG
>JBBQVO010000019.1:0-28652 GCA_038211505.1 Dehalococcoidia bacterium | reverse complement strand
CGGTCGGCGTCGGGGTGTTCGTTGCGGTCGCCGTGTTCGTCGGCGTCGGAGTTGCCGTGTCAGTCGGCGTCGCGGTCGCAGTGTCCGTCGGCGTCGGCGTCGGCGTGTCAGTCGGCGTCAGGGTGTTCGTTGCGATCGCAGTGGCCGTCGGCGTCGGAGTTGCCGTATCAGTCGGCGTCGCAGTGGCCGTGGCCGGCAACGTCGCCATCGCGGTGACCGTTGGAGTCGCAGTCGCAGTGGCAGTCGGCGTCGCAGTCGCCGTGTCCGTCTGCGTCGCGGTCGGCGTCGGGGTGTTCGTTGCGGTCGCCGTGTTCGTCGGCGTCGGAGTTGCCGTGTCAGTCGGCGTCGCGGTCGCAGTGTCCGTCGGCGTCGGGGTGTTCGTTGCAGTCGCCGTGTCCGTCGGCGCCGGAGTTGCCGTATCAGTCGGCGCCGCTGTAGGCGTGTAGGTCGGCCTCGGCGTAGCCGTGTCGGTCGGCGTCGCGGTCGGTGTCGACGTTGGCGTGTCCGTCTGCGTCGCGGTCGGCGTCGGGGTATTCGTTGCGGTCGCCGTGTTCGTCGGCGTCGGAGTTGCCGTGTCAGTCGGCGTCGCGGTCGCAGTGTCCGTCGGCGTCGGGGGGTTCGTTGCAGTCGCAGTGTCCGTCGGCGTCGGAGTTGCCGTAACAGTCGGCGTCGCGGTAGCCGTGTTCGTCGGCGTCGCGGTCGCCGTGTTCGTCGGTAAGGGCGTCGCCGTATCGGTCGCGCTCGGGGTGTTCGTCGCTGTACCTGTCGGCGTTGGCGTAACCGTCGATGTTGCGGTGATCGTCGCCGTGCCTGTCGGCGTCGGCGTACCGCCCGATACGAAGGGTGCGCCCGGCGTCACCCATGCGGGGAAGGTCGTGGCGGGCGGCGCCGCGATACTGTTCGCCGCTGGTGGCGTCGAGTCGGCGACGTCGGTGCCTGACCCTTCGTTCATCCCCCAGCGTCCGATGAGCCCGGTCGCGCTGCTGATCTCCACATCTTTGCCCGCAAGGATCTCCGCCGGCGTCCGCGCCACATTCCAGATGCGCGCCTCATCCAGCACACCGTTGAAGAACCCCGCCGCCGTCCCGTTCGTCGTGAACGCGCTGCCCAGCGCCGCGATCGTCGCCGTGCTCGCCGAGTTCGGCGGCTGGCCCACGACCGTCGCCGCTCCATCCGCCACGCCGTCGAGGTAGAACCGCCACGTGCCGTCGTACGTCACTGCCGCGTGGTGCCAGGTGTCGTCCGACGCGATCGTCGTCGCTCCCGTCGCCGGGTGGTTCAGGCTGGGTGTCGTGCCGGCCGCTCCCTCTTCAAAATCGGCGACGAGCTTGCCCGTCGTCGCATCGATGCCAAAGAAGTAGTTGACGTCGGCCGCTACGGTCTCCGCCTCGGCGCGCCCTTTCGTGATCAATGGGATCGCGCTTGTGACGCCACCGTTGCCGGTGCTCGTCCCGACGCCCGCGCCCTGCCGCTTCACCCACGTCTCCAGCGTGAAGTTCGCCGCGTTCAGACTCGTCGCCGGTCCGAACGACACGTAGTCGTTCACACCGTCAAAGTCCAGCGCGCTCGTCGATGCGCCGCTGCCTGGCGTCACGCTTGGCAGCACGATCGCCGCCATCGCCAGGAGCGCTGCCGCCGCTACAAGACTCCGCCGACGCCACCGCATGGCGCCGGTGGACCGGCGAATTCGTGGCCGAAACGATGAACCCATGAGGTGCCTTCGCGCGTGCCTGACACGCGAGCGTGAGTGTCGAATCGGTAGAATTCGCACACACCAAGCAGGCCCGGCGACATATCGCAATCCGACAGATGTAAGCGGGGAACGATTCGACGATACCCCGGCGCAACGACGATTGCAAGCAATCCGCTGTGTCAACTTCATCAATAAGCGAGGTATTCCCCGAGCCTGTCAAGTACGCAGTTTCAAGATGAGCGGCCGGGCTGCCAACGACGCTCGAGTCGCTCGGCATCCAGCGCCGGACGAGATCGTGCCCCGATCTGATCTCCGCTCCTTGCGCAGCGCTCCCGCCTCCCGCCTCCCGCTTCAAGCCTCCGGCTTCCCGCTTCCAACCACGCCTCCCGCCTCGCTTCCCACCTCCCGCTTCCCACCTCCCGCTTCCCGCCTCCGTCCCCTACGGGTTTGCCCTACGCCCGCCGATACTAAGGCAATCGATCGCGCCCCAACGGCGCGCGGAGGAGTCGCATGGCGTTCGGCAAGAAGGACAAAGCAGCGCAACCCGTCCCCGCGCTCGAGCCCGAGGACGCGCCTGATACGGAACTCGCCGAAGCCGAACTCGTCGACGAGACGCCCGCGCTCGAACTCGACGCGATCGCCGCGCCCGAGCCGACCCCGGCGGCCGACCCGCTCGCCGGCGGCACCGACGCCCTCCTCAGCATGTTCCAGTCGACGGAGTCCGAAGCCGAGGATCGTTCGATCTTCCTCGACCTCGCCGGCGACGTCGAAATCGACGACCTCCTCGAGTCGCTCCAGACCGTCGCCGCCGCCCTAGGCATCGTCGCGGCCACCGCGGCCGGTGCCGACGAAGCGCCGCCGCTAGCCGATCTCTACGAAGACGAAGACTACGAAGCGGCTGCCGCGTAGCAAATAGCTGTTGGCGGTTGGCGGTTGGCTGTTGGGCTAGTAGCTATTCGCTTGTTGGCGATGGCCCCGCCGTTCGTCCGGCAACGGTTCTACACACAGATCCGCTTCTCTCCCCTTCCCGCACCGGGAAGCGGCCGGGGGTTAGGTTAGGTCCCCGGCCCACCTCAACACGAAGCCCCTTCAAGCCCCTTCGTGGCCCTTCGTGGATCCTCTTCTCCCCTCCCCGCACCGGGAAGCGGCCGGGGGTTAGGTCCCCGGCCCACCTCAACACCTCGCCACCTTCGTGCTCCTTCGTGGCCCTTCGTGGATCCCACCAGCGTTCGCGCCGGGGCCGCTTCCGCATAACACCCCGCGCTGCCATACTCTTGCCGATGCCGAAGCGACCCCTCCCCGAAGCAACCCCCGAAACCAAAGAGTTCTGGGACGGCGCGAAGCGACACGAGCTGCGCATCCAGCGATGCCGGTCGTGCGGCAAGGCCTACTTCTTCCCGCGGCCGTTTTGCCCCTTCTGCTCGTCGAAGGACGTCGAGTGGTTCACGGCGTCCGGCAAGGGCAAGCTCTACTCGTATGTCATCAACCATCGCGCCGCCTACGGCTTCCAGGATTACGTGCCGTACGTCATCGCCATCGTCCAGCTCGATGAGGGGCCGCGCATGATGTCGAACATCATCGGCATCGACCCGACGCCCGAGAACCTGCCGGTCGACCTGCCCGTCGAAGTCACCTGGGACGAGCAGAGCGACGACATCACGCTGCCGCTTTTCCGTCCTATAGGCAGCACCTCCGCGGCGCCTTCGGCAGGAGCGGCGTCATGAGCCTGCGCATGAGCGCGGCGATCGTCGGCGCCGCCGAGACCGATATCGTCGGCATCCAGCCCGATAAGTCCGCCATCCAGTTGCACGCCGAGGGCGCCTTCAACGCGCTCGCCGACGCCGGCCTGACGAAGGACGACGTGGACGGCGTGCTCTGCGCCGGTCAGTCGCCCGTCGCCGTCGCCGAGTACCTCGGCATCGTGCCGACGTTCATCGATGGCACGAGCGTCGGCGGCTGCTCGTTCATGCTGCACGTCCGCCACGCCGCCGCCGCCATCCAGGCCGGCCTCTGCAGCGTCGCGCTGATCACACACGGCGAGAGCGGACGCTCGCGCGTCGGTATGGGCGGCTGGGGCGGCTCGAAGCAGATGCTCTCGGCGCAGTTCGAGGAGCCGTACGGCGTCGCCGGCCCGCCGACGCGCTTCACGATCCCGATCATGCGCCACATGCACGAGTACGGCACGACGCACGAGCAGCTCGCGTCCGTCGCCGTCGCCACCCGTCGCTGGGCCGAGAAAAATCCCCGTGCGATGATGCGCGATCCGATCACAATCGAGGACGTCCTGAGCTCGCGGCTGATCGCCTACCCGATCCACCTGCTCGAGTGCTGCCTCGTCACCGACGGCGGCGGCGCCCTCGTCGTCGTCTCGGCCGAGCGCGCCAAGGACTTCCCGAAGAAGCCGGTCTACGTTCTCGGCACCGGCGAGTCATCCGAGCACTCGATGATCAGCCAGATGGTCGATATGACCGAATCGCGCGCCTTCAAGGTGTCCGGCCGGCTCGCCTTCAAGGAGGCCGGCATCGACCGCAAGGACATCGACCACGCGATGTTCTACGACGCTTTCGCGCACACGCCGATGTTCGCGCTCGAGGCGCTGGGCTTCGTCGGTAAGGGCGAGAGCGGCCCGTTCTTCGAGGCGATGCGCACGGCGCCGGGCGGCGACTTCCCGCTGAACACGAACGGCGGCGGCTTGAGCTACACGCACACCGGCATGTACGGCATGTTCGCCATCCAGGAGTCGGTGCGGCAGCTGCGCGGCGAAGCGGCAGCGCAGCTCCCGAACATCCGCACCAGCATCGCCCACGGCGTAGGCGGCATGTTCCACGCCGCCGGCACCCTCATCCTCACGAATGACGAGCGGGCGTAGTGGCCGCAGCGCATCGTTGAACGTGCTCCCGTCTCTTACGATGAGCGAGCGGACGGCAAAACGGCGTAGCTTCACGGGGAGTCGCGCCCATGCCCGTGCAACGTCACGATGCGTATGCTACACGCCTTGGGCAGGAGAGAGGCCGATACTCATCGTAGGTTTTCCTAACCGCGTAGCAATCGTAGGGCTCATGGCTTCGACGGTCGTCACTTTTGGCTGCGTTTCGTCGACCGCTTCGCGATCCACCACGCCTACGATTAGTCCAACGAGCTCCGTTTCCACTTCAACGACACTGAACGTCAACCAGGTGGCCGACGAACACTTCGCCAACAACTTTAGGACGGCAGAGGCAAAAGCAAAAGATCTTGGCTACACGTTGTATTGGCTAGGGCCACAGTTCACCGTCAGCGACGTGGTCTCGAAGGGTCCATTCGTTCATGATCTTCGCCCAGATGACGTGCCCGGCATCGTCGAAGTGCAGTACTCGCGAGACGGCCCCCTTTCTACCACAACACGTGACGCTGAACTGACCCTCCTTGAGATAAGCCCCACGGAATGGCAGCGAGTGAAGGACTCAGCGTATACGCCTGGTGGTACATCGGTTCTGGTAGCGGGCAAGCAGTCGCAGTTCTACTCCCTACCTGATCCCAACACGAAGATCACCACCCTGCGCGTCGTCGTTGATTTCGGCCCGACGGTGCTCGTCGCCGAGGCGACCTCGCTTCTTTCGGCCGGCAAGGTTGACCTAAACCTGCTGACCGACGAGCAGACCTTTCTGTCGGTGCTACAGAATCTGCGGCCGTACCCGCAGTAGCGCCTGCCACGTTGTTCTTGCCGTTCCGGTGGATCAAGTCGCGGTTGGAGGTGATGGCTAGTTGCGCACCGGTTGCGCATAACGAGCGAACGGTCGCGGCCCGCGTTCCCGTCGCAAACAATCTTTGGGCTCGTCAACTAATCGATTGACGCCGCAAACGTTCGGCTCTACGCTATCGGCGGACCCGCCACACGCGCCGCTACTTCTGCACGCCGCGATTGCAGAACAACCGGAAGCCGCCTCTTCCGACCCGCTGACGGCGCACCATACACGCGCGGCCGGCACGGAGGTTCTGTCGCGTCAAGGAGGACGACATGAACTGGGATCACGACGTGTTGGAGAAGCAACTGCGCAACTACCGGCTCATGTTCAGAGGTGCGCTTGTGTGCTTGGCCATCAGCCTTGGTTTCACGCTGTTCGGTGGGCTGAGGGCAATTATCGACTCACAGGCTGAGTGGCTCGCCTACGGCCTCTTGATGATTGTCTGGAGTGTAGGGAGCGCGTACCTGACCGTCGACTCGACGGTCAGGATCATCGAGGGTGAAACGCGCGGAGCATGACCGTGTTCCGAAGTAAGACGCTTGGAGATCTAACCCGCGGGGACGGACGATGGTAATACGACGAGACGCAGAACGCCTTGCCAAGCTCCGCTTGGCGATCCGCTACCTGCTTCGGCAGGACATGCTCATACGCGGTCACCAGACGCGCCTTGCCGAGCACTTCAGCGTCTCCCGCCAGCGCGTCCACCAGGTCGTCAACGAAGAGCAATCGCGACGCGAACACGCCACCCGCACGAGGTCCGGCGCTGACAGGGCGCTCCTCCCGTAGCCTGCCCGCCGGCTCGCCGTCGCCCGGCATTGCCGCCCCATCCAACGCACACTGCTACGCCTGCGTTGAAACCGCGATCGTGCCGGTCGAGCACATGAAGGTCAGCGCCCAATGCGCTTACGTCGGCTTTCTCACGAAGATCACTTCGACCTCGCCGACGAAGTCCTCCCGCCAATGAGGTTCCTGGCGTAACGCATCCGCGATGGGCGCCGATTTTGAGACGAAGACAACGTCGGGATCATATTTGGCCAACAGGTCCTGCCAGCCCGGGCGCGCCCGGTAAATCGTCGCGTAGTCGTTGAGGATGCGGTTGCCATAGAAGTCCGCGCGCCCGTCGACGAAGACCAGTGTCTCCGGATACGACTTCGAAATCAGATATCCGCCCCAACTGTACTCATTGAGTATGCGCGTGCCCGCCGGGTGTTCGTGGAGATGATCGACGCCGGCCGACGGATACCCCTGATCGCTGGGAGCGCCGAGTGAGATACTGGCGCCTCGTTCAACGGCGACGAGGCCCGCGCCACCAAGGACGAGCGCGATCACTGCCACAGCCACTCCCGCGTGAATGCGCGTTGAGGAGTCGCGCTCGCTGTTAGCGGAAGCCCACCGGCCGGCGAACGCCGGGCCGGCGACTGGAAGGAGGAGCAGTGCCACAAACGGTGCGTTGCGCAACGCCTGAAGACTCAGCGCGATGCAGATCACGGTGACTGCAAGCAGGAACGGACGCGGCCGTGACTTGACTGCGACCGCCCCGGCGAGAAGGGCATCCGCGAGAAAGATCGGCTGCTGGGCAATGAGGCGAATGTCCGGGCGCTGCCACTCGCTTACGAAGGCGCGATCGGCCTGCCCTTCGAAGAAGTAGCGGACGGGATAGACGAAGATCGCCGGCCCGTGCGGATTGAGACACGCGGCGAGCAAGCACGCACTCATCAAAAACGCAGCCGTCCGGCGTTCCCGCACGTTCTCGATGCTGGTGGCAACGCACCAAATCGCCACCAGCATGAGTCCATAGACGAACCCGAGATGCAGATTCACCCACAGCGCCATCATGGGTGGCAAGATCCATACTGGCTGTGCCTCGCCGTCGTAACGGCGTTGGAGGACGAAGACGAACAGAGCGAAAAACAGCCAGGTAAACACCTGCGGTCGCACGGCAATGAAGACTGACAGGATTACGACGGCGACGAGCATCAGCCCGACCAGCGGGCGGCTGCCAGCGTGTCCGCGGCGGGCGAGATCGTACATGAGCAACAGCGCGGCCAGCACGAAGGCACCGAACAGAGCGGCGTTTGCGGCATATCCGCCGATGAACTGCACACCGAATATGATCGCTTCCGAGAGCCACTCGTGAGCGGTCCACACGTGGCCACCGGCGGTCCATGAGAATGGGTCGCTGCGAGGTATGCCGTCGTGCCAAATCAGGTCACCCGTACGAAGGTGCCACCAGAAGTCCGGATCAACGTCGACGACGAAGGGCGCCGCGAAGAGCACCGCCAGTAATACGCCGAGCTGCGGCCACACGATGGGAACGCGTCGAGTCAGCCACGAACCTTTAGCGCCAGTTAAGCCAGACACCGTTCCCCCGTTGCCCGCACGTCTCTGCCCAATCACTCTAGTTACTCGAACGCACGCGTGCGCCGGGCTTAGCAGCGTATCGTGACCCGACGTTTCGGTGTTGGCGCGCGATGCCAAACTGCACTTCGCGGAGCGCTCCCTTTGTCAAGGTTTGCTGTCGCATATTGTCAAGTATCGTATTGACACCTCCATGAGCCGGTGTTAGCTTCGATGACGACACCCCTCGCAAGCACCTAATACGGAGCTGGGTTGGGCGTCGCCCATGGTTTGGGCGACGCGTGGCACTGATGCAGGAAGCACGGCGGCGACGCGGTGCGCGCTGCAGCGCCGGATTCGTCAAGCGTGTCGGCGGAGTGGACGCAATGCCGGAGGTCGATTGGCGTTGGGAAACGAGCAAGAACTTCGGCAGTCGACGCGAGTAGAGGCTCGCCGATCTGCGGGCTGCTTGAGCGACGGCAACTCGTTCGTAGCCAGACAGTGAGGTGGCGCAGGGTCGAGCATGTTTAAACCTCATCACAGTCAGGAAGTCTCCCCGTGTGTAGCGGGGTGAACGCACAATTCATCAGGTCTTAGGAGGGTTTGCACAGTGGTTAACAACATGATTCTGTCGGTGTACGCTTGGGTGACGAGCCTCGGCAGCTCAGTTCACGAGTCGATGAAGGATGAGAACGGCCAGGACGTGATCGAGTACGCCGTACTCGTCGGCGCGATCGGTATCGCGCTGTTCGCTGCGCTTGTTCTCGTGCCGTTGCCCGCCGCGTTCACGACGTTCGGCAACAAGGTCGCGAACTGCGTCAAGTTTAGCTCGACTTGCTAAAAGTCTGGGAATCGCCCGCGTTGGCGAGGAGTTCTCATATGGTTAACAACCTCATTCTTTCGGCCTACGCGTGGGTGACGAGGTTCGGCAGTTCCGTTACCGAGTCGATGAAGGACGAGAACGGTCAGGACGTGATCGAGTACGCGGTGCTCGTCGGCGCGATCGGCATTGCGCTGTTTGCCGCGTTGGTCCTGGTGCCGCTGCCCGCCGCCTTCACGACGTTCGGAAATAAGATTGCGAACTGCGTCAAGTTCGACCCAAGCTGCTAGCAGCACTCGGAGTGTTCCGGTCGGGGGTGGGTCTGCGGATCCGCCCCCGTCCGAACTCGTTCAGGTCAGAGTCGCAATCATGATGAAACGTCTTGCGGGACAACGGGCGCAGGGGCTCGTCGAGTTCGCGGTGATCTTCCCGATCTTCGCGTTTTTGCTCTTTGCCGTGATCGATGGCGGGTTGCTCATGGGGCGCTACAACAATCTTTCTAACGGAGCGAAGGAGGGTGCGCGCCTTGGCGCCGTCTCCGTCAATCCCGGTAGCACCGCCAAAACAAACATCGTACAGCGCGTCAAAGATCAGGCGCACGGAGTGTTGGGTTCTAGCCCGTCGGGCACTTGCAGCGATATGACGAACAACGCTGTATCGAATGTCGTGTGCGTTGAATGGATTTCGGGCCCGGGAGGCTCCCCCGCAGCCGGGCAAGTCGGTTCGTCCGTGCGCGTCCAGGTGAAGTACAAGAACAGCTTTCTGACTCCGCTTCCTAACCGGATCCTGACAGACTGGTTCGTGACCGAATGTGCCGTACAGAGGCTGGAACAACCGATCACGCCGCCAGCGGGCTCCACCGGAACGGGGGACTCATGTTAATGCGCCTACGACGTTGGATTCTGGAAGATTTCCACGGCCGCCGCTCTGAGCGCGGCCAATTTCTGATCATGTTTATCGCCGTGTTCAGCGTCATATTGATTGCCGGCGCGTTCGCTCTTGATCAAGGCCTCTGGCAGAACAAACGGCGCGACGCCCAGAAGGACGCCGACGCTGCGGCGCGCGCGGGCGCGTCCCGCTACATCCAGTCGATTTCCGATGGCGAAACGCCCGGATCGCTGTCGAGCGCCAGCTTTAGCGAGGCGAGCGCGCGCGCGCTCCAGCTGGCGACGAAGAACCTGGCGCCGGCGCCCACTGCAGAGGATGTGTTTGCGTCGGATGGATGCGCCCAGCACACCGTGACGACCTGCATGCGTCAGAGCTGCCCCACCACGGGATCAGACATTAATCACGCCCCCTCCATCGAAGTGGCCGTACGGCGGCCTGCGCCTGGGTTGTTCTTGAAGGCGCTTGGCGCGTTCTCGAATCAGGACAATATCGGAGCGAAGTCGACCGCGTGCGTTGGCTCGGTGAAGACGATCGGTCCGAACCCGATTGGCGCTATTCCGATCGAGCTGTTTAACACAGATTTTGACCCGGCATTCAACGACTGTTATTCGGCGGCGCCACCTCCCGCGCCGGGAGTTGAGAACAATTTACGCGTTGGCATGCAGTGCGTGATAAAGTCCGCTGCGAAGGGCACGCACAACGGCGGTGATCGCGGCTTCATACGCGCGCGGATGAATGATAATGAGTGCACGGGTGGTGGCGGAGCCAACGATGTAAGAAGTGCGATTGAAGACGGGCTCACATTCACGTGTTCGATCGACACCGACAACGTCTGCAGTGTTGTCATCAACTCTCAGGACTGCGTAGCCGACAAGCCCGGCAACGTCGCCAGCACCCTGAGCAATTGGAACGCGCGCCTGACCGGCGCCGGCGCGATTCCGCAGACCTGCGGTGCCGGAACATTCAAGGAGACATTCACATACGGCGATGGCAGTGCGATTCCGGCCATAAAGGTAGGCCCTCCAGGCTTGAACAACCCACCGAATACGGTCAATGGAAGCGCTGATGCTCCTGGCACTGCGTACGCGGAAAAGGCCTGCACGAATCCGCGGGTCGCGATCGTCATTCTCACGGATGATACGGCTCAGCATGTCAAGGGGTTTGCCGGCGTGTTTATCGTTGGCTGCTTCGATGAAGGCAATACGACGCTTTCCAATACGTTGAACAAGTGTGAGTCGTCGTTGGGCATCGCCAACGGCCACGAAGAAATACGTGCCGTACTGCTGCGATTGATTCTCACGGACGGCGCCGTCGGCGGTATCGGCGATCCCTCGCAGGACAAAACTTCGCCGCTGGCGATCGAAACCACCCAATAAGGAGCATCATGGCACGAACACTGTCGCAGCAAGGTCCCGAACGCGCTAACCGTCTCATCTTCATCGGAGCGATCATGCTGGCGGTGCTCGCGGCGGTCCTCGTGTTTGTTGCGTTGAGCAATTTTGGTGGCGATAGCAACACCAAGGACAATGCGTCGGTTGCCTCCGCCACAAACGTGGTCACAGCATCTCGGGATCTGTCCGCCGGCACGAAGATTACCGCCGATATGCTGAGTACCGCGTCGCTCCCCGCCGCCGGCGTCATTTCGGGTGCGATTACGGACAAATCGAGCGCGGTCGGCGCAACTGTGCGCGTCAACGTCGCCAAGGGCGAGCAGTTCTCGGACGTGAAGCTCGGGCAGTCTGCGAAGAGCAAGCTCTTCTCAGACGTGGTTCCGCAAGGGAAGCGGGCAGCGGCGGTCAAGGTCGATGAAACGAGTTTCGTCGGCGGGCTACCTCTAGCCGGGGACCACGTCGATGTCATCGTCATCGGCAAGAAGGATCGGGTCGACCCGACGAAGCCCGAAAAGGAATTCCCGACTGCCTTTACGCTGCTTCAGGACGTCGAGGTGTTGTCGGTTTCCGACACCGCACTCAAGCCAGCGGCGCCACTGAGCAAGGATGGCACGCCTATCGTCGCCGAAGACGCTGTAGGCACGACTGGCACCAGAAACGACAAGACCGATGCTGCGCCATCGGCGACGTCCGTGACACTTGCGGTGGAACCCAGCCAGGTTCCGCTCGTCGCGCTGGCCTCCGAAGAGTACAAAGTCTATCTCGCCCTCCGTCCGAACGGCGATAAGGGCACAGTCACGGATCCGTCAAGCCTGATCACGCTTCCGGCTGCGCAGTAATCACCCAAGTCCCAGCGTTCCACGGAGGCCGAGTGGCGAAGACACCTTCCACATTGGTTATCGATAGCGACGTTCAGGCGCGCTTCGAGGCTAAGCAAGCGATCAAAGCTTCAGGGCTGACGCTCGCGGGCGAATGCAGCTACGGCATCGAGGCCGTATCTCTGGCGTCTGAGGTGATGCCGGACGTCATCCTCATCGGCGTTCAGGAGCCGATGGAGCGGCCACTACAGACAGTCGAATCGCTACAGAGCTTATTTCCTGAAACGCCTGTCATCGTGTATTCCGATTCCCGAGACATCGAAACCATTCGGAAGGCGATGATGTCGGGCGCTCGCGACTTTCTGGCCCGGCCGATCAAGCCGGAGACAATGCGGCTGTCCGTGCTTTCGGCGCTGGAGAGCGAGGAGAAAAAGAAGCTCCAACGGCTTGGTCAGATGCCAACCGCTTCCACGGCCGGAACCGTCGTTACCGTGTTCGGCGCTAAGGGAGGCATCGGTAAGTCGACCGTGAGCACGAACTTGGCGGTGGCCATGGCACGGCTCGGGCGTGCCTCCATTTGCGTCGTCGATCTGGACAACGGCTTTGGGGATGTGGCCGGCATGCTCGATATCAAACCCGAGCGCACGCTCGGCGACATGGTGCGCGACATCGACTCGATTCAAAGTGACGACATCTCGCGCTACATGACCCGGCACGAACTGAGCGAACTGGACATTCTTGCCGGTCCCAACGTCTTGGAGTGGCGCACCATCTCGTCAGATCAGGTACGTCGCGTCGTTGAATTGTTGGCAAAACACTACGACACGGTGCTGCTGGACACATCTGGCATGCTGACTGAACTATCGGAGATGACCATCGAGATCTCCAACATCATCCTCTGGGTCACGACGACAGAGTTCGCCAGCGTCAAAGATACACTCGAGGCGATGCGCGCGTTAAAGACATTGTCATATTCGCACGAGCGCGTGCGTATCGTCATGAATGCGATCTCGCCCGATGACGGTGTGCGTGTAGGTGTGATCCAGGATGCGTTGCAGCGTGACGTGTTCTGGAGCATCCCCTACGACAAAAAGGTTCGCCAGAGCACGCACCTCGGCCAGCCGATCGTCATCACGGCGCCGCAGTCGACCGCCGCGAAGAGCCTCACCGATCTCGCGAAGATCGTCGCCGGTGGACGCCTCGACAAGAAGAACAAAGTGCAGAGCGGCTTCAAATGGCGGCACGATGCGGCGCGTGCGGAGGCACAGAATGGATAGCGCGCCCGCGGGCGGAGGCTGAGACATGGCAATCGATACATCGGCGATGCCCGGGCAGCGCGCTGGCCTCAACCAGGGCCAAGGTGACGACGAGTGGTTCGATGCGATCCACGCAGTCCATCAGCGCATGCTGCAAGAACTCGACCTGAGCGCGGTAGAAAAGCTCGATGGCGCACGCGCGCGCGAGGCCGTGACCGTAGCGGCCCGGCAACTCGTTTCGCAGGAAGCGCCGTCGCTGCTCGGCGACGATCGTGAACGCGTCGTCAAGCGGGTCATCGATGAGGCGATCGGATTCGGGCCGATTGAGGCGCTGCTCGACGACGACAGCGTATCGGAAGTGATGGTCAACGCCCCGGACGAAGTCTTCTTCGAGCGCGACGGTGTCATCTATCTGTCGCCGCTGCGCTTCCGCGACAACATGCACATCATGCGTATCGTCGAGCGCATCATCGCACCGCTCGGCCGGCGTGTCGATGAGTCGTCGCCCTACGTGGACGCGCGCCTGCCCGACGGCTCCCGCGTGAACATTGTCATTCCGCCACTGGTGCCGCGCAGTCCGACGATGACGATCCGGAAGTTTCGCCGCGAGAAGTACAAGGTCGCCGACCTTGTGGCCAACGACACTCTGAACGAGTTCACGGCAGAGTTTCTCAGGGCGTGCGTCAAGCAACGGTTGAACATTTTGATCAGCGGCGGTACAGGCACAGGGAAAACCACGCTGCTCAACGCCATGTCGGCGTACATCCCGAACAGCGAGCGCATCATCTCGATCGAGGATCCGATCGAGATGAAACTCCAGCAGACGCACGTCATCGCCATGGAAGGGCGCCCGCCGAACATCGAAGGAAAGAACGAAATCACGCAGCGCGATCTCGTTCGCAACGCCCTGCGCATGCGGCCCGACCGCATCATCATTGGCGAGGTACGCGGTCCAGAAGCTTTTGACATGCTCCAGGCTATGAACACCGGCCATGAGGGCTCACTGACCACCGTCCACGCCAATTCGCCGCGGGATGGCATTATCCGCATCGAAAATATGGTCATGATGGCTGGCTTCGATCTACCGGTCCGGGCAATCCGCGAGCAAATCGCCGCAGCCCTTCATCTCATCATCCAGATCTCGCGTTTCTCAGATGGAAAGCGGCGCATCACGCACATTACCGAGCTCACCGGGCGTGAAGGTGACACCATCACCACCCAGGACCTCTTCGTGTGGCGCCAGGAAGCAAGGCTGGCGGATGGCAAGATTGTCGGCGAGCTCGCGCCCACCGGTATCGTTCCCACGTTTGCCGAAGAGTTCGCGCGGAGTGGCGTGAAAATCGATATGGGGTTTGCCGAGACCGCAGGGCGAGGGCGATAGGTATGGCCATTGAATTGATGGCGGCAACCGCCGTCGGCCTGACATTCGGGTTGTTCGCGCTCTATTTCGCGCGCCAGGCCCAGACACGCCCGGCCGACTCCCGCCTAAGCGGATTGGCGATCCGGCCCGCGATTGAGAGACGCGGCCTATCTTGGAACGAGATCCGCCGTAGCGGACCGTCGCGCATCCCGTTTCTGGGCAGGCTCACCAGCGACAGTGATTGGGCAACTCAAACGACCCTTCAACTCGAAAGAGCAGGACTGCGACTGCACGCGGGCGAGTATCTCTTGGGTCGGTTGGTGCTGGGAACCGTGACGTTCGTAGCCATCTGGGCGTTAGGACGAAGCCTGACGACGCTTGTCATCGCCATTGTCTGCGGACTGATCGCGTACATGCTGCCGACCGTGTGGTTGTCAACGCTTCGCAGCCGCAGAATTGCCAAGCTCAACAAACAGCTCCCTGAGGCAGTTACCCTGATCGCGAACTCCCTCAGGGCAGGCTTCGCATTCCAGCATGGTGTCGACTTAGTCGCGCGGCAGATGGAGCCGCCCATCTCCGATGAGTTCTCCCGGCTCATTGTAGATATGAATATCGGCGCGTCTGTGGAAGAAGCGTTGAAGGGACTGTCACGACGTGTCGACTCGGAGGATGTATACCTCGTGGTAACCGCGGTACTTATTCAGCGTACCAGCGGCGGAAATCTGTCGGAGATCCTGGAGACGGTGGCCGAAACCATGCGCGAGCGCGAGCGGCTCACGGGCGAAGTCAAGACGATGACATCGCAACAGCGCTTTTCGGGAACCGTCTTGTCACTATGGCCTCTCGCGTTGTTGGGATTATTCGCCCTCTTCAACTGGACGCAGACGTCCTTGCTCTTCACCACGAACGTCGGGCTGATTCTCCTCGGCATCGGCGCGACGCTGCAGCTGCTGGGGTATTACGCGATCGGTCGTATTCTCGACATCGACATTTAGGGGACAGGCATGCCGCTCGCTGTTGCTACTCTGGTTTTTGGCTCGTTGATCCTGTTTGGGTGGTGGTACGCCCGCAGCAGGAACGAAATGGAAGATCGGGTTCGCACGCTATCGAACCAGCGCCGCGCGCTGCTTGAGCAAGACGATCCGCTTACGAAGCGTTTCATATTTCCTGCGGTGCACGGATTGTCGACGCGGGTGCTAAACATCATGCCGACAGCGCTTATCTCGCGGGCAGGCGCGTGGCTGGTGATTTCAGACAGCGCCATGTCGCTGGCAACCTTCATGTCGATCGTTCTTGTCACAACGACCTTACTACCGGCCCTAGTACTTCTAACCGTCTGGTCAAACAGCAACGGCTCGCCAAGCACCACGCAGTTGCTCTTCGTCGTAGCAGCCGGGCTGTTCGGTTTCCTCGCCCCGATGATGCTGCTGCGGAGGCGCGCGAAAAGCCGGCAACTCAAATTCTCGAAGGCGCTCCCCGACAGCCTGGATCTCCTGACCACCTGCGTAGAAGCGGGCCTCAGTCTCGACTTCGCATTTCAGCGGGTCGCGGAACGCTATCGAGGACCCGTCGGCGACGAAATGAGTCGCATGCTAAGAGAAAAGGCCCTCGGACAGACACGCCGCGAGGCTCTCACCGCGATGGCTTCTCGCATCGACCTTCCAGACGTGAACGTGTTCGTCAGCTCGGTTATTCAGGCAGAGACGTTAGGCACGAGTATCGGTGGAGTGCTCCGAATTCAGTCTCGTCAACTGCGCATTCGGCGTCGCCAGCGTGCTGAGCAAGCCGCTCGGCAAGCGGCGCCAAAGATGATTTTTCCTCTCGTATTTTGCATCATGCCTACACTCTTTATCGTCATCCTCGGCCCAATCGCTATCAATGCCTATGAGTCCTTCAAATAAGCGGCCGTAGCCGTCCTCGGGAGTGCGGCAGCACTGCGCCCCCCTTCCTCCGGCACTGCGCAGCCCCTGTTCGCGCCTGTCTGACACCCAAACGCTGACCCAAACGTTCAAGATGCATCTTCACCCGGCAAGGCGCGAGCGCCTTGTCGTGTTCGGCGGCGACCTCCGCGCAGCGTATATGATGACGTCGA
Organism: Dehalococcoidia bacterium; assembly: GCA_038211505.1. Classification (GTDB taxonomy): domain Bacteria; phylum Chloroflexota; class Dehalococcoidia; order DSTF01; family JACRBR01; genus JBBQVO01. Next base: position 12,272 of record JBBQVO010000019.1, on the reverse strand, counting down.
TACTGCTGCACGCCGTGCAGGATGTCCCGCTCGGAGAGACGATGTCTGACCCGAAAGAACCGCAACCGTTCGATCCGTACCAAACGCTGCAACTCCACCCGGAAGCCCCCTTAAGTCTGTTGACAGAAGCGTACTGGCTTCTCGTGTCCTCGGCCCGCGCCTCGTCCTCAAACCGCTCGCCGGCAAACGGCTCGCGAATCGAAGAGCTGAACGCGGCGTACGCGATGCTGGTAAATGAATCCGCGCGGCAATCGTACGATCAGGCGCATGGCGTTCGGCCACCTACGGTCGCGGCGCCACGAGGGCGGGGCCTGCGCATTGGCTGGTTCTCAGCGAAGCATCCGGCGGTCGACTATGCCGACTATTACCATCTGCTGCGCATCGATCGCGACGCCGATGACCAGATCATCCAGCTTGCGTATGAATTCTGGACGCACGGCGTGCAGAGCCAGCGCGCAGAGCGCGAGCGGATAGAGGAGGCGCACCGGACGCTGTCCAATCCGCAGCTCCGGGCCCAGTACGAGGCGCGGCGTCACGATGATCCCCCGCCGAACAAAGAACTAAGCACGAAACAGGAACACTCTCAGACTCGACACGACAAAATCCAACATGAACGCTCCACCCGTATCGCTGCCGCGGCAGCCCCGCAAGAACGTCCTCCTTCGCTGCAGAAAGGAGAGAGTCGGCCCGCTCGCAGTGGCGAGGGTGAGGTTCCAGCGGCGAATTCCGCTCATCCGGCGCCCGTGGTACCCGAGCCGGAGAACGGTCATCGGATCCAACCCGCGGCGGCGCGAATAGAGCCCGCCGCTATCGCGATCGAGGCTGACCTACGGGGACCTGTCGTAACTGCCTCCGCCATCCCGATGCCGCTACAAGCCACACCGGAAGAAGGTCCGACTTCTCGGCCGGGCGGAGAGCGTCGGGGCGGCGTATCCGCGCCGAAGCAGCTTGCTGGGAGCCAGCTCGCCGACGCGCAGCACAATCGCTTGCTCCAACTGCGCGACGATGTGCCCGGGATCCGCGCAGTATCGGCCCTCCCGACGCGCGCGCTCGACAAACAGGTCTCGGCCGCAACGATCGCCTTCGTCGCTGGACCGCGCGCGAAAGAGCGAGTCTTGCTCGTCGGAGACGTAATAACGCTCGGCTCTGCTGCCGGATGCGACATGATCCTCAAGGATGACTCTTCGAACATCGAGCCGGAGCACGCGCGCCTCATGCGCCACGGCGCCACGTACATGTTCCATGACCTTGCGGGTCATAACACCGCAATAACGGACGGTCCGCTGCCGCTCGCCGTCGTCATGCTGGAAGACGGTGACGAAATCCAGATCGGTTCGCATCGAATGCGCTTCGCCACGGGAGAAGCAATCGAACCTTCTCCTGCCGCGACGGGAGAAGCACGATGACGCCGATAGCATCTCACGGAACGTTGTCGGCCAGCGAACCGATGACCGTCGCTGAACTCCGTATCGACTCGGCGGTGCTGCGCGACCTCGCGATCAAGACGCTCTTCTACCGCAGCCGGATCAGCCGCGCCGAACTGTCGGACGCGTTGAAACTCGCCGGCTCCGTCGTCGAGGAGCTGATGCAGTCGCTCTCTCAAGATGGCCTCGCGACACTCCTTGGCGCGAGCGGCACAAGCTCCGCCGGCTACGTCTACGCGCTTACGCAGAAGGGCTTTGAACGCGCAGAGAACGCACTCGCCCGAAGTGGCTACGTCGGGCCGGCGCCGGTGACCTTGGCCGAATATGCCGCGGAGGTGCGGGCGAGCAGCATCAGCGACGAAGACGTCACGCGCGGCTCCCTGATCAGCGCTCTCGATCCGCTTGTGCTCTCGGAAGAAACCCTCGGTAGGATCGGAAGGGCGGCAACGTCACGTCGGTCGACGCTGGTCTACGGTGCATCGGGCAACGGCAAGACAACGGTCGTGCGCACCATAGGGCGTGTGGTGGGCGGCACGATCCGCGTGCCGTATGCGATCGAATTTCTCGGGCAGATCATCCACCTCTACGATGTGTCGAAGCACGAGGCCGTCCGCCCTGAGGTGATCGGCGCCGAGGAGGATCTGCTTAAGGCTCGTCCCGACCGCCGCTGGATCGAGATTCAGCGACCCGTCATCTGGGTCGGCGGAGAATTGACCCCGCAGAGCCTCGAGCTGGTCTACGACGACGAGACGAAGGTCTACGAGGCGCCGATGCAACTCAAGGCTAATGGCGGCACGCTGATCATCGATGACTTTGGACGCCAGCGGATGCCGGCGGTGCAACTCCTCAATCGTTGGATCGTCGCACTGGAAGGCGGTATCGACCATCTCACGATGCATACCGGTCAGCTGATTGAAGTGCCCTTCGATGTGCTCGTGCTCTTCTCCACCAACATCATGCCGGAAAAGCTGGCGGATGAGGCCTTCTTGCGCCGCATTCGCTACAAGGTGGAGATCCCCAACCCTACGCTCGAAGAATTTCGCACCATTTTCGAGCGTGAATGCGCCGCCGCCGGCATCCCGTTCGGTGCGGGTGAGTTCACCCACCTGGTCGAGCACTGGTACGACCCGTACCAACGCGAGCTGCGAGGCTGTCACCCACGGGATCTGGTCGAGGCGATCATAGACTTTTGCCGCTACGAACGACGCCCGCCGGCGCTCTCGGTTGATATTCTTGACGAAGTCTGCACGACGTACTTCTTGCGCCCCTTGCACGCGCCAGCGTAACCACGCACCGAGAGCCCGCACGAAATTAGCAGTGAGGATCCCCCGTTGGCGGATCGTTACGGCAACTCGATGTACCATTGGTACGGATGTGTGTAGGATCCGACAACCACAACGGCCCCGGGTAAAGTTTCTCAAGGGAGCGCGGACTCGCCGGGATTTTCTGGTATGGCTAGGTCTTCATCTTCACTTCGTCCTTCGATGCGTCTTGCCGCAGTGTTCGCCGTCACCGTCCTCACGGCGCTCCTCGGCACCCGCGCAGGAAACGTACGGGCGGCGTTCCCCGGCCTCGCGCCACCCTTTGAGCAACAGGACTTCCTGACGGGGTTCCCCAACGACGGTCATTTCGGTCCCACCGGCATCGCATTCTCGGGGAACGGGGACATCTTGGTCGCCGATGCCGCAGACGGCAACCTCTATCGGTTCACGGCGGCCGGAGGCCGGGCGGGCACACCACTGTCGCACATTGGCCCGACGCTGGGGCTGGTATTCGCGGGCGACGGGAAGCTCTACGCGGCACGCCGCGCATCGTCGAGCATTGTCGAACTCGACGCCAAGAGCGGCGCTGTCGTCCGCACGGTCGCATCCGGCTTCAGCAACCTGATCGCCGGGCTCGCTGTCGACCCGAAGTCGTCCGATATCTTCGCGACAGACCAGGCGGCGAACGGCTACGCCTCGTCTCCGGGCGTTTTCCGCATCAATCCGTCGAATGGCACTGTCACGACGTACGCCAACGGCGCGCTGTTCACGGCGCCCGACGGCCTCGTGCTGGATCCGGATGGCATCCTTTACGTCTCGAACGAACGGGGCAGCGGTGACGTGATCCGCGTCGATCAGCAAGGGAATGCCTCGGTGCTTGTCACGTTGCCGGGCGGCCCGGACGGCCTCGCAGTCGGCAAGCCCGGCGGTTCGCTGGCCGGGTCGCTGATCGTTGACCGCAACGACGGCGTGATCAGCCGGATCGATCTCACTACAACCCCGATCACAGTCACGGAGTTCGCCAGTGGTGGTTCCCGAGGAGACTTTGTCGCTGTAAGCCCGGACGGATACCTATTTGCCACGCAGACTGACCTCGTCGTCAAGTTCTCTCCAGCTTCGTTTCAGGTATCGGTCGGCGGCACGCGGAGCAGCTTGCCCCTCCAGATCTACGTGGGGTTCATCGCGATTGCGCTACTTGCCGCGATCGGTCTGGGATCCGGCGCCTTGTGGCGGCGCGCGCGTATCCGCCGGAAACAGCTCGCGGTGGTCGCCGCCAACCCGACGGAGGTCGAGATACCGCGGAGCCTGCCCCAGGCGCGTGCGATCACTGGCACGGGAAGTGCGACCGCAAGCGGCCGACTGATCGAGCAATGCGGGGACGGCACGACGAAGACGCACGAGATCGGCGACGGATCGATCAGCATAGGCGCCGCTCCCGAGTGCACTATCCGGGTGGCCAAAACCGCGGATATCGCCAACTATCACGCGCGCGTTTCGTTCCGTCGGGGACGTTACATGCTGCACCATACCGGAGGTCCCAGCGCCGTCACTACCGTGAGTGGACAGCGCGTGGACTGGGTGCGGCTGGAGGCGGGTGACGAGATCCAAGTTGGTTCCCACCGGCTCTTGTTCGAGGCGCCCGCAACGTCTCCGTAGGCACTCGCCCCGCCGCGTCCGGCCAACGGCTCCCGCTGGAATACATGGTTCCCCGATGGTCACACCGCGCTCGCGGGTCGATAGTGCCGCAGGTCGATAGCGACCGCAGGTCGATACCGAACCACAGGCTCGCACGTAGCCTGGGCGACCGGATCAGATGATCTGATCGAGCGCTCTTGCAATTGTTGTTGTGGAGGCGTAGCATCGTGACTATGGACGGGTTGTTTCGCTCGCTGCGCGGCAACTGGGATGTGGCGATCGCCTTCGTGCTCGTGTACGCGTTGATCGGCATCTACCTTGGGCCCGTGTTCTTCTTTCTCGCCTGGTTCGTGAATGGCAGCGTCTACATCATCCACACTGCATTGCGCCGCTGAGGGACTGCTGGTGCCGACGAAACTCAAGACCTTCTCCGTCCGCAACGCCGACCGCGACACGATGCTGGCGACAAACGCCAACCTCGCATCGTCGTTCGTCTCACGCTTCTTCGGGCTGATGGGGCGCAAGAGCGTCGCCGAAGGCAGCGGCATCTTGCTGACCAAGAGCGCCTCCATCCACTCGTTCTTCATGCGCTTCCGGTTCGACGCGATCTTCCTCAACAAAGAGGATCGCGTCGTCAAGATCGTCCCCGCGATGCGCCAGTGGTGGATCGCCTTCGGCGGCCGCGGCGCGAAAGACACACTCGAACTCCCCGCCGGCGTCGCCGAGCGCACACAGACCCAGCCCGGCGATCTGCTCCTCTTCGAAGACGCAGTGCAGCTCTCGCAGCAAGATCCCGCAGCCTGAGTCGTAGTGAGTGCAAGGACCGTCGGCCGTCTATTCGTAGCGTGGGATTTCCAGCCCGCGCGGGGGCAGCGAGGGTGGCCGATAATCGCGAAGACAAACCCGTACGGACAGGTCTTCAGACCTGTACTCTCCGTTCGAAACCTCAGCTCGTTCCGCGCAGGTGGATGTTGGCCTGGCGCTCAGTATCGCGCCCCAGTCACGGCCCCGCGCGGGCTGAAACGCCCGCGCTACGATTCTCGGCCCCCGCGCTCCCGGGTCGAAATACCCACGCGGTCGCATTACGCGAGCGAGCCAAAATTACAAAACGAACTCTCATTCAGCTTCAAATCGCAAAACATAACGCAATTCTGTACCCCGGAAACGACAGCAGGGCCGCCTTTCGGCGGCCCCGCATCAGTGGTCGAATCGCTCTCGTTACGGCGTCGTCGCGGGCTTCGGCGCCCGCTTGGCGTTGAGGATCTTGTCGAGATTGTTCGTCAGCGTCTGCAGCGCCTTGTCGGCCTGCCCCTGCGTCAGCTTCTTGTTCGTCACCGCCGCGTCGAGCTTCGTCTTCGCGTCGGTCGTGATCTGCGTCTTCACCGTGTCGAGGCTCACGTTCTGCGTCGTCGCGACATCGGCGATCGACTTCCCGTCCTTCAGCTGCGTGCGGAGGTCGGCCGGCTGCACGTTGAGCGCCGTCGCCGCCGACTGGATGACGCCAGCGCGCACCTTCACGCGGAATGCCCGGATCTCGTTACCGTGGGCCCGCAGGAAATGGCCGAGGCCAGCGCCGTTGCCCTTGTTGATCCGGTCGATCATCTTCGTCGCCTGATCCTGCGTGATCTTGCCATCCGCCACCGACGCGTTGACCGCGTCGATCGCCGAGTCCTTGAACGACTGCTTCAATTGCTCGAGGCTGACATTGAGCTTGTCCGCGACCCGCTGCAGGAAGTTGTCCCGCCGTTGCTGCCGATCCTGCTTGTTCTTCGGTTGCTGCGTCGCCGCCGGAGGTGTCGGGTTGGCCCCGCCCTCCTGCGCCGAAACGTACCCCACCGTCCCTGCCGTGCCCGCCAGCAGGATGACTGCCGCGGCGGTGACAGCGATGACCTTCGTCTTGATATCCATCTGGTTCCTCTCCTTCTTCATCATCGACCACGCTCCCTACAACAACACAGTAGACCGATGCGCGTGACCGCTCCGGCAACCCCGCGTAAGGTGCGGGTAAATTCTCACGGCGGAATTGACGCCAGATACCGATTCTGATGCTGGACGTGCTTGGCGAACGGTGCGTACAATTACCGTAGGCCGCCAACGGCGGGCCGCAGGGCCACCTACGGCGACCACGGCAGAAAGCCCAATCCGATGCCCCAGAAGGAACCCGCCGACCGGGTCCAGCGCGAGATCGAGGAACTGCTTGACAGGCTCGACAACTTCGTGCCGGAAGAGCGCCTCGTTTCAAAGATCAAGAAGCGCCAGCGCGAAGAGAGCGGCCCCGGCGCGTTCGAGCGCGCATCGACCAATGCCCGCAAGCGATTCTCGCGGATCACGCTTGGTCACATCATGCTCGCCGGACTGTCGCTGATGCTGCTGGCCTGGTTCGTGCCGGGCCTCTTCGGCGGCTACGCCGGGTACGTCCGCATCATCGGCCTCATTCTGACGGTCGCCGCCTTCATCGGCGCCGTCATCGGCCGCGACAGCCAGCGCACGATCTCCGGCGCGCGATACTACGAGAAGCGTTGGCGCGGCCAGCCGATCGAGTACTCCGATCCGCCCGCGGCGTCGCGCTTCCGCGACTGGCTGCGCCGCCGCGGCCGCAAGTAATCCGCCGCGATCGCGCAGCCGTATACTTGAACGCGAGCCCGCCATCCGCGCCCTCCGCCTTCAAGGAGCCCCACTGAATCTTCCTCGATGCCTCGACGCCATCGCGCTCTCAGTCGTCGCGTGCGTGACGCTCGTCGCCTGCGGCGGCGGCAGTAGCGCCCCTCGCACCGCGACGACGCCGCCCGGGACCCCGCAAGAGCTCGCGACGGTCGCTCCCGTCGCGACGCCGACGATCGATCCGCTTGCGTCGTCGGAGATCGACGGCCAGCACGTATACGACGTCACGAAGAAGCTCTCGGTCGACATCGGCCCGCGCGTCGCCGGCACGCCGAGCGAGATCACGGCGCGCGACTACATCCAGACGACGCTCCAGGGCTACGGCTACGACGTCACGCTGCAGGACTTCGCCTTCGATGCCACGGCGTTCCTGCCGGCGCGCGTCGACGTCGCCGGGACAGGCATCCCGGGCATCGCGCTGCGCGGCTCGCTTGCCGGCAACGCGACCGGCCCGCTCGTAAACGCCGGCATCGGCCGTGTGGAAGACTTCCCGGCCGGCGGTGCGCGCGGGATGATCGCCCTCGTCCAGCGCGGCGACATTTCGTTCAGCGACAAGGTCGATCACGCCGTTGCCGCGGGCGCCGCCGGCGTCATCGTCTACAACAACGTCCCCGGCTCGCTCATCGGCGATCAGAGCACGCCGGCGACGATCCCCGCCGAGGGCATCTCGCAGGCCGCCGGCGAAGATCTCGTCGCGCGCCTCGCCGCCGCTCCGCTCGATGCGACGATCACCGTGTCGCCGCCGAAGGGCACGGCGTACAATGTCATCGCCCGGCCCAAAGGCGTCGCGACGTGCACGACGGTCAGCGGCGGCCACTACGACAGCGTCGCCGTCACAGGCGGCGCCGACGACAACGCCTCGGGCACGGCCAGCGTGCTTGAGCTGGCGCGGGTCGCCGCCGCGCGCCATCTGCCCGGCGCAAACTGCTTCGCGCTCTTCAGCGCCGAAGAGTTCGGCCTCTTCGGCAGCAAAGCCTTCGTCGACACGTTGTCGCCCGACGACGTCAACAGCATGCGGGCGATGATCAATCTCGACGTCGTCGGCGTCAAAGAAGATCTGCAACTGATCGGCGATGCGGATCTGATCGAGACGGCGCGTGTGCAGGCGCAGAACCTCGGCTTCGTCGCGTCGGCGTCGTCGCTGCCGGCGGGCGCCGGCAGCGATCACCTGAGCTTCCAGCGCGCCGGCATCCCGGTCGTCATGCTCTACCGCGAAGACAACCTGATCCACCAACCCGCCGACGCAATCGACCGCATCCTCCCGTCGTCGCTCGCTGCGACGGTATCGGTCGCGTACGAAACGCTCTCGAAGATCGCGGGGAGATGACGTGCTGAACGTGCCGTACGGCTCGGCCGATTGCTCGACGGTGCCCGCACATCGCAGGATAAGCTCAAGTGGGCGGCTACGACGGTGAAGACCGCGAACCTACTCAAGCTGACGCTCGAACAATTCTCCACGGAGGCGGGCTTTGTACGACATTCCGGCGCTTGGTATTTGCGGCAAATCGACACCATCGCAGTGATCGAGCTCCAAAAATCGAACTACGGTCCTAAATACTTTGTCAACTTCGCGCTCTGGTTCGTTCCACTTGGTGATGTCAACTTTCCGAAGGAACATGAGTGCCATGTACGCACGAGGCTAGATAACTTGGTCGCACCGGATCAGGAGCAGCGCCTGAGTGAGTTACTGGATCTGGACGTCGCCGTTGATGATGCCGACCGCCGGGAAGAGTTCGGCGCCATCCTCCGAACCGACCTGTGGCCAGTTGTCGCCGAATTGGCTTCCGTGGATCGGCTCGTTACCTCTCCAACAGGCAAACGCCTTCAAAACGTGTCGCTGGTGAGAGGGTCAGCTCAAAAGCTGCTTAGCGATAGACGGAGTGACGACGGCATGCCGGTCCTGATTCGTCGCATCGTCGACAATCTGGATGCGTTTCGCATTCGAACGATATCCACGAGCGATCTCGCGACGAATCTATCTGCGACACTCGATGCGCTCGAATCGGACGTGCCGCAATCCCTCCGGGACCGAATTACCCTCGGGGCGGCGGATCTTGAAGGTGAAGCGTTCACGTTGGACCGCGTCGACCGCGCGGACGAGATCGTCAGCGGGCTCTACGCGGCTGTACAGTCGCATTATCCGGGCACATGAGCCCGAGTCGCGGTCTTGTGACGCCCAAATTGCCCGCATCGCGGCTCTCCGATACGATCGTCGCGGTTCCACCATCGTCTGGGAGGCGTATTGAGGCTCGAACGGGTCATCCTGGCTGTCGCATGTTGCACGTTGAGCATCGCCGCAGCGGCGTGCGGTGGCGGATCGACGACGGCGAAGTCGCCGGACAGCAGCAAGATCGCGACGGCAACGCTGCCGGCGAAACTGCCCGACGTGAAGATTCTCGGCAACAGCGCCGTCCAGGCTGGCGGCGGCTCGACGTACACGATTCAGTCAGGCGACACGCTCGCCGGCATCGCGTCGCGCCTCGGCATCGGCCTCGATGACCTGCGCACGGCCAACCCCGGCATCGACCCGGCGCTGCTCCGCGCCGGCCAGGTGATCAAGCTTCCGCAGGGCACCGACGCGCCGCCCGCGACGGCCGCCGCCACCGTCAAGCCCGGCGGCACGGCGACGAAGCAGCCCGCGACCGAAGCGCCGGCCGCGACCACTGCGCCGTCAACGAGCACGCCCCCGCCCGCGACCGAGCCGGCCGCGACGGATACGCCCGCAGCGCCGCCACCACCGCCCCCACCCGGCGCAACGCCGACGGTGACGTCCGTCGGCACGACCTACACGATCCAGGAGGGCGACTTCCCGGCGAAGGTCGCCGACAAGTTCGGCGTCACGCTCGAAGATCTGCTCGCGGCGAACCCCGGCATCAATCCGACGGATCTGCATATCGGCGACGTGATCGTCATCCCGCCGAAGCGTCCGTAGTCGCGACGCTCTCCGGAGGCCAGGGGTTAAGGGTTGGCGAAGCGCTCACGAAGCAGCGCCTCGGCGACTATCATGTCTTCCGGCGTCGTTACTTTCATGTTCCACGCCCCGCCGTCGTACACCCGCACCGCATGCCCCGTCGCCTCAACGAGCGCGGCGTCATCGGTCGCCACGTCCGTCGCCTGCTCGTGCGCGCGTAGCAGCACTGCGCGATCGAACGCTTGCGGCGTCTGCGCCAGCCAGATCTGTCCGCGATCGTGCGTCTGCCGCACGACGGGCGGATCGCCATCGACCACCTTCACGCTGTCGCGCGAAGGCGTCGCGCACAGCGCGGCGCCCGTCTCGCGGGCGAGCGCGACGCCGGCGCTGATCAGTTCCGGCGTGACGAGCGGCCGCGCGCCGTCGTGGACGACGACGATCTGCGCGCCGGACGCGGCGTCGAGACCGGCGCGCACCGACGCCTGCCGATCAGCGCCGCCCGTGACGATCGCCGTCACCTTCGCGAACTTCCAGTCGAGAACGAAGCGCTCCATCCGGTCGATGTTCGCCGCCGACGCGACGACGACGATCTGGTCGATGCCGTCGCATCGCTTGAACGCCGCCAGCGTCCAGGCGAGCAGCGGCCGGCCCATCAACTGCGCAAAGACCTTGTCCGTGGCGCCCATCCGCTCGCTGCGACCGGCGGCGACGATGATCGCGGAGGTGGCGCCCGTTGTCACTTCGCCCATGCCGGCCATGGTACGGCACCGCGGCGGTACACTCACGTCATGGACGCCGAGCACCTGATGACGCTCTCCAGCGCCGCCCGCCGCATCTCTGATCTCGTCGCCGCATCGGAGACGCCGTTGCGCTACGAGGTGATGCGGCATCTCGTGCGCGTCAGCGAAGAGACGATGACGGAGGTGCTGAGCGAAGCCGTCGGTGCCGGCCTCGTCCGTCGCGGCGACGACGCGTTCACGTACGTCTCAGGCACCGACGCCATTCGCGCCGACATCCGCGAGAGCATCGGGGAAGCGCGGCTCACCCGCATGCGCGAGCAGATCGCCGGCGCGACGGCCGCCGTGATGGGGCAGTGACGTGGCGCGGGATGCGAGAAGCGAGAAGCGAGAAGTGAGAAGTGAGAAGTGAGAAGTGAGAATTGAAAAGCGGAAGGGTCAGGAGCTGAGGAGCTCCCTTTGCCACCGAGGGCCGGGATCGCAATCCGAGCTTACCGTTGATCACCTCGGTTGCGACAAAGTGAACGAACGGGCGCGTGAGCGGCCGTAACCACTACAGCCCATTCCGGCAGCCGTCCGCCCCGGGTATCGAGATTACTCGCGGCGGAAGCGCAGCGTGACGATTTCGTTCGGGCGCGCGGTGATGGCGACGCCGTCATCATCGCGGCGCAGATCCGTGATGAATTCTTCGTTCAGGTTGACCATCGAGACGGCGCCGCGCGCCGACGGCACGTCGATCGCCGTATCGGCCTCAACATCGAGCGTGTTGTAGACGCGGACGATGACGCCGTCGCCATCTTCGGCGCGCTTGATCGCGCTGACCACGAACGCCGGCGAGTCGACGTGCAGCAGCGCGCCCGACCAGTCGATGTGGCCGAGACCCTGCCGGTTCCACCGCGCGCGCATCGGCCGCAGATGCTGCACCGACTGCACATGCGCCTCTGCGGCTGCCCAGTCGCCGGCGTGTGGGATGATGCTGTAGGCGAAGTCGTAGCGGCCGTGCATCTGCGCGCCCGGCGTACGGAGTTGCGGCCCAGCGCCGCCGCGCCGCGACGAGATGTCCGAGCGCGAGAGCCAGCCGACGCAGCGCATTAGCGTCACCGCGATCTCGGCGCCGTCGGGCGTGTCGAGCACTTCGTACTCGGGCAATCCGCGGTTAGCGATCGTCAGGCCGCGCACGCCGTCATCGACGCTGGCGAACGCCTTCTGCGGGTACGTGCCCATCGGCTCTTCCATCCACGTCGCCGGATCCCATGCCGGCAGCGCGAGCGGCCGCTGGACGACGCCGAAGTGCTGATCGCCCTTCGAGACGTCCGTCTTGATGCCTGACGGAAAGTGCACCCGTAGCCGATGATCCGACGCCGCGTTGAAGACAGTGGTCGCGATATCAACGCGCGGCACGCCCCCCGTGAGCGTGATCGTCGAAACGACGCGCTCTTCAGCCGTAGAAGCGCTGCGCGACATGCGATCGGCGGCGATGCTCGCAGGCAACGTGTACGTCTGCTCGATCGTCATCCGCTGCACACCCGCCGCGGGCGTTTCGACGCGGATCTTCGGCGGCGACGACGGCCGATCTATGATCGACTAGGTCTCGGGCACTCAGTATTTGTACTCGTCGCCCTTGTCGCCGCCGTCAACGAAT
>JBBQVO010000018.1:0-29190 GCA_038211505.1 Dehalococcoidia bacterium | reverse complement strand
CCGTACGGCACGACCGAGCTGCTCATCGAAGAAGCGCGGCTCGTCGCGAAGCGCGACGGCCTGGCACTGTTCAGCCTCGGCACATCGCCGCTGAAGGGCGCCGCCGAACAGCCGTACGGCAAGTTCCGGCTCGTGCGATTGATCGCGAAGACGCTGTGCTCGAAGGTCAATTTCGTCTACAGCTTCCAGTCGCTGAACCACTACAAGAAGAAGTTCGCGCCGACGTTCTGGGAGGACAACTTCCTCATCTATCCTGGGCCGCTGATGCCGGTGATGGTGGCGATGATCACCGCGTTCTCGCCCGAAGGCATCCCGTCGCTGATCTTGCCAAAGCGGCTGCAATGGCTGGGGCTCATGCCGGCGGCCGCGCTCTGGAGCGCTGCGGTCGCGGGCATCGTGGGCACGGCGTCCGCATCGTGGCAGTACCCGGTCCTCACGCTGCCGATTCGCGAGCTGTTCGAGGGCCTGATGCTGATTCGACTTCCCGTCGACTTTACCGTCGGTCACACGGGCAGCGAGATGATGGCGCACCGCATAGTCTCTGCGATCGTGTTGCTGGCCGTCGGCGCGGCTGCCTGGCGCCGCCGCGCTCGCGCCTAGGCCGTTCGGCGCCACGGGTGACAGCATGGCGATGATGGACGACTTCGTCGGCGATGGCCGCCAAGAATTTTCGGCCCATGTCTGATCGCCATCGGGATCGCCCGTCCCTCGGCCAATAAGCCAGAGCGACCGTTTGCGTGACGCAATCGTATCGACATTCGTAGCTTTACTGTGTGGATGCGTCGTTGCCTACAACGTTGCCGTGATCATATCGCCACCGAGACCGGACGCTCATTCCGAACCTTTGCTTATGTATCCGGAATCGACGATTGTCGCCGTCATCGTTGGTAGCATCGCGACCGCCAAGGCGATTCAGTTGGGACGGCGGGCGCTGCGCCAGTTCTCGGACTTGCGGGCGTCAGGCTGACATGACGCGCAATCGTGCGCGGTTGTCACAAGCGGTCGAGGCGATCTACAATCGCTGAAGCACTGCAACGCGCAGCAACCTTTAATCCGGTCCAGAGAGGCCGGGAAGGAACTTCGATGAACTGCCACACCTTCGGGCAGCGCCAGTCCGCGCACAAAGATGCAACCTCCGACCCCTCTGCGGGACAGGAGGTTTTTTGATGCGCGAAACAGCTGTCATGTCGGCCGCGGATATCCGCCGAGCCGTCACGCGCATCGCCCACGAGATTGTCGAGCACAACCGCGGTACCGAAGATCTGGTCTTCGTCGGCATGCTGACGCGCGGCGTGCCGCTGGCGCATCGCATCGCCCGCGCGATCCGGGAGTTCGAGGGTGATGACGTGCCCGTCGGCACGCTCGATATCGGCCTCTACCGCGACGATCTCCCCAAGCGCGGCCCGAGCGTCAACATCCAGCCCAGCGACCTGCCGGAGATCGCCGGCAAGCGCGTGGTCCTCATCGATGACGTGCTCTACACCGGCCGCACCGTCCGCGCCGCGCTCGACGCTCTGATCGACTACGGCCGCCCTGATCGCATTCAGTTCGCGGTGCTCATCGACCGCGGCCACCGTGAGCTGCCGATTCGCGCCGACTTCGTCGGCAAGAATATCCCGACGTCGCGGTCTGACGACGTGCAGGTGCGCCTCGAAGAGACTGATGGTGAAGAGTACGTGCGCGTGGCCGAAGTCGAAGAAGCGGCCGAAGGCTCGCCGGGGAGGGGGGTGGCGCGATGACGACGGAGACGCGCATCGACACCCCGCCGCCGCCGCTGCCGCCTGACGAGACGGAGTGGCAGCGCCACCACCTGCTCGATCTCGATGACTTCACCGTCGACGAGCTGGAGCTGATGATGGGCACGACCGCCACGATGAAGGAAGTGCTGTCGCGCGAGGTGCCGCGCGTGCCGGCGCTGCGTGGCACGACGATCGTCACGCTGTTCTACGAGAACAGCACACGCACGCGCACGTCGTTCGAGCTGGCGGGCAAGGTGCTCGGCGCCGACGTGCTCAACATCTCGGCGTCCGGCAGCAGCGTCACGAAAGGCGAGTCGCTGGTCGATACGGTGAAGACGCTGCAGGCGGTCGGCGCCGACGTGCTGATCATGCGCCACAACCGCTCCGGTGCGCCGTATCTCGCCGCGCGGCACGCGTCGTGCAGCGTGGTCAACGCCGGCGATGGCCTGCATGCGCATCCGACGCAGGCGCTGCTCGATCTCTTCACGATTCGCACATCGCTCGGCGATGTGCGAGGCAAGAAGATCGTCATCGTCGGCGACATCCTGCACAGCCGCGTCGCCCGCTCGAACGCCTGGTCGCTGACCGCGCTCGGCGCCGACGTCGTCGTCTGCGCGCCGCCGACGCTGATCCCGCACGGCCTCGGCCGCGAGACGGAGGGCCGGCTGCCGCCCGTGCGCGTCGAACACAATCTCGATCGCGCGATTGAGGGCGCTGATGTTGTGATGGCACTGCGCATGCAGCTCGAACGCATGCACGGCGGCTACGTGCCCGGTGTCCGCGAATACTCGCGCATGTATCAGATCAACGAGCGCCGTCTCGCGAACGCGAAGCCCGGCGCGCTCGTCATGCACCCCGGCCCGATGAACGAAGGCGTCGAGATCAGCCATGCCGTCGCGCACGGCCTACAGTCGCACGTCGAGGAGCAAGTGACGAACGGCGTGGCCGTCCGCATGGCGGTGCTCTGGCTGCTCACCCGCGCCAACAGCCGCGCCTCCCGCGCCGCCGCAAGAGGTGCATCGTGAGCGAGCGCCCGATCATCCGCGGCGGCCGCGTCATCGATCCAGAATCGAAGTTTGATGCGATGGCCGACATCGTGATCGAAGACGGCCGCATCGTCGCCGTCGGTGCCAACATCGACGGCGACGATGCACGCGAGATCGATGCGCGTGGCCTCGTCGTCGCGCCGGGGTTCGTCGATCTGCACGCGCATCTCCGCGAGCCGGGTCTCGAATACAAAGAGGACGTCGAGTCTGGCACACGCGCGGCCGCGGCTGGCGGCTTCACGACCGTTTGCGCGATGCCAAATACCGAGCCGGCGATGGACAACCGCTCGATCGTCGAGTACGTGCTGCGAGAAGCGGCCGCGCGCGGCGCCGTCCGCGTTCTGCCGATCGGCGCCGTCACGAAGGGGCGCGTCGGCATCGAACTTGCAGAGCTTGGCGAGTTGGCCGATGCCGGTTGCATCGGCTTCAGCGACGACGGATCGCCCGTACACGATGCGACGCTGATGCGACGCGCCCTCGAATACGCCAGCGCTTTCGATTTACCGATCATCGACCACTGCGAAGATCACTCGCTCGCCAAAGACGCCGTGATGCACGAAGGCTGGGTGTCGAGCCGCACCGGTCTGCGCGGCGCACCGGCCGCGGCCGAAGAATCGATGGTCGCGCGCGATGTTGCGCTCGCCGAAGCGACGGGCGCGCATGTGCACATCGCGCACGTCAGCACGCGCGGCGCAATCGAAACGATTCGTCGCGCGAAGACGCGCGGTGTACGCGTCACGGCGGAAGTGACACCGCATCACCTGACGCTCACCGACGAAGTCGTGGCGTTCGGCGCGACCGGCGGCTGGGATCTCATCTACGACACGAACGCCAAGGTCAACCCGCCGCTGCGCTCGCGCGACGATGTCGACGCCTGCGTCGCGGGTCTGGCCGACGGCACGATCGACTGCATCGCGACGGATCACGCGCCGCACGCCGTGATCGAGAAGCTGTGCGAGTTCGACGAAGCCGCCTTCGGCATCAGCGGCCTCGAGACGGCGTTCGGTCTCTGCATGCGGCTCGTCCACGAGAAGCGTGTGTCACTCGTGACGCTGATCGAGCGCATGACCGTCGGCCCGGCGCGCGCGCTTAACCTCGACCACGCCGTCCCCGGAATCGGCACACTCGCCATGGGCGCGCCCGCCGACATCGTGCTCCTCGATCCCGATGCGGAGTGGATTGTCGATCCGGAAGGGTTCGCGTCAAAGGGGCGCAATACGCCGCTGGCCGGCGTCACGCTGCGGGGGCGTGTGGTGATGACGATCGCCGGCGGCGTGATTGCGTTTGATGGGGCGGCCTTCGTTGCCGCGGGCATCGGAGTTGGCTCATGATCTGTCGTCTATCGTCGCGCTACGGCGCTGGTACGAACGAGATAACACCCGGGGTACCTGCGGTTCTTCGCTTCGCTCAGAACGACAGTTGCTGCGCTCAGAATGACAGCTGCCGTGTCTCCCGCGTCTCGTTTCCCGCGTCCCGCTCCTTCCATCCGGGGGTGACGGTTGGCTAGCGCGCTGCTTGTGCTCGAAGATGGCAGCGTGTTTCGCGGCGACGCGATCGGCGCCAGCGTGCGTTCGCACGGCGAGGTCGTCTTCTGCACGGCGATGACCGGCTACCAGGAAGCCCTCACCGATCCTTCGTTTGCCGAGCAGGTGCTCGTGATGACGTATCCGCTGCAGGGCAACTACGGCATCAACGAGTACGACGTCGAATCGCGGCGGGTGCAAGTGCGCGCGTTCGTCGTCCGCGAAGACTGCCACGCGCCAAGCCACTGGCGCTCGAAGCGCACGCTGCAGCAGTATCTCGAAGACAACGGCGTGCCCGGCATCGCCGGCGTCGATACGCGCGCGCTGACGCGCAAGCTGCGGACGGCCGGCGTGATGATGGGCACCGTCACGCACGACGAAACGGCGGAACAGGCGCTGGCGCGCCTGCGCGATCTGCCGCGCTACGGCGCGACGGATCTCGTGCCGTGGGTCAGCACGCGCAAGGCGTACGACTATGCGGCCGAGGGCGACCGCGATCGCGTCGCGACGGAGCGGCGGCACATCGTCGTGCTCGATCTCGGGGTCAAATACAACATTCTGCGCGTGCTCGATCGGCTGGGATGCCGCGCGACGGTCGTGCCATGCCACGCGTCGGCGGACGACATTCTCGCGCTCAAGCCGGACGGCGTCCTGCTGTCGCCCGGGCCGGGCGATCCGGCGCAACTCGGATATGCGGTAGAGACGACGCGCGCGCTTGTTGGCAAGACGCCGATCATGGGCATCTGTCTCGGCCACCAGATCGTCGGATCGGTGTTCGGCGCTGGATCGTACAAATTGCCGTTCGGACACCGCGGCGCGAATCATCCGGTGCGCGACGAGGCGAGCGGCCGAGTCTACATAACGGCGCAGAACCACGGTTACGCGGTCGATGACGCGGGGCTCTCGTCCGATATCGAAGTCAGCCACCGGAACGTCAACGACGGCACGGTCGAGGGGCTGCGCCACAAGCGCGAGCCGCTGATGACGATTCAGTATCACAGCGAGGCCTCGCCGGGCCCGCTCGACAGCATGTATCTCTTCGAACGATTTCTTGAGATGGTGGACGCGGTACAAACCGTGCGCTGAGGACTACAATAGCGATACCAGCCGCCGCATCGATCATCGCACCCGCAGTCGAGGCTACGCCGAGACCATGCGCAGGAGGCCCATCATGCCAGAGACGAACGTCCAGACCGAACCCACGTACCGGCAGGCGCACATCAACGACGCCGACGCCATCTCGTCCGTCATCGTCGAGGTGGTGAAGGAGCCGAACCCCGTCGCCTTCGAGCGCGCGCTTTCGCCCGACGAGGTGCGCACGTGGATCAGCCGCATGGGCGGGGAGGGCGGTGCCTTTCTCGCGATCATCGACGGCACCGTCGTCGGGTTTGCCGCGCTTGACTACAATACGTTCGAGCCCGACACCGTCGTCCTCGGCGTCTGGATGCTGACGGAGGTGCGACGGCGTGGCATCGGCACATCGCTCGCCGAGTACGCGCTCGGCTTCGCGCGCGACAAGGGCTACAAGCGCATCCGCGGCCGCCTGCCGCAGGACAATACCGTCGCGCTGACGTTCCTCAGCAGCATCGGCGCCCTCGTCCCGATCTACAACCCGGAGGCTCGCTTTGAGCTGCCGCTGGTATGAGGAAGGTGATCGCGATCTGCGACGTCGCCTCGGGCGGGGCCAATGTCTGTAGGAACAGGTCTTCAGACCTGTCCGTGCGCGGTATGGCGCAGCTGTCGCGGCCGAGGAGGACAGGTCTGAAGACGTGTCCCTACAGAGATGGTTCGCACGACGGCAACTACGTTGCCGACAATGACGAAACGGTGTGACGTGATTCGGGTGGATTTGTGAACAGCGACGTCAGATTCGACGCAATGATGAAGAGCATCGACGTGCTCGGCCGTCTCGCGTTCGGCGGGCAGGTCGTTGCCGCGATGGCGATGATCGCCGCGCCGCTGCTCTTTGTCACGGTCTCGATCCTGCCGTTCGTCGAGTGGGGCGACAACCACGCGACGGCGCTGCTCGTCTGGCTCGGCGGCTGGGCCGTGGCGATCGCCGTCGGCGCTGCGGGCGTCGGCCTAGGCGTCTTCTGCTGGCGCTGGTCGGGCGACTGGATCACCGAATGGCCGGGTTACGCCGTCGGGTTCGGCTTCGCCGGCGTCGCGAACGCCGCTCTTGCGTACATGCTGACAACGACGCCGGTGCCGATCTACGGGTCGCTGGCGATCACGATGTCCGCCGCGTTCCTCGCCGGCTTCCTTGTTGCCGGGCATCTCGGCGGCATGCGCGTCCTGCCCGAACAGCGTGAGCAGCGCGAACGCGAGCGCGAGATCGCGAGGCGCCGATGATGCGAGTTCTCCACACGCGATCCACCGTTCACATCATAGGCTCGCCGCGGCGTCGACCGTTGTCCGAGGAGCGAAGCGCCTCCCTGGCTGCCCCCAACGACAAACGACCAACGACTAACCCCCCAGACAGCCTGTGAACAAACCGTCGAAAGTACTCATCATCGGCTCCGGCCCGATCATCATCGGACAAGCTGCCGAATTCGATTACGCGGGCACACAGGCCTGCAAGGCGATGCGCGAAGAAGGCGTGATCTCCGTCCTCGTCAACTCCAACCCGGCGACGATCATGACCGACGAGGGCGTCGCCGACATCGTCTACATCGAACCGATCGATGTCGACGTGATCACGCGCATCATCGAGCGCGAGCGGCCTGACGGGCTGCTGCCGACGCTCGGCGGTCAGACCGGCCTGAACATGGCGGTGAAGCTTCACGACGCCGGCGTGCTCGATCGCTACAACGTGCGCCTGCTCGGCACGCCGCTCGAAGCGGTGCGCAAGGCTGAGGATCGCGATCTGTTCAGGCAGATGCTCGACGAGATCGGCGAACCGACGCCGGCGTCCGTCATCGTCACGAACGAACGGGAGGCCGTCGGCGCACTGGAACAGATCGGCCTGCCCGCGGTGATCCGGCCGGCGTACACGCTCGGCGGCACCGGCGGCGGCATCGCTCATAGCGTCGATGAGTATCGCCGGATCATCGAGAGTGGCATCGCCGCCAGCCCGATCGGCCAGGTGCTCGTTGAGCAGTCGCTCCTCGGCTGGAAAGAGGTCGAGTACGAAGTGATGCGCGACGGCGCCGGCAACGTGATCACCGTCTGCAACATGGAGAACTTCGACCCGATGGGCGTGCACACCGGCGACAGCATCGTCGTCGCGCCCAGCCAGACGCTGTCCGACAAGGAGTACCAGATGCTCCGGACGGCGTCGCTAAAGATCATCAGCGCGCTCGGCATCGAAGGCGGCTGCAACGTGCAGCTCGCGCTTGCGCCGAATCCCGAGACGACGCCGTGGGCCGTGCCGCGCGGCGATGCGCTGCCGCCGTACTACGTGATCGAAGTGAACCCGCGTGTGTCGCGCAGCTCGGCGCTCGCCAGCAAGGCGACGGGTTACCCGATTGCCCGCGTCGCGTCGAAGATCGCCATCGGCAAGACGCTCGATCAGATCCCGAACGCGGTCACGCGGAAGACGAGCGCGGCATTCGAGCCCGCGCTCGACTACGTCGTCGTCAAGATCCCGCGTTGGCCGTTCGACAAATTCTCGTTCGGCGATCGCGCGCTCGGCACGCAGATGAAGGCGACGGGCGAAGTGATGGCGATCGATCGCACATTCGAGGGCGCGCTGCAGAAAGCCGTCCGCTCGCTCGAGTTCAGCGGCCGCTCTCTGATGTGGGAAGATCCGACGTGGCAGGGCAACGAGGAGCAGCGCCCGCTGTACGCCACAGACGAGCGCCTCTGGTCGATCATGGCGGCGCTGCGCCGCGGCGCCGACGTCCTCGATATCTCACAACGCACGGGCGTCGATCAGTGGTTCCTGCACAAGCTGACGAACATCATCGACATGGAGAAGCGGCTGCTCTCCGAGCCCCTGACGCCGGATCTGATGCGCGCCGCGAAGCGCATGTCGTTTTCCGACAAGCAGATCGGCACGCTCGGCGATCGCCTGCCCGAGCAGGTGCGCGATCTGCGCGACGAGTGGGACATCCGCCCGGTGTACAAGATGGTCGATACGTGCGCGGCCGAGTTCGATGCCGCGACGCCGTACTTCTACAGCACATACGAGCAGGAAAACGAAGCGATCGCGCAGCCCGGCAAAAAGGCGCTCGTCATCGGCAGCGGCCCGATTCGGATCGGCCAGGGCATCGAGTTCGACTACTGCTCCGTACACGCGGCGTGGGCGCTCAACCGCGCCGGCTACACGTCGATCATGGCGAACTCCAACCCGGAGACGGTGTCCACGGACTTCGACACCAGCGATCGCCTTTACTTCGAGCCGCTCGATGAAGAGTCGATCCGCGACATCCTTGAGAACGAAGCTGGTGGCGGCGCCGAGGGCGGTGGCGAGATGCCTCCGGCGATCGTGCAGTTCGGAGGTCAGACGGCGATCAATCTCGCGGGCCCGCTGCACAACGCCGCCACGCCGATCATCGGCTCGTCGTACGAGACGATCGATCTTGCCGAAGACCGCCGACGATTCGAAGAGTTCCTCAACGCCGAGGGCATCCCGCAGCCGCCGGGCGCGGCCGTGCTGCTCGTCGAGGATGCGATCAAGACTGCTGACGCGCTCGGCTATCCCGTGCTCGTGCGGCCAAGCTACGTGCTTGGTGGGCGGGCGATGGAGATCGTGCAGAACCCGACGGAACTCGCGCGCTTCGTGCAGCAGGCGGCGGAAGTCGCCGACGGCAAGCCGATCCTGATCGACAAGTATCTCGAAGGCAAAGAGGTCGAAGTCGACGCGATTTGCGACGGCGAGCGCGTCCTTATCCCCGGCATCATGGAGCACATCGAACGCGCGGGTGTGCATTCCGGCGACTCGATGGCGGTCTACCCGGCGATTCATCTCACGTCGGATGAAGTCGACACGATTGTCGAGTACACGACGCGCATCGGCACCGGCATGCACGCGCTCGGCCTCGTCAACGTGCAGTACGTGATCATGCCCGCTGACGACCCGTCGCGCCCTGGCGCCTCCGATGTCTACGTCATCGAGGTCAACCCGCGAGGCTCGCGCACGGTGCCGTTTCTTTCGAAGGTCACAGGTGTGCCGATGGTGCAGCTCGCTGTCAACATCATGCTCGGCCAGTCGCTGAAGGATCAGGGCTACGACGGTGGACTGTGGCCGCGCCAGAACCTTGTCGCCGTCAAAGCGCCCGTGTTCTCGATGTCGAAGCTGATCGGTGTCGACACCTATCTTGGACCGGAGATGAAGTCGACGGGCGAAGTGATGGGCATCGACACGAACTTCACGTCAGCGCTGGCGAAGGCGTTGATGTCGGCCGATCTGGCGCTGCAGCCCGGCGGCGGCGTGTTGATCAGCATCGCGGATCGCCACAAGACGCTGATGCTGCCGGTGATCCATCACCTGCACGATGCTGGCTTTCGCTTGTACGCGACGGAGGGGACGGCCGGCATGATCGCCGCGCTCGGCCTGCCGGTCGTGCGCGTGACGAAGCTGCTCAACGAAGACCACCCCAACGTGCTCGACGTGATCAACGACGGCTCGGTGACGTGCGTCATCAACACGCCCGAGGGCCGTTACACCGGCACGCTGCGCGACGGCTTCTACATCCGCCGCGCCGCGACCGAGAAGCGCATCCCGTGCTTCACCAGCGTCGACACCGCGAAGGCCGCCGTCGACGCCATGATCGCATCGATGCAGCACGACGGCGGCGAAGCCTACTCCGTTCGCCCGTTCCGCGAGTATCGCGACGGAACGACTACGTGAAGATCGCGTGGGCGGAAGTCGTCGAGAACGAACGGCTGTATGCGAATACGTCCGCGATGTGGCTGCGGGCGCCCGAGATCGGCAACGGCGCCTATCCCGGTCAGTTCGTGATGATGCGGTGTGCGGATGGCGAGGCTGCTCAGCCCGCGGGCGTGATGAAGCCAAGATTGGTTCTGCTGCCGAAGGATCCGACGCGGGAGGATAAGCATGCATTCCTCGACGCGCTCAACGGCGACGACGAAGGTGGCACAACCCACAACCCACAACCCACGATGTCGTACGATCCGTTGCTGCCGCGGCCGATGAGTTTCTATCGCGTGCGCAACGGCGCAAATGGGCCGGAGTGGGCGATACTCTACGACGTCGTTGGGCGCGGGACGGCGTGGCTGGCGCGGCGGAAGCCCGGCGATCGCGTCTACTGTTGGGGGGCGCTCGGCCGCGGCTACCACATCGCCAAGAACGCGCGCAATCTGCTGCTCGTCGGTGGCGGCATCGGCATCGCGCCGCTCGCCTGGCTCGCCGACGAGGCGATCGCCAGCGGCCGCAGTGTGACACTGGTCATCGGCGCGCGCTCGGCCGAGCACATCTATCCGTCGAGCCTGCTGCCGCCGGAAGTCGAAGTGGTCGTCACCACCGACGACGGCTCGGCCGGCCGCAAGGGCTTCGTCACGGAGCCGTTCGGCGAGCTGCTCGAGTGGTGCGACGAGGCGTTCGCCTGCGGCCCGACACCCATGTTCGTCGCCATGGCCACCGTCGCGCGCGCGTCGAAGCTGCGCCGCCCGGTGCAGGTGCTGCTCGAAGAGCGCATGGGTTGCGGGACGGGCATCTGTTACGGCTGCGCCGTGCAGGTTCGCGCACGCGGCGGCCACGCGATGAAGCTCGTCTGCAAAGACGGCCCACGGTTTGATATTCGGGATGTGTATTAGCTGGAAATTGTCGGGACGTAGACCAGATCTTGCTGTAAAGACCGTACGAGAGGAGCATTGCATGGCAGGCATGATCGACTTCTACCGACACCATCGCTGGGCGAACGATCTCGTGATCGTCGCCTGCGCAGATTTGCCGGACGACGTGCTCGATGCATCGTCGGCGATGACGTACGGCACGATTCGCGACACGATCGTGCATCAGGTTGGCACGCAGGAAGCGTTCGTCATGACGATGAACAACCAGACGGGCGCTTCAGCTCCGCCGCCGTTCGCCGACTTGCGCGCGCGGTCGCGTGCCTCCGATGAAGAGCTGATCGCGATCGTCGAGAAGCGCAGCCCGGATGAGGTGCTCACCGGCGATTTCGGCGGCCGCCCGTACAGGATGCAGCTCATCGTGCCGCTGATGCAGTGCATCTACCACGGCACTGAGCACCGTGCCCAGATCTGCTCGATGCTGAGCGCCCACGGCATCGAGCCACCGCGGATCGACATATGGGGATTCGTCGACGTTTTCGCGACCTAGCGCCGCGGAACAGCGCTCCGTCAACGCAGCAAGATGGCAACGGTTTGAAGCGGCGCGTCTAGGCGATCACGATCTGCACGAACGCGTACGTGACAGCGAACGTGAACAAGATCGAGTCGAGACGGTCGAGGACGCCGCCGTGGCCGGGGATCAGATCGCTCGCGTCCTTGATGCCCATCACGCGTTTGATCGCCGACTCGGCGAGATCGCCGGCCGCCGCCGCCACTGGTAGCGCGAGCGCGAGCAGCACGATCTGCGGCGGCGTCGCGCCGAGATCGAACACGAAATTGAGGACTATGGCAACGGCGAAGCCGAAAGCCCAGCCGCCGACGAAGCCCTCGACCGTCTTCTTTGGGCTGATGCTCGGCGCAAGCGCGTGCCGCCCGATCGCGCGTCCGGTGAAGTAGGCGCCGGTGTCGGCGGCGAACGTCGTCAGCAGCGCCAGGTACGCCCATTCGCGTCCGTCATCGACGGTACGGAGCAGCACGATGAAGCCGCCGAGGAATCCGACGTACATCACCCCGCCGATGATCCAGACGACGTCTTCGATGAGATCATCCGACGACGTTGGGCTGAGCAGCACGGCCAGCGGCGGGATGGCGATGCCGGCGCCCAGCCACGCCCACCACACCCAGCGATCATTGCGGGAGATGTAGGCGCCCACGGCGATGCCGGCGACGATCAGCGCTGTCAGTACCGAGACGGGATCGAGCCAATCTCGGCGGCCGTGGTTGAATTCGATCGAGGCGGCGGCGAGCGCGGCGGCGACGACGGCGGCATACCAGATGCCGCCGACCCAGACGAGCGCGATGATGATCGGGATGCCCGCCGCGGCCGTCGCAACGCGCTGTGCTAACAACGCACGATCATCTGTGCGGCTTTGCGCCGTTTCTCGCCTCGACGCCTCCGAAACGGCGCTCCCGCTGCCCGTAGGCTTCGAGCGCGCGGTCGATTTCGCCTTCGTCGAAATCGGGCCAGTACGCCGGCGTCGAGTAGAACTCGGCGTAGGCCGACTGCCAGAGGAGGAAGTTCGAGAGCCGCATCTCGCCGCCGGTGCGGATGACGAGATCGGGATCGCCGATTCCGGTCGTGTAGAGATGCGATGCGATCAGCGCGTCGTCGATCGCCTCCGGCTTCACGCGTTCGGCGACGATGCGGCGCACGGCGTGAACGATCTCGTCGCGGCCGCCGTAGCTGAAAGCGAGCGCGACGGTCATTCGGGTGTTGTCCTTTGTCATCTCCATCGCCTGCTCGACCTGCTCGCGGATCTTGGGGTCGAGCGTGTCGAGATTGCCGATGTGGAGGAGGCGGACGCCGTTTTCGTGCAGCTCCTTGAGCTCGCTCTTGATGAAGCGCGGGATCAAGCGGATCAGCGCGCTCACTTCCGTCCGCGGACGGCTCCAGTTCTCGGTGGAGAATGCGTAGAGCGTGAGCGTCGAGATGCCGCGCTCGCCGGCAGCTCGGATGACGCGGCGAATGTTCTCGGCGCCGGAGCGATGCCCCTTCTGGCGCGAGAGCCCGCGCTGCTTCGCCCAACGCCCGTTGCCGTCCATGATGATTGCGACGTGGCGCGGGATCTGGACGTTGGAAATTGGAGGCTGGAGGCTGGACGTGGTTGCAGCGACGGCGCTAGCGCCGTTTGGACTGTGGCCGTTCGTCGAGGCTTTCTTCTGTCGTAGTTTCACGTTGTCCGTCGATGCTTCGCCGCGCATGATCCCGCGCTGGCGGGCGTATTCGGCCGAGATCAGACCTCGAGCAGTTCCTTCTCTTTCGTCGTGCCGTGACGGTCGACTTCGGCGACGTACTTGTCGGTGACCTTCTGAAGGCGCTCCTGTGCGCGCCTCTCGTCGTCATCGGTGATCGTCTTGTCGTGCTGCAGCTTCCGGATCTGGTCGAGCGAGTCGCGGCGGACGTTGCGGACGGCGACGCGCGCATCCTCCACCTTCTTGTGCACGACTTTCACGAGATCCTTGCGGCGATCCTCCGTCAGCTGCGGGACGACGAGGCGGATGATGTTGCCGTCGTTCGTCGGCGTCAGCCCGAGATCAGACTTCGAGATCGCCTTCTCGATGGCGCTGAGCAGCCCCTTATCCCACGGCTGGATCGTGATCAGGCGCGGCTCCGGCGCGTTGATCGCACTCATCTGATTAAGCGGCGTCGGCGTGCCGTAGTAGTCAACTTTCAGTTGCTCGACGAGCGACGGGCGGGCGCGGCCGGTGCGCACGGTCTCGAGATCGCGGTCGAGCGCCTGGACGGCGCTGTGCATGCGATGCTCTGCGTCGGAGAGGGTGTCGTCGATCATGTGCGGGCGTCCTTCAACGGCTCATGGTACATCACCTTCGGCGGCCGCGAGATGCCGTCGGTGCATCGTCGTCGTTCATGCCTTCGCGGGCTCAAGGATCGATTCGGCGGCTCCGATGCTCGTGCCGATATCGGCGCCGCGCGCCGACGCCACGATGCCGTTCGGCAAGCCCACGTCGAAGACGACGATCGGCAGTTCATTCTCCATGCAGAGCGAAAGCGCGGTGCTGTCCATCACCTCGAGGCGGCGGCTCAGCGCGTCCATGTACGACAGGCGCGAGAAGCGGCGCGCGTCCGGCTTCTTGCGTGGGTCGGCATCATACACGCCGTCGACGCGATTCTTCGCGATCAGCAGCACGTCGGCGCCGATCTCAATCGCTCGCAACGCTGCGGCGGTGTCGGTCGTCATGTACGGGTTGCCGGTGCCGGCGGCGAAGATCACGACGCGACGCTTCTCGAGATGGCGGATCGCGCGGCGGCGAATATACGGCTCGGCGACTTGAGGGATCGGGATGGCGGTCTGCGTGCGCACTTCTCCGCCGACCTGCTCGATCGCATCTTGTAAGGCGAGGGCGCTGATGACGGTGGCGAGCATGCCAGCGTAGTCGGCCGTGGCGCGATCCATGCCGGTCGCGCTTGCCTGCGCGCCGCGCCAGAAGTTGCCGCCGCCGACGACGACGGCGACTTCGATCCCGAGATCGCTCACGGACTTAATCTGGGTGGCGATGCCACGCACCGTTTCAGGATCGATGCCGAAGGACGCAGGCCCCATCAGGGCCTCGCCGCTGACTTTCAGCATGACGCGCTTGTATGTGGCGTCGGCCATCGCGATCCTACTGACCGAGTTCGTAGCGGGTGAAGCGCTTGATGCGAATGTTTTCGCCGGTCTGTGAGATCGCTTCCTTCACGAGCTCTTCGATCGTGCGCTTGCTGTCCTTGATGAAGCTCTGCTTCATGAGCACCGTCTCTTCCGGCGAGCCTTCGGCGTCTTTCGGCAGGTCGTCTTCGGTGATTGCCAGCGTCGTCGGGATGCCGGCGACCTGCATCGCGATATCGTGGACCAGCGCCTTAAACGTATCGGTGCGCGCGACGAAGTCCGTCTCGCAATTCACCTCGACGAGCACGCCGATGCGACCGCCGGCGTGAATGTACGACTCGACGAGCCCTTGCCCGGTTTCGCGGCCAGACTTCTTGTCCGCGCTCGCGATGCCCTTCTCGCGCAGCCAGGCGACGGCCTTCTCGACATGACCATCGGTAGCGTCGAGCGCCTTCTTGCAGTCCATGACGCCAGCGCCCGTCAGCTCTCTCAGGCGTTTCACATCTTCCGCTGATGCCACAGTTGCGCTCACTTTCGTATCGATGCGGAGGCGTTCGCGCGTCCGCGGCTATGTTCGTCCGATGCGCGCGCCCGGGCGCGTGCGTGTTGCGATGGATACTCGGCCGTCAGGCGGTCGGCGAGACGCCGGGCTCATCAGGCATCGATGTCGCAGGCGCGGGGTCGTCGGGCGATGCCGAGAACGTGCCGGATGCCGTGAACGATCCCATGTCGAGGCCCTCGGTGTCGTCCGCTTCCGCCGCGTAACCCTGCAGATTCCGTCCTTCGAGCGCGGCGTCGGCGATCTTGCTGGCGATCAGTTTGATGGCGCGGATCGCGTCGTCGTTCGCCGGGATCGGATACTCAATCTCGTCCGGATTGCAGTTCGAGTCGCACATCGCGATGATCGGGATGCCCATGCGCAGCGCTTCTGTGACGGCGATGCGCTCCATCGGCGGGTCGACGATGAACAGCGCGGTCGGCAGCCGGCGCATGTTCTTGATGCCGCCGAAGTAGCGGTTCATCTTGTCGACTTCATTGAGCAGCTTGCCGGCTTCCTTCTTAATCAGGATATTCAGTTCGCCACGATCGCGGCGATCTTCGAGCCGCACCAGGTGATCGATGCGGCCTTCCATCGTCTGGAAGTTGGTGAGCGTGCCGCCGAGCCAGCGATTCGTCACATACGGCATGCCGCAGCGCGTCGCTTCGGCCTCGATCGTCTCCTGCGCCTGGCGCTTCGTGCCGACAAAAACGACGCTCTCGCCGCGCGACGCGAGGCCGCGCACGAAGTCCATCGCCCGGCCGAGCAGCGGCACGGTTTGTTGCAGATCGAGGATGTGGATGCCGTTGCGCTCGGCGAAGATGAAGGGCTTCATGCGCGGATTCCAGCGATGCGTCTGGTGTCCGAAGTGGACCCCGGCTTCGAGGAGCGCCTTCATGGAGACGGAGGGTGGGGCAGCGGCAGATGCGGTCGCGGCAGTCATAGTCTCTCATTCCTCCCGGACATAAATTTGAGGCCGCGCGGGCCCCACGTCCGGTCTCACGTATTCAACAACGGCGAAGTATACCAACGCGCTGAGGCGAGCGACAAACAGAGCGCCGATCCGACGGCCGCGTTGATCGATGGCATCCCGGGCGTGGAGAGTCTTTACATAGCGCGCAATTACATACTTGACGGTCTGTGAACTGAACCTGTATGTTCGGCTCAAACCTGACGCGGACTGCTCGCACATCCGAGCGCGCCGTGCAGGTTGGTGATCCATCCGGCGCGGTGGGACTGGTGAGTCATGGCAATGAAGGTTCCTTTCTCGGTCCGCTCCCTACGCGCCATGGCCGGCACACTGTTGACGATCGCGCTGGTCGCTGCCGTGGCGCTATTCCTCACCGTCGCGCTGCTCCCGCGGCTCTTCGGCGCCGAGATGCGCAGCGTTGATTCGAGCAGCATGGAGCCGTCCGTTCACAAAGGCGCGCTCGTGATCGCGTTCCCGGCATCGATCGCGGACGTCCATCAAGGCGATGTTGTCATGTTCCGCGCGCCTGACGGTTCGGGGAAGGCGATCACCCATCGCGTGGAAGCTGTCGACGGCGTAGGGTCTGGCGCTCAGTTCGAGACGAAAGGCGATGCGAACGACGCGCCTGACGCCTGGCGCATCAGCAACCAGGATCTGATGGGCAAGGTTGAGTTCAACGTGGCCCACGTTGGCGGCGCCGTCGATGCGATCCGTTCGCCGGCCGGCTTCGTGCTGCTGATGCTCGTGCCGGTGCTGCTCATCGTGTTCGCCGAGGCGCCGCTTCGGTACCGGTCGTTCCGCTCCCGTTCCGGCCGGCGGGCAGCGCCGCACGGTGCGATGGATGATGCACAGGCTCAGTCGAAGCGCCGCGCGGTGCGAACCCGGGACGTTGTGTTGGTCAGGACGGCGATCATCACCGTAGCGGTGTTCGCCGTCGCAGGCTTCACGTACGCTCGCGCGCCGCGTTACAACGATGCTGGCGCGCAATCGCGTTTACGCGCGGAAGCCGTTTCGCTCACGGCGCAAAGCGCGCGTCTGGCGAACCGCGACGCATACGAAGGCGACCTGCAGCTGCTGCGGGACGCCGACGATCCAGCGCTCCGCGCGCAGGCGCTCGCCATTGACGCCGATGCTGCGAAGTCCGAGGACGTTCAGGCGCCGCGAGTGCCGCCGCTGACGTACCTGATCGCCTCGCCGACGAACATGTTCGACGCGCTGGCGCTGGTCGCGCTCGACGGACGCATCGTGGCCACCACCGACGCCACGATCGTCGATGTGCACGCGAGCGCGGCATTTGCGATGGCGAGCGCGCACGGCGACATCGCAACGTCGGACATTGCAATGAACGACGCGCGTCACGGGACGATCGACTACGCAGCGCCCGTGCGGGATGCGGACGGCAAGCCGATCGCCGTGCTGCTCGGGCGATCCAATCCTTCGCGCGTCTGGGCCGCGTCCCTGGCGACCACGGTCGACGCCAGCCGTAACGTCCTTATCGGCCACGATGGCACCGTCCTGGCGGGCGTCTCGGGGTCATATCTCGGCGCGAAATGGGCGCCCGATCCGCTCGCTGATGGCGCTGTGCGCGCCAACGTCGCCGGCATCAGTTCCATGTGCGGCGTCGGGGCCATCGGCGCCGGCACGCATTTCGATCAGGGTTGGCAGATCGCGTCCTGCGTGCCGTTGACCATGCTGGCTGCGTCGCCGTCGTCGTCGTATCGACGATTCGCGATGCAGACGTTGGCTGCGGCGGCGTTCGCCGTTGTCGTCGCCGCGCTGGTGATGATGCTCGCGCTGCGCGATCCCAGGCGACGTCCCGCCCCGCCATCGGACCCGGTTCGCGAAGCCGAGCGAGCGCCGAGGCGCAAGGACCATCGCCCAATCGGTCTGGAGGCGATCGAGGCGCGACTGCGGGCGCAACGAGAGACCTGGAACTGACGATCGGCAGCACGTAACAGCACAGGCGCGGTTGTTCGGCTCTTGCGGGCGAGCGGCTATCTTGAACGGCGACAAAGGCGGCGACGACGAACGTCGAGCGAGGGTCGCCGTCGCCACCGGGAGGCTGCTCGATGCCGGACATGCTGGTGCGCCTGTACGAACTGCCGGACGGCTCGGCGTACGAGCGGCGCGCGCTCGACGCCGGCATCAGCGTCCGCCGCCTCGACGCGTGGGACCGGGCGGCGCTGCGGCGCTTCGTCGGCCAGCACTTCGGCGAGACCTGGGCGTCCGAGGCGGACTTCGCGTTCACGAACGGCCACCCGATCACCGGCTTCATCGCAATCAAGGACGGCGCCATCGCCGGCTTCGCCGTCTACGAGAGCAGCCGTCGCGGATTCTTCGGCCCGACGGGCGTGCGAGAAGATCTGCGCGGCAGCGGCGCCGGCGCGGCGCTCTTATATCGTTGCCTCGAAGCGATGCGCGAATACGGCTACGCGTACGCCATCATCGGCGGTGTCGGCCCCGCCGAGTTTTACGCAAAGACTTGCGGCGCCTCCATCATCGGAGGGAGTGAGTCCAGCGTCTACGCCGGCCTCTACGCCGAGATGCGCGAGCGGGCGAAGCAATCGCCGACACGTGAGAGCGACTAGCGCCGGCGAAGTTTTGCCTGCGTCACGTGTTCGGCCGCACGCGCCGCGAGCTTCGGGACGGCCTGGGCAGGGAAGGGGTGGACGCAGCTGCAATTGATCTCGCAGAGGACGTAGGTGTCGTTGTCGTCGGCTGTCTGCGGGCCGTAAAGGAAGTCGGCGTCCCAGAGCGCGGGTAGATCCGGGGTCGCGATGTCGAGGACGCGTTGCATCGCTGGTATCCAGTCGTGCTCCATCTTCGATCTGAGCTCGGTGAACTGCGGCTCGTCGGCGGCGAACATCGTCTTTGCCGACGGGATCCCGAGCGTCTGTGGCGATGGCGTCGCGTCGCCCGACTCCGCGAATCCTTCCGGGAACTGGCGCGCGAACCCCACGACTTCATCTTGCACCACGTAGCAGCGGATCATGCCGTGGGTGATGCGCGGCTGAAACGGCTGATCCACGATCACACCGCCGTTTCCAAAGTATTCGGCGCAGCGATCGATGAACTGATCGAGCGGCATCGATTCGACGACGGTGTCGCGATCGCGCGCGTGCTGCACGTGCACCACGGCGGCCGGCGTGGCGGCAGTGTTCGCGTGATCGGCGAGTTCGACCTTCCAGACACCGATTCCACCGTTGCCGCGGTTTTGTTTGAGGACTCGTGGCGCTCCGTTGGCGAGACGGCGAGGGAGTTGGGCGCTGAAGCTCTCGATCGACGTGTAGAGATCTACGTCACCACCCCAGCCGACGTCGCGCGTGCGGAACAGCACTTCCTTTGTCCCCATTTTCAGGATGACGTCAGGATGCGCGCTGACCCATACGCCGCGAGCCGCCACATCCCGAAGCAACGGATCGAGCGATGAGCGATCCTTGTCGCCGACGAGGGGATCTACCCAGACGAGGACGCCGTCGAGCGCGAAGAGTTGCTCGCGCACCCGATCGACGGCGTCGTCGGTGTAGAGGACAGGTTCGGCCGCAACGCTGAGCGCCGAGAGCGCTTCGAACAGCGGCCGCATGCGGCCGTTCTGCGCGGCGCGCCAGTTCGCTGCCTCGGGATCCTCGCGCCATAGTACGCCGAGCTTCGCGCCAGTTCGATCTTGCATCTTGCTCTCTTCCGTGTGCGCTTCGCGTGGCGCTTCCGATCGCGCGTCTGGCCCGAACTTTATCATTGCGCGATCGCTGCTAGAATTGATGTAGAGGACGAAGCCCCCGAGCAGGGGGTTTCTGTGTGTGAGCATGTTCGACCGCCTGGAAGCTACCGAGTCACGTTACGACGATCTCACGGCTGAGATGTCGCGTCCCGACATCACGGGCGACTACGAGCGGCTCCAGGCGCTCGCGAAGGAACGCGCGTCGATCGAGCACGTCGTCTCGCTCTACCGCGAGTTCCGCCTCAACGGCGCCGCGCTCGACGAAGCGCGCGCGATGGCCAACGACAACGACGCCGAGATGGCCACGATGGCGAAGGACGAGATCGACAGGCTCTCGACCGCCCGCGCCGATCTGGAATCGAGACTGAAGCTCGCGCTGCGGCCGAAAGACCCGCGCGACGAGCGAGACGTGATCGTTGAGATCCGCGCCGGCACCGGTGGCGACGAAGCAGCGCTCTTCGCCGCTGACCTCTTCCGCATGTACTCGCGCTACGCCGATCGCCACAAGTGGTCAACGGAGGTGCTCTCGGTCAACGAGATCGGCATCGGTGGCATGAAGGAAGTGATCTTCGGCGTCCACGGGCAGGCCGCGTACTCGCGCATGAAGTATGAGAGCGGCGTCCACCGCGTGCAGCGTGTGCCCGAGACTGAGGCGCAGGGCCGCATCCACACGTCGACGGCGACGGTGGCGGTGCTGCCGGAAGCGGAAGAGGTGGAGATCCAGATCAACGATTCGGAGTTGAAGATCGATATCTTCCACGCCGGCGGCGCCGGCGGCCAGAATGTGAACAAAGTCGCCACGGCCGTCCGCATGACGCATCTGCCGACGGGCATCGTCGTCGTCTGCCAGGACGAACGATCGCAACTGAAGAACCGCACGAAGGCGATGTCCGTGCTGCGCGCGCGGCTGCTCGATCAGAAGCAGAGTGCGCAGAACGAGGAGATCGCCGGCGCGCGCAAGCAGCAAGTCGGCACGGCCGAGCGCTCGGAGAAGATCCGCACGTACAACTTCCCGCAGGATCGCCTCACAGATCATCGCATCCAGCTGACGGTGCACAACCTGCCGCGGATCATGGACGGCGAGATAGACGCCGTCATCGACGCCGTCGCCGCAGATACGGAAGCGCGCCAGCTCGAAGACGGAAGCGCCGCATGAGCGAACGCCACCGGCTCGAGATCGAGTTCTGCGCCGTCTGCAAGTTCCAGGGACGCGCATTTTTTCTCGCCCGCGAACTCTACGATCAGCGTCCGGATCTGTTCGACGAGATCGCGCTGCTGCCGGTGTCCGGCGGCGCGTTCAATGTGAGTTACGACGGCGCGCTGGTGTGGGACTATCGCGCGCAGGGCGGCTTCCCCGATCCGAAGACCATCCGCGAAGCGATCCTCGACGCGACCGGGCAACGCGCAACGCCCGAACGGCACCTGCGCCCATGACGCACATCGACGGCTCGCACACCATCGCGACGAAGCCGATTGCGCGCACCGTTGCTGCGGTGGTCGCCGACGCAGAGCAGCGTCTGCGCGCGATCTCGGGCGATGATGGGCGCATCGAGGCGCAGGTGCTGCTTGCGCATGCACTCGGCATCGGCCGATCGCAGTTGCTCGCGCGGCTGTCGGACGATGTCGACGGCGGCACCGCGGCAACGTTCGAGCGCCTGCTGGCACGGCGCCTCGCGCGCGAGCCGCTGGCGTACATCGTCGGGCGTCGCGAGTTCTACGGCATCGATATCGCTTGCGCGCCGGGCGCCCTGATCCCGCGGCCGGAGACGGAGATGCTCGTCGAGATAGCGCTCGCCGAAGCGCGTCGCCGTGGTTCTGCGACGCGCGTCGCCGACGTCGGTACCGGCAGCGGCGCGATCGCCGTCGCGATCGCCGCGAACGCGCCGAACGCTCGCGTCGTCGCCGCCGACGCGTCGAACGCGGCGCTTGCGATCGCGCGCGGGAACATCGAGCGAATCAGTGTTGGCGACCGCATCGAGTTGCGTCGCACGCATCTGCTCGACGCATGTGGCGTGTTCGACGTGATCGTGGCGAATCTGCCGTACGTCAGCGAGTCAGACTGGCGCGAACTGCCGCCGGAACTGCGTGATCATGAGCCGCGCGAGGCGCTTGTCGGCGGCGATCGCGGCACGGAGATCATCGAAGCGCTGCTAGCGTCGACGGGCGCGCATCTGACGCATGATGGTGTGATGGCGCTGGAGGTCGGCGCCATGCAAGGCGCCGAGATGTCGGCAGCCGCGCGGCGGTTGTTTCCGAACGCGGATGTGCGCGTTGAAACTGACCTGGCGGGGCTCGACCGCGTTGTGGTGGTGCGAAACAAGGAGGGGTCCGTGGCTGAGGAAACCGAGACCGTGCCGACGGAGTCGTTGCAGGCCGCCGTTGAGGCGCAGGCGAAGGCGCGGGTCGCGGGCGACCTCGCGACGTTCGCGTCGTATGTGATGCCGCAGGCGCTCGTCTCGCTTCATCGCATCTCGCACGGGCCGCGCGCGTCCGAACGAGCGTCAGCGTTCACGATCATCGATGTCACGGAGGACGGCGATCGCGGTGTCAGCGTCGTCGTCTATCGCGGCGGCGGATCGTACGAGGTGCGATCAGTGTGGGAGCGTATCGACGAGCACTGGAAGGTTGTCGACGCATCGATTCCGCGCGGCTCCGTGCGCGCGCCGTGGTGGAAGCGCATGCTCGGCATGGGCGGCGGCGACGCCGCCAATGATGCGGCGGCACGGCGCGATCTTCAATGAGCGCGGCCGAGCGATCGATCGCCATCCGCAGCGGCGATCTCACGCTCGAAGGCATGTTGCACGAGGGCGACGCCGATTTTGCGGCGCTCGTGCTGCATCCGCATCCGCAATACGGCGGCGACATGGACAATCACGTGGTCGTCGCGATCTGCGATGGGCTCGCGGCATGCGGCGCGACGACGCTTCGCCTCAACTTCCGTGGCGCCGGCGGCAGCGAAGGCACATTCGATGACGGCCGCGGCGAAGTCGCCGACGCGATCGCTGCGGTAACGCAGCTCCGACGCGGCCACGAAGATCGCCGCCTCGTGCTCGCCGGCTACTCGTTCGGCGCTACGATCGCCGCGACGGCGGCTGCGAGCGTCGCGCCCACAGCGATCATCCTCGTGTCGCCGCCGGTCGCCTACTCGCCGCTCACGCCGTGGCCGGATGCGACTCCGGCGCTGATCATCGCCGGCGACCGCGATGATATTGCGCCGGCTGACGCTGTCCGCGCGATGGCGAGCGCGACCACGGACGCGATCGTCGTGCCCGGTGTCGATCATGGCTGGTGGCCGGGCATCGATCTGCTTGCCGGTCACGTGACCGAGTTTGTGGAAACTCGCATACCGCCTCTCTCGTACCCCTAGGCATTCTGCCGATAACCACACATGACTTCCGCGGCTGCCCTGCCCGAGGCGTCCCGGCGCGAGGTGCGACGCCTCGTCGCGCTTTCGCGTGTTGCCGGCGTGGTCGTCGCGCTCGCGCTCATCGCAGGCTCGTACTACATCCATCGCGACGACCCCTGGTCGTTCGCCTCGATCGCCCAGATCGTCAGCGATCTGATCGGTCTCGGGGCGTTTCTTTCGATCTCCACCCTCACGCGCATGGGCCATGCGCGCGTGCTCGAGCGGAGTCTCTCCGAGGTCGGAGAGTTGGGCGAACAGTTGCGGGTGCTCGCCGAGCACGATCCGCTCACCGGCCTTTACAACCTCGTCACGTTTCAGACGCTGCTCGCGGCTGAGATCGAGCGTGCCGGCGCCGACAAGAGCATTAGCCTGATCGTCGCCGATCTCGACAACTTCAAACTGATCAACGACTCGTTCGGGCATCAGTTTGGTGATGAAGTCTTGCGGAGCACTGCCGCCGTGTTCACGTCGCGTCCGGGGTTCGCCGCGCGTCTCGGCGGCGACGAGTTCGCGCTCGCACTGCCAGGCGCCAGCCGCGACGAGGCGGTTGCGGTCGCGCGCGGGATCGAGGAGGCGTTGCGGCAGGTGCACGTCGAACAGCATCAGCCCGCGACGCTCGGCAGCTTCGGCATCGGCACGTACCCCCGCGACGGCGCCACGGCGCAATCGATCTTCGCCGCCGCGGACGGCCGCATGTACAGCGAGAAGCATCGGCGCAAGGCCGAGTCCCTGTCATCGCTCGCCGGCGTCGCCCGCGCGCTCTTCGTGCGCGCCGGCCGCGCCATGCGACCGGATCGTGACGCGCAGCAGATACTCGATGAGATTGCCGGCGCCGCGGAAGACGAGCTCTCGCTCGTCGCCGCGGCGATCGTGATCGACGCGCACGACAATCATGCGGCGATCACCGCCGTCGTCGCGCCAGATGCTCGCGTCGCGCGCGAGTTCGAGGCTGCGCTGATCAGCGACGCGCGCGACAGCCAGTCGCTGGCGGCGGTACTGCCGCCGGAGGCGTGGCTGATCGAGACGCCGATCGCCGGTGAACACGGCGAAGGGGGCATGCTCGTGCTCGCCGGATTGCCGACGACGTCATTCCGCCCCGATCCGCCGGTCGTCGTGGCGCTCGCCGACCTCGTCCAGGCCGCCGTGGCCAACGGGCGAGCCCGCGTCGATGCGCAGCAGGCCGGCCGCGAACGCGACATCTACATCGACCTCGCCCGCGCGCTGGCCGGTGGCACACCGCTCCGCGAGAGGCTCCGCGTCGTGACACAGCTGATCGCTGAAGCGCTCGAGGTGCCGTCGGTCTCGATCGAGGGTTTGCTCACGGCCAACGGCACGCTGGCGCCGTACAACATGACGGCGCGCGCGCCCGGTGAGTTTCTCCAAGCCTGGGATGCCGCGCGATCGGCCCGGAAGCGTTCGACTACATACAACGGCTCGCTCTTGAGGCGCCGTGCGTCATCGTCGATCCCGCGCACGATGATCGCGTGCCGGCGATCGAACGCGATCTGCTTGCGACGGTGTACGTGCCGGAAGTGGCCGTGGCGGCGATCCGCTATGACGGTGATGCGCTCGGCATCGTCGGCGCGGTCGCGCCTTCGGTCGGCTTCTTCCATCACGAGCGGATGACGCTACTGATGACGATCGCCGATCACCTCGCGCCCGCCATCAAGGTGGCGCTCACCGCGACGAACTCGAGGCTTCGTTCGCGCAGCTCGAGCAGGCGAGCCGGGAGTCGCTCGCGCGGCTTGCCGATGCGGCCGAAGCGCGCGATCCGCACACCGGTGGGCACTTGCGGCGCATCCGCCATTACAGCGTCGCTCTGGCATTGGAGCTGGGACTGCCCGAACACGAAGCGGAAGCGATCGGCTCGGCGTCGGCGATCCATGATCTCGGGAAGCTCAATCTGCCGGACGACGTGCTCATGAAGCCGGGCGCGCTCAGCGAAGACGACTGGGAGCGCATGCGCCAGCACCCGCTCAACGGCGAGCGGTTGATCGGAGATTCGCCGCGGTTCGGGCTCGAACGCGCCGTCGCGCGCTGGCACCACGAGCGATGGGACGGCACTGGCTACCCCGACGGGCTCAGCGGCGAGGAGATCCCGCTCGCGGCACGCATCGTCGCCGTCGCCGACGCGTTCGATGCGCTCACGACGGTCCGCCCGTACAAACGCGCCTGGGCGATTGAGGAAGCCTGCAACGAGATCGTGCGCGTCAAGGGGGCGCTGTTCTGCCCGCGCGTGGTCGGCGCGCTCGATGAGCTGTGGCAATCAGGAACGCTTGGCGGGCTGTACATGGCTGCGGAGCACGAGGACGCGCCGCATCATCCACACGACCTCGAAGCGGCGTGATTTCTCCGGCGTAAGAACGCTCAACCGGACTCCGCGGTTAACTTCGCACTCCCTCATTGACGCTCTCGGAATCCCTTAAACGGCCTCCGTCGCAGATTCGCGCGGCGCGGCCGCAAGGGCGTTCCCCCATTCCGAGGCTACGGCCAAAGGCCAACCATCACCACGAGAACCGCCGAACGCAGCGAGGTCGCCCGCGCAAGGATGCGCACCGAGTGGCCGGTTCCAAAACCAACTGTCTCGCCGGTTCTCAACAAACGCCCTCAAGTCGTTCAGGACCATCGTGTCCGTCCGATTGTTGGGCGTAGGGGTCGGAATGTCGAGTCCGCGTGAGGCGGGCCCGGACATGGGGGGTGTCTTCTGAATACGAATCGCAACGAACGAATCCTGCGCGTCCTGAAAACAACGCAAGTACGGTGGTGGCCGCTGGCCGGTGTGCTGGCGGTCGGAATACTTTCTCTCGCGATCTCGACGATCTCGAGCGCGGACTACGCACCGCCGAAGCTGATGACCGCGACGTACGACGCACCTCGCGGAACGACGACCACATATCGATCCGCCGAGTTCTTCGCCGTGCCAGCGCCGCTCGCGAGCGACGCGCCCGATGCGGACGACAGCCGTGAGGCAGTGGCCGTCGACGGCGATGGCGGGATCGATGGACGGGATCCGGCTGACGGAACGTCGAACGCAGACGACGGCGCGGATTCGAGCGGCGAAGCGCTCGCGATCGTCGGCGCCCAGGCGTTTGTTCCGAGTGCCGATGGCCACACCGCTGTCGACGTGTCGCCGCCCGTGTTAGTGTCTTCGTCGATTGACTCGATCCTGGTGGCGTCGAGCAGCGGCAACGACGGCGTGTCGAGCGTCCGCGTTCAGGCTCGCGGCCGGCACGGCCGTACCGGCCTCACGCCCCTCGCGACGGCGACGATGCCATTGCCCTCGGCAACGGCATCGCCGACGAGCACGCCAGGTTCGGTGGCCGCGACCGAGATCGCGGACGCGAGCGCACACCGCACCGCGACCGCCCGGGCGCAACTTCCGAAGAACGAGAGTATCACGCCGATCAACACGATGACGCCGACCCCGACGAATACAGTGGCCGCGACGTCCACGTCAACTTCGACAGCTACATCAATCCCGGCGGCGACGGCAACGCGGACGCCGACGCCGACATCAGCGCCCGCCGCCACGGCGACGCGCACTCCGACGGCGGCGCCGGTTCCGACAGCGACGCCGCAGGCAGGGACGCTGAACACGTTGAACACGGTGATCAGTGATATGCAGGGCAGTCACGAAGGCTGTCTGCCGACGGGAACAAACGGCGTCGACGGGTACTCGTGGCAGTTCAGTCCCGAGACGGATGCGGTGTCGCCGCCGTCGGGTTACGCCGCCGAGACCGGATGGGGCGCCGTGGAGGCGGACTGCGGCGGCAACCCGGTATCGAACGTGCGTGTGCAGTTCCGCGGCTTCAAGACCTACGTCCTGCTGCGGAGCACGAACCGATGGACGCTGATCGCGTCGCCGGGGGCGGTCGACGGAGCGCAGTTCCTGCCGAACTTTGCGGGCAACGTCAACGACGTGGCTGATATCCGCCCCGAGACGGGCGGATCGTCCGTGAAGCCGGTGGCCGGGCGCGCGTTCCACTTCTGGGGAGCGCCCAACGGTCGCGTGAACATCAACGGATCTGACGTCGCGGCGATCTTCGTCACCATGCAGTCGCGACTGATCCTCGACAACGCGGGTGGTCCGGACAACATCGATTCGGCCAAGTTGATGCTGGCGATGGGCGGCGACTGGTGGCTGAACCTCAGCGCGCCGTGGCCGAACAACGAGCAAGCGGGCTTCGGCAAGTTCAAGTGGTTGACGCGCAACTGGCGCGCGTTCAACCTGACGACCGCGTCGGCGGCGACGTTGCAATCGAACCCGCCCCCGCTGGATTAGATGCGATTCTTGTGAGGTTTCTCGAGGCCCGGCAACTTCGCCGGGCCTCGATGGCGTCTGCGCCACACCCTTGACGGAGCTTTGCCGCGCGCTGATACACGTGGCTGCCGCGATCGATTCTCTATACAGTGCACGATAGTGCAAGCGCCGCCGGCCGTTCGTTGGGCCGCGCGAACCCACGTCAACGATCCGGCCGAGTGTGAGTGAGGCGAACCGTATGCCATCTGAAGAGAAGCGAGCGCCCGTGCTGGTCGTCGGGGGCGCCGGTTTCATCGGCGGCGCGCTCATCGACTCATTGCTTGCGGATGGCGAACGCGTCGTCGTGTTCGACAACTATTGCACCGGACACCCGCCGGCGCCGCGCGACGGGCTCACCGTCGTCGAGGGCGACCTGCGCGACGAGCGCGCGGTTAACGCGGTGATCGCCGCTCACCGTCCGCGCGCCGCCTACAACCTCGCCGCGTTCGCCTATATCCCCTACTGCGATGAGCACCCCGTCGAGGCATTGCAGGTTCACGTTCTCGGGTTGCAGATTCTGATGGAGGCGTGCCGGGCGTCCGGCAGCGTGCGACGCCTGATTCACGCCTCGACGGCGGCTGTGTATGCGATCAGCGATGCGCCGCACCGTGAGAGCGATCGGCTGGAGGGCCAGGAGTTCTACGGGATGACGAAGATTCAGGGCGAGCAGCAGCTCGCGCTGTTCCAGAAGTCATCGGGCATCTCGTGCGTGGCGACGCGATTCTTCAACGTGTACGGCCGCGGCGAGACCAATCCGCACGTCATCCCGGAGATCATCGAGCAGCTTCGCGCCGGCTCGACGCTACGTCTCGGCAACATCACGCCCGAGCGCGATCTCGTGCACGTCACGGATATCGCGCACGGGCTGCATCTGGCGTTGAATGCGGATCTTCCCTCGTTCGAGATCTTCAATGTCGGTACCGGCGTCGCACACTCGGTCGCCGACATCGTCGCCATGCTCGAGCAGATCCTGGGTCGCACGATCACCGTCGAGACGGATCCGGCGCGCGTGCGTGCGGTCGACCGGCGCCGGTTGCTGGCGGACATCAGCCACATCCGCACAACACTCGGCTGGGAGCCGCGCGTAAAGCTCGAAGATGGCCTCCGCGATCTCGTGGTCGCTCTGCTGGGTGAAAGCGCGTTGGCGGCCGCGCGTCCGGTCACGGCGGGCGACGCCGCCCGATGAAGGTGGCGGTCGTCGGTCCGTATCCGCTCGAGGGGTTGCCGCCGGGCGGCATCGAGTCGGTCTCGGCGTTCCTCGTCTCCGGGTTGCAGCAAATGCCGGACGTCGATGTTGACGTGCTGACAATTGCGCTGCCGGGCGCGCGCGCGGGACGCACGCGGTTGGGCGAGCGGGCGCTGCTCCACGCGCTTCCGTCGTCAGGGAAGCTGCGACGCCCGTCGATGTTCTTCCTCGAGCGCCGGAACATCGTCCAAACCCTTCGCCGGCTGCGCCCCGACATCGTCCACGTCCAGGGGCAGAACTTTTACGCTCCTGCCGCGCTCGCTTCGGGCCTGCCGGCGGTGATCAGTGTGCACGGCATGCTGGCGCGTGAAGCGCGCATCTCGGACGGACGCAGTCGCGT
>JBBQVO010000017.1:0-29587 GCA_038211505.1 Dehalococcoidia bacterium | reverse complement strand
CGCCGAGATGGTTGATCCGACTGAAGAATCGGCGGCGCTCTTTGACGAGGCACGCAACCGGCACGCCGCGCACGACATCGGGGCGAGCGTCGAGCTCACGCAGCGCGCGCTCGAACTCGATCCCGACAACGTCGAAGCGATCGAACACCTCGCGACGATCTTGATCACGCGGCAGCGTCGTTATGTCGAAGGACTGGCGCTCATCGATCGCGCGGTGTCGCTGCGAGGCGAGGACGCCGGTCTCTGGTACTCGCTCGGCTGGTGCTACGAGTTCGCGGCGCACGAGATCCAGCGCCGTCATCCCGGTCATTCGAGCCACGTCGATCTCAATCCACGCGATCTGTACGAACGCGCCGCCGACGCGTTTCGCCGCTGTCTCGCGATGCACCCCGAAGGCAAACTCGTGGGTGACGCCGAAGATCTTCTCGATCACGTCGAGAACCAACTGCGATCGTTGTAGGTGAGACGACGCTCCCTCCCCTGCCGGCAGACGAGCACGGAGCACGTCACGCGCGAATCGAAAACGTAGGGAGATCCCTGACGGTCGCGGGGTCGAGCCATCGTCGCGAAATTAACGGCCGGGTTGCCAGACCGCGGGCGGCCACGCGGGGCCGCCCCTACAATGCATCGCGCTCGTTCATGTGTATTCACCCCAATGCGAGTATCAAACTCGAGGTTCTCATGTCTATTCTTTCCCGCTATGTCGAGATTCACCCTGCCTCGCAGCGCCTCGCCGCGCGCGCGCAAAGTGTCTTCCCCGACGGCGTTACGCACGACATGCGCTACAACGCGCCGTTCTCGCTCTACGTCGACCGCGCGCAGGGCAGCCGCAAGCACGACGTCGACGGTAACGAGATCATCGACTACGTCATGGGCCACGGGGCGTTGCTGCTCGGCCACAGTCATCCGGCCGTGACATCCGCCGTCGCTGAGCAATTGCAGTGCGGCACGCATTACGGCGCATCGCACGAAGGCGAGATCCTCTGGGGCGAGCTCGTCCAGCGTCTCGTGCCGTCGGCGGAGCTGCTGCGCTTCACATCGTCCGGCACGGAGGCGACGATGATGGCGTTGCGTCTCGCACGCGCCTGCACCGGCCGCGAGAAGGTGCTGCGGCTGCGCGATCACTTTCATGGCTGGAACGACAGCGTCACGGGCCAACCGCCCGCGGAAGAAACGCTGCCACGATCGCCCGGCCTGCCGCGCGGCATCCTCGATGCGTCGATCGTCATCGCCCAGAACGACATCGCCGCACTCGAACGCACGATCGACGAAGAGAGCGGCGAAATAGCGGCGATGATCTTCGAGCCGACCGGCGCGCACTGGGGCGCCGATCCAATCGATGTCTCGTACATCCGTCGCGCGCGTGAGCTGACCGCGCGGCGAGGCATCGTGATGATCTTCGACGAAGTGATCACCGGCTTCCGCATGTCGCCGGGCGGCGCGCAGCAGGTTTACGGCATCACGCCCGACATGACGACGATGGCGAAGATCGTCGCCGGCGGCCTTCCCGGTGGCTGCGTCGCCGGTCGCACTGACATTCTCGGCCGCATCGCGATCGACGGCGCCGAGCGCAACGGTGACGAACGGATCGCCCATCCCGGCACCTTTAACGCCAACCCGCTGTCCGCCGCTGCCGGCGCGGCATGCCTGACGGCAATCGCTGACGGGGTGGCGCAAACGCGCGCCGCCGCCACGGCAGCAACGATCGCCCGCGGCATCAACGCCACCTTCCGCGACGCATCCGTCCCCGGTTGCGCCTATGGCCGCGCATCGATGCTGCACGTCGCGTTCGGCGCCGAGATCCAGCCGGCCGACGGTTACTCGTGGGGCGACGATGCGCCCCCGTCGCCGTTGCCGCACGCATCCGGACGCGTCGCGCAGGCGCTTCGCCTCGGTATGATCAACGAAGGCGTCGACTTGATGGCGGGCGGCATGATGGTGTCCGCCGTCCATACAGACGACGATGCCGCACACACCGTCGATGCGTTCCGAAGCACGCTCGTGGCGATGAAAGAAGACAAGATCGTCTGAGACGGCATCGAACGCCCGCTGATGGCTCGCTATCCTGAGCGGCCATGGCGCGCACGATCATTCACGCTGACCTCGACGCCTTCTATGCGTCGGTCGAACAGCTCGACAACCCGGAGCTCCGCGGCAAGCCCGTTGTTGTCGGCGGCTCGCCGGAGTCGCGCGGCGTCGTCACCGCGGCCTCGTACGAAGTGCGGGCATTCGGCGTGCGCTCCGCCATGGCGATGAGCCGAGCGCTGCGCCTGTGCCCCGACGCCGTGCGCGTGCCGCCGCGCTTCGATCGGTACGCCGCAGTTTCGCGCGTCGTCATGCGCATCTTCCGCGACCTGACGCCGCTCGTCGAGCCGCTGTCGCTCGACGAAGCCTTTCTCGACGTGAGCGGCTGGGCCGACGACGGCGCGCGCCCGATCGACATCGCGCAACAGCTGCGTGCGGCCGTCCGCGAAGCCTCCGGGCTCATCGTCTCGATCGGCTGCGGCAGCAACAAGACCGTCGCCAAGATCGCATCGGATCACGGCAAGCCCAACGGCCTCGTCGTCGTCCCGGCAGGCGAAGAGGCCACCTTTCTCGCGCCGATGCCGGTGCGCGCGCTCTGGGGCATCGGCCCGAAAACGGACGCGCGGCTCGCGCCCGCCGGCATTCGTACGATCGGCGATCTGGCACGCTGCGCCGACGCCGACGCGCGCCGCTTGCTCGGATCGTCCGGCGAATTCCTGCGCGATATGGCGCGCGGCATCGACGATCGCGCCGTGATCGTCGATCACGAACGCAAGTCGATCGGCGCGGAGACAACGTTCGCGCGCGACCTGCCCGACGGCGCCGATCTGCGCGCGCAGCTGCGTCGCATCGCCGTCGAGGTCGGCGAGCGCATGCGCGGTCATAATTCGCGCGCCCACACGGTCGCGCTCAAGCTCCGGTATGCGCACTTCCACACAGTCACGCGCCAATCGAGCACGAAGACGCCAATCGACGACGCGGCCCAGATCGAAGCGATCGCCATTCGTCTGCTCGATGCGATCGTCGAGCGTGGAGATCAGTTTCGCCTGCTTGGCATCCAGTGTTCGCGCCTCGTCGAAGGCGGCACGCAGCAATCACTGTGGGACGCAGAGCCGGCGATTCCGTTGGCGTTCCAACATTCGGCGAGCGACGGCCCGTCGTAGCGGCGCTGCTCGCTGCCCGGCATTGGCCGGGGCGCACGGTAAGGAGAACGACGATGGTCTCTTTCAGACGCGAAGATCGCGACCGCGTGGCCAGCGGCGAGATCACCGTGACGTTCCGCCTCTGGACGACGGCGAAAGCCAAAGCCGGCAAGACGTATCAGACCGGCTTCGGCGCCATCGAGGTCACCGACGTGCAGGTGATCCCCGCCGCGCTCGTTTCCGACGACGACGTCGCACCATCCGGCTGCACCGATATCGCCGCGATC
This sequence comes from Dehalococcoidia bacterium, assembly GCA_038211505.1. Lineage (GTDB taxonomy): Bacteria > Chloroflexota > Dehalococcoidia > DSTF01 > JACRBR01 > JBBQVO01. The sequence continues at coordinate 26,133 of JBBQVO010000017.1, read as the reverse complement.
TGGGCGCTCGCCGGCGACCACACGAAGACCGTCGTCGGCCCGGACACGCTGCTATACCGCGTTCAGTTTTGCTTCATCGGCAACGACGATGGTGCACGGCAAACGGCTCGGTGAGCCGCGCGTCAGCCGGTCAGCGGGTCCAAGCGTCGCTGCGCGATCTGGGCATATTCGGCAACGCTTTCGATCAGCAGCCAGTCGCGCGCATGCTTCGCCGCTGCGACGCCGAGCGTGCCCGCGCCGCCGAACGGATCGAGCAACAGCTCGCCGGGATGCGACGCCAGCAGCACCGCCCGCTCGAGCAGCGCCAGCGGCTTCTGCGACGGATGCTTGCCGGCGCTCCGCTCGCGTTTCGCCGTCACGGGAAACTCCCAGAGATTGCGCAGCTGCTTGCCGCCGTTCATCTCTTTCGCGTCCCAGTAGTTGAAGGTCCATCCTGTCGCCTTCGCCGGCGTCCCGTTGACGGCCCAGATGATCTGCTCCGTGCTCTCGGTCAACATCCGCGCCGTAATGTTCGGTTGCGCATTCGGCTTCGACCAGATGACCGAATTGAGAATCCGCCGGTCGAGGACGTGCTGCAGGATGAAGCCAAGCTGATAGATGTTGTGATAGCTGCCGAACACCAGAATGTTCCCGTTCGGCTTTACGACGCGCACGACCTCGCGCAGCCATGCGATATTAAACTGATAAAACTCGTCCTTTGTGAATGCGTCCCACGTCTCGTCCATCGTCACGTGCGACGAGAACGCCCACCCGAGCCCGCTCTTCCCCTTGCGCCCGCTCCCCGACCCGATATTGAACGGTGGATCGACGATGCAGTGATCGATACACCCGTCGGACCAACCACGCATGACGTCGAGGCAGTCGCCGGTGATCAATTGATTCGCCGCCGGCGCGCCCTGCGACCGCCGAAGCGGAGTCGGCGCTGGACGTCGCGCCCGCGTGGGCGCCGGAGAAGCTGTGCGGATCGACTGAACCATGCCGCCATTAGATCATCGCGTCGATAGCGGTGCTATCAGGGATATCCCCTACTTTTCGCGTTGTCGATCTGTGTTCGCAACCGGGATGCGGATCCGTACGGACTGGTCTTCAGACCTGTCCAGCGTCGGTGGCCGCCAACCGTTCCGAACTCAAGGGACGGATCGCCGGGCACACGATCGACGATTGAACGCACACGCCTTCGTTCGGCGTCGTGAGCGTAAGCCGCCCTCGTCGTAAGATGTTGGTGATGGCCGACGCACATCTTCAGCCGAAGACCTTCTCGGAATTCATCGACGCGGTGCGCGCCGAACTCGTTTGCGATCGTTGTGGTCGTTATGTCGGGTCGATGGATGCCGAGCGCTATAAGCCCGCGCCCTACCCGGTCGCCCTTGGCAAGATCGACGCCGACCACGAGGCGGAAGCGCTCGTCGGCTTCGAGTGGCACATGGTCGGGCTGCTGCGCCAGACTGCGTTCGCCGTCCGCCATCCCGAGCACGACGGCCGCTGCGTCAGCTTTCGGGAGTGGGCCGCCGCCAACGCATCTGAAGATGAGGACGAAGACGACGACGCATCCGAAGCCGCGCCAAGATCCTCCAGCGGGTAGCTGGTCGCCGCCTGGACGGTCCGACTCGGCACACCGGGCAGGTGGAAGGCGCGCGAGATGCGTAGATTCACGCCGAATCTATTGACGAAGCGTGATCTCTTCACGCCTACGCTATAGAAGGCGAGCCCAGACCGTTGTACAATACGTATGGAGACACGTATGAACGGCCCTGAAACGGACGTGCGAGCTGCCGCGCCCTTACGAGAGGTGCGTATGGGCGAGTCTGAGTGTCCCCGCTGCCGGAAGTTTTTCACGGCCAGCTATTGGAGCGGAGGGGTGATGGTCCAGGCACGATGTCTGAGCTGCGACTTGAAGTGGCCCCTCCCGGACGTCGTCTGACGCCTACCGCCTCGATCGGACAACAACGGCCTGCCGGGTGGCAGAAATGATCTCGTGTCTGTACAGATTCGTAGAGTTTGGATGAGTGTCGATGGTTAGGCAGATGGTCAAGACGAAAGAAAAACCCTCAAACGGCGTCCACAAGGCGTCGCCGAACGACAAGGATCCGCTGGTTGCGACGATCCCCGATCGCATCCCGGTCGCCCACATCAAGACTGAGACGGAAGAGCCGATGGGCGAAACGCCCGATTCCGTTGAGCTCTATCTCAACGAGATCGCGCGCTACAAGCTGCTGCGGCCCGACGAAGAAGTCTCGCTGGCGAAGGAGATCGAAAACGGCCGCATACTCGACGAGTTGAGCGATGCCTTCATGGAAGAGCACATGACGGTGCCGACGATCGAGCAGTTGACGGTCTGTCTGCTGCGCGAAGTCGTCGAGAATCTTGCGCTCGTTCGCCGTTCGAAAGCGCTCAAGGGCTTCCCGATTCGTGCCGGCCTCGGTGACCAACTCAACTTTCAGGCGCTCCGTGACGCCATCCAGGATCGGCTTGACGAAGAGTTCGAAGAGCGCGTCGCCACAGCGACGAAGCGCCAGCAGCCAGCCATCCGCCCGCTGCTGATTACGCTCGCTGTCGCGCAGCGCATCTTCCCCGAGGGCGCACTCAAGCCGCTCGACGAAGCGCTGACGATCATCAAGAACGGCACCATCCGGCCGACGGAGCGATCGCTCGCGGCGCGCCTGAAGCTGCTCGTCCCGCACGTCCTCACGGCGCGGCGGATCGCCCAGCGCGCCGAAGAGCACATGGTGAACGCCAACCTGCGTCTCGTCGTCAGCGTGGCGAAGAAGTACGCCGGCCGTGGCATGCCACTGATGGACCTAATCCAGGAGGGCAACGGCGGCCTCATGCGCGCCGTGGAGAAGTTCGAGCACCGGCGCGGCTTCCGCTTCAGCACGTACGCGACGTGGTGGATCCGCCAGGCCGTCGGCCGCGCCATCGCCGACAAGGGCCGCACGATCCGCCTCCCGATCCACATCACGGAACTGATCTCGAAGTACTCGCAGGCACGCGAGCGGCTGTTCCAGCGGCTCGGTCGGGAGCCGAAGACGACCGAACTCTCGAAGCTCATGGGCATGCCGCCCGACAAGGTGCGCGAGGCGGCGCGGGCGCTACGTCAGAGCGTCGTCTCACTCGAGACGCCCGTCGGCGAAGAAGAAGAAGGCACGCTCGGCAGCGTCCTCGAAGACGTCATGGCGCCCTCGCCTGAAGACGAGGCGGCCCGACAGCTGCTGCGCGAGCGCGTCCGCAACGCTCTTGATGTCCTGACCCCGCGCGAGCGCACGGTCATCGAACTGCGCTTCGGCATCAAGGACGGACGCCCGCGCACACTCGACATCGTCGGCAACGAGCTCGGCGTCACGCGCGAGCGCGCTCGCCAGATAGAAGCGCAGGCGCTCGAGAAGCTCCGCCGTTCCAATGGGAACCTCCGCGGCGAAGGCGACTTCTAGCCGACTTCGCCGCCCCCGCGCACACGCGACATCGACATTTAGCCGCGTACGCGGCCGCCCGCGCAAACTTGCGGACGCGATCTTGCGACGCTAGTCCAGCGTCGCAAGGTCCAGTGTCGACTCGGCGAGATCTACTTGACCGTGAACTCCTTGATCATGCCTTTGAGCGCGTGCGGCGTCCCGTCGCCGCCAGCCGTCGTGTCCGGCAAGAAACAAACCATCACGTAGCGGCCCGGTGTAAGCGCTTCGGTGAAGACGAGGTTGTTACTCTTGCCCGGCTCGATCGGACCGATGACACCCTGAAACTCGAATCCGGGCACATTTGCGTCGGACTTGAGGAGATCGTCGATAACCGCGTCGGCGGGAATCTTTGCCATCGCGAGCTCATGACGTTGCGTGCCAACGTTGCTCGCCGACACGGCGATAGCGCCGCTCCCGGAGCCGAACTTCGTCGTGTCGCCAACGAACGCAAACTCATTGAGGTCGAGGTGAACGGTCGGCACGCCTGCCGGAACCTCCGTCTCTAGCCACTCCTGCCCGTCCACTTTCCACGCACCGCCAACATTGATGAGCGAGTAACGCGCGGTCCCGAGCACAGTGTTCTGCACCTCGGCTGAGTCGGTAGTGGCGGTCGCGCCGGTCACCTTCGTGTTCTTGAAGCCGTTCGTGGAGACTTTCGGTGCGCCGATCGTGGCTGCCAGCATCGCCTTGACAGAGTCGGCGGTGGCGTCCGGCGCCCCGTTGGCGATCACCGCGACCAAACCCTTGTCAGTGAAGTAAGGCAGGAGCTTCGCAGTGTCCTTCGCGTTCCACGCGTCGTACGCGGCGCGAATCGTCTTTTCGACGTTCGCCGCCTCACCCGACGCCGCAGCCGGTGCGGAGACCGCGGCGGTCGGCGCGATGACGGTCGCCGCCGGCTTCGCCGCATCATCGCCACACGCCGCGAACGCAACGATCGCGAACGCGCCGACGGCCAGTACGACTGCCGTCCGAATCATCGAGCTTCTCTTGTTCGTCATGATCTTCCTCCGTATATCCAACACGCGTCACCTACCGGCGTGAATGAACGATGTGTTGCTGCAACTCCCACTCCGCTACTTGCCCAAAGGGCGCGTTCGAGCCGCAAACCCTGAGTGCCTCGTCGATTGCCGAGCCTCCTCGCCCAGACGCCGACGTTCGGGCGAGGAGGCCACGTCGCGCGGTTGAGGAGTTAACCTCTTCCCGCGGCGCGGCCTAACCGCCCAGCCCTACAAGCGCCAACGCTACGACACGGAACCTTCCAGTGACCTTACGGTGGATTGGCATATCATGAGGAAACTGCCGAACATGCGAACCTGTTGATCGGCGGCCGAACCTGAAGATAAGCGGTCGACCGAGAATCTGCAGCGGAGATGGACCCACAAATTGAGCGTGTCGATTCGACTGCTGGGCGCCTTCGAGGTGCGCCGCGACGACGGCGTCGTCATCGACGGCACGTGGCGGCCGGCGAAGGGAGCCGCGATCGTTAAGATCCTCGCGCTCCAACAAGGCCGCGCATTGCACCGCGATCAACTCATCGACCTGCTTTGGCCCGAGGCCGACGCAGAAGCCGGAAGTAGCAGCTTCTACAAGAATCTCCACCACCTCCGGAGCACCCTTCGGGCCGCCGGCGTCACCGACCTTGTCGCCCTTAACCGCGGCGCTGTCTCGCTAGTCGCGTACGCGGAAGTCGACGTTGATGCATTTCGCGTACTTGGGCAGAGCGCGCTCGCCGCCCGAGATGTCTCGACACTTGAGCGGGCGCTCCTTGCTGGCGGCGGCGATCTCCTCCCCGCCGATCTCTACGAGCCCTGGACGGAGCCTCATCGCGATGAATTGCGCGGGCTCACGCATCGTCTCCGTCTCGAACTGGCCGATCGCTACCTCCACCGCCGACGCCTCGATGACGCCATCCACCAATATCAGCAGATTCTCTCCGCCGACCTCGTGTCCGAGGACGCGCATCGCGGCCTCATGCGCGCCTACGGCACCGGCGGCCAACGCGAGCTGGCGCTGCGCCAATACGAGCGCTGCAAGGATCTACTGGCGGCGGAGCTCGGCGCCGCACCCTCCGATGAGACGGAAGCGCTGGTTGCAGAACTGCGTGGCGTGAACCGCCTGACGAACAGAGTCGACGAGGCGATCGGCGAACCGACTCGGGAGGGAGACGCGGCGATGCGACGCTATGCCTGGGACGAGGCGATCGAGCGGTACCGCGCCGCTATCGAGCGTCTGCGCGCAACAGACCGGGATGACGAACGCGAATGCGAGCTCTGGCTCGAGCTGGCTCGGGCTACGAGCGCGATCGGTCCCGCGATCGATGTCGCCGAGTGCTGCCGGCAAGCAGCCGCCCTCGCAGAGCGAGCAGGGGCATTTGAATTGCGGGCGCGTGCACTCGTCCAGTTCCAGGACGCGACCGACGCTACGCCCGAAAATCAGGTCGGCCATCGAGAGGCCGCCGAGCTGATCCGTTCGGCGCTCGCCCAGGCTCCGTCGGTGCCAAGTGAAGGTCGCGCACTTTTGCTCGCCGCGAGCGCTCGACCGCTCTCCGCCGAAGCCAGGCCGGAAAACGAGCGACACATCACTGGTCGACTCGCGGTGGCGGGCGATCGAGATCCGGTGATCGAAGCTCGACTACGAGAGGCCGTCGCGATGGCTCGCAGCGTCGGCAGCCCGGACGTCCTCGCACAGACACTGTCGCGTTTGCGCGTGTACATCACCTCTCCCGACACGCTGCCAGAACGCCTGGATCTCACCCGGGAGATGCTTGATCTGCATAAGGGTAGGCGGCACACACTCAGCGAGTTCGAGGCTCGCCTGTTCCGTCACGAGGATCTCCTGGAGTTCGGAGACATCGACGGCGCGCGCCTCGAGGCACGGGCGATTCGGCGCATCGGCGAAGCCATGCACGCCGATGGCATCCTTGCCGTCGCTGGAAGCTTGCAGGCCACGCACGCCACCGCCGATGGTGATCTGCGCGAAGGCAAGCGACTGCTATTCGAGTCGCGCGGCCTCGATGCGCAGCGTGGTGACAACGCCAATTCGCGTCCTCGATTCGGCGTTCAGTTGCTGATGCTTCGATGGCACGAAGGGCGCATCTCCGAGATGTACGATCCCTACCGCCGCGTTGTCGACGTCTTGCCGCGCGTGTTGGGCTTCCGGGCGACGTTCGCGCTCATCTGCGCTGAGACCGGCCGCCACGATGAGGCGCGCGTCGAGCTAGATCAGCTGAGCGCGCATCCGGTCGACAAGATTCCCCGGGACTATCTCTGGTGGCTCACCACCGTATGCATGTCGGTGGTCGCCATCAGGACCGACGCAGCGGACGTAGCGGCGGCCTTGTACGCACTCCTCAGTCCCTACGCTGACCGCAACGCTGCGACCGCCGGCGCCGTGTCGTTTGGCTCGGCATCGCTTTTCTTGGGACAGCTCGCCGAATACCTCGGCCAACACTCGCAGGCAGAACTACACTTTGAAGACGCGCTGGCCTTCAACATCCGCACGAGACAGCGGGTCTGGATCGCGCACACTCGCGTTCACTATGCCGAGATGTTGCGAACACGTGGCGTCGCCAACGATGTCGATCGGGCTCGCGAACTCGCCCGCATCGCCGCCGCCGACGCCCAGGAGATCGGCATGCCCGATCTCGCCTCGAAGCTATCCGTGGCGCACCTCTCGTAACGCTGCCGATGCCAGCGAGCTTCCTGACGGACGGCGCGTTCAGCGTTGTCAGCGTTAAAACTACGGTCTTCGAGGGTCGAAGAATCCTTGTCTCGACCCGTGTCGACCTCTCCTCTTGGCGTTGCATTTCGGGCCGGTGTAACCGGTCTCTCACATTCAGTCGCCGCAACGGCCCGCCCCGTCTTGTTATGCTCAACGGAACCCGCCGGCCGCCACCGTCGTACCTCCAGCACGGCGATCGCCTGGCGACGCGGCTGAGAGCGACGCGCCGCTAACACAGGGCAGCTCAACGAAAACATGCGCGACGCGAACCGGGACGAGCTCTTCCAGCACGACGAACCCGAATCGCCGCATCCCGCCGCGTCCGCTTCAGACGCGATCGTCCCCTGGCGCGATGCACTGACGCTCTTGCTCACGGGCGTCGCCTTCATGTGTGTCGCCGCAAATGTCACGTCGTCCGGCTGGGTGCGCGATCTGCCGTCGCTCTACCCGATCGGCCTGTCGGCGCTGCTCATCGCATACGGGCTCTCGCGCGTTCGCTGGAACCAGCTGCTGCTCCTGCCGGCGGGCATCCTTGCCGGCGCAACGATCATCTTCCTGCAGGTGATGGCGATCGCCTCCGGCGACACGCTCTATCTCCGGACGCACAACGTCCTCGATCGCATGTACGTCTGGTGGTCCGCTGTCACGCATCACGGACGCGTCCACGTCGATACGCTGCCCGTCATCATCATCATGCTGACGATGACCTGGCTCGGATCATTTCTCGCCGCATGGGCCATCTTCCGCTGGCGAACCGCCATCATCGGCCTGATCCCCGGCGCGGCCGCGCTGATCTGGGACGCCGCGTTCGACCCGAATCATTTCAGCGTCACGTCGCTCATCTATCTGCTCGTCGGAGTGCTGCTGATCATGCGACTGCGCGTCGCGCGCCAGGAGCGCACGTGGGATCGCAACCGCATCGCCTATCCGAAATTCATCACGTTCTCGGTGCTTAACGCCACGTTCTGGGCGACCTGCGCGATACTTAGCGCCGTCTGGTTCTTACCGCTCGGCCAGCAATCCGCCGCCGCGAACGCCCGCTGGGACGTGATCACGGCGCCGCTCACGAGTCACCTCGGGCCTGTCGCGCGCGCCTTCATCTCAATCAACCCCGACAAGGGCGCGAACATCCACGGCCTGCGTGACGAATTGGCGCTGCAAGGCGCCATCGACCCCAGCAGTATCCCGGCGGTGCAAATCACCGGCGACATCCCGATCGATGCCGCCCCGTTTCTGCGCGATCAATCGTTCCAGCAATACGCGCGCGATGGCTGGCACGTCAACGCGCAGGGTGATACGCCGCTCGCGCCCGGGATCGCGGCGCCAACGGACCCTGCCGCCGCCTCCGCATCCGGCGCCGATCCTGCGCGCGCACCCGTCACGATCAAAGTGAAAGTTGAGACCGGAAACGGCAGCCGGCTGTTCAGCCTCGGCCAGCCGCTCTGGTCGGATCAATCCACTGCCACAACAACCGGCGCTGCCCCCGCTGACGTCAGCAGCCTCAAGCCAGATGATCACATCAGCAATGGATCCGAGTACGTCGTCACCGGCAGCGTCAACGCCGCGACGATCGAACAACTGCGCGCCGCCGGCGCCGACTACCCATCGTGGGTCACGGACAGTTATTTGCAGCTCTCACGCCGGCTCCCCGCCCGCGTCAGCGACAAAGCGCAAGAAGTCACCGCCGGCACGGCGAACCCCTACGACGCGGCGACGGCGATCGAGGCATATATTCGCACGTTCCCGATCGATCTCAGCGTGCCCGCCGCGCCCGATCGCCGCGACAGTGTCGATTACTTCCTGTTCGACGCGAAGCGCGGCTACTTCGACTACCACGCATCGGCGATGGCGGTGATGCTACGCACGCTCGGCATCCCCGCCCGAATCGCCACAGGCTACGTCATCGATCCGAAGCTGCGCCAAGCCGGCACTGATACCTACAACCTCACCTACCAGCAGACGTTCGCCTGGCCGGAGGTCTATTTCCCGAACATCGGCTGGGTTGAGTTCAACCCGACACCCTCGGAGCCGGTCGTCTCCCGCCCCGCCGCGCCGCTGCCGCCCGCCGATCAGAGTCAGCTCGCCGCACTCGCGCGCGCCGCCCAGGCCCCGGCCAGCGCGCCATCTGACGGCAGCGGTACCGGCTTCGGCATCGACATCAGAGCGATCGGCGCGCGAACATGGTTCGATACCGGTGTCGTCGCGCTTCTCGCACTGCTCGTCGCCGGGGCGAGCGGCGCCTTGTACGTCTGGGAGTTCCGACTGCGCGGACTCGGCACCCCGGCGAAGCTCTGGGAGAAGAGTCTGCGACTGGCCGCCCTCGGTCACACGCAGCCCGAACCGTTCGAGACGCCGCGCGAGTTCGCCGACCGCCTCGGCCGCACCGTGCCCGGCACCGACGGTGTCGCCTACATCGCCTCGACCTATGAGCGCGCGCGTTTCGGCAACAAGCAGTTGTCAGCCGACGAAGCGCGCCGTCTCCGCACAGCCTGGACGTCCGCGCGCGCGGCGCTCGTCCGCCGTCTCGTACATTGGCAACGCCCCATCCGCGAGTGACCGCCGCGCTGTAAACTCGCCTCATCATTGGTTGATGAGACTGTCAAAGACTGAACGAAGGCGCATGCCCCCGAACGAGTCTCAGCGCTCACACCGCCAACCGAACGGTGACCGCCGTCCAGTCCGCGCGCATGTCGGCCTTTGGCCCGGCGTGTTGCTCGGCGGCGTCACGGCGTTCGTGGCCGCCTGCGGTGGCAGCTCGAACGCCGGATCATCAGCGACCGACGCAGCCGTCTCGAGCGCCCAGGCGGCACAGGGCACCGTCTTTGCCGCCACGGTCGACGCCGCGGTTCCGACTCCGGGCTCGCCGCTTCCCGGCCAGACGCCAAGCGCAACCTCCGCGCCGTCCGGCACACCCCCGCCCCTGACGATTCAATCCGTCACCGGCGGTCAGCGCACGCAAAACGCGACCGTCATGGTCCTCACAGCGCCCGCCACCTCGTGCTCGATCGAATACCGCCACCCGTCCGGCAAAGTCAGCACGACGCGCGGCCTCAACCCGCACCAATCGGACGCATCCGGCGTGATCTCGTGGACGTTCCGCATCGATTCGACCACCCAGCCCGGCACCGGCACCATCACCGTCATGTGCGGCACAGCCGTCGCCCACGATCTCATTCACATCTCATGAACACCGCCGCGCGTCTTGCTCTCGCGCCGATCGTCGCTTCGCTGGTGATCACCGCGGCCGCCTGCTCCCGTGGATCGAAGCAACCGAACGTCACGACTCCGATCGCGACCGCAACGTTCGCACGACCGGCGAAGCCGACTCCGGTCAACGGCGCCGCCGCCGCCGGCCGCGCCGCCGTAGCGCAGATCGGCGAACTGAACGCCGGCCAGTACGGCGACCAGTACGACGAGCTCTATCCCGGACAGCAGGCTCTTGTGCCGAAGGATCTGTTCGTCATGTGCGAGGGGCAAACGCCGCCGCACTACGATGGGGTGCTCGTGCTCGGCACGACCGACATCAACATCAAGCTGCTCGGCGTCACGGACACCGTGGCGACAGAAGTCACCGTCGAAACCCGCCGCGGCACCAACAAGACGTCGCGTGCGATCGACGAAGTCCTCGTCGCCGGCGCATGGCGCTGGGTGCTGCAGGACAAGGCGGTGCAGGCGTACCAATCCGGCACCTGCCCGTAGGTTCCGACTGCTCTCCGTACGGACGGGTCTTCTCGCAGAGTCGCCGGAGGAGACAGACCTGTCCCCGTGGTTCGCACCGCTGTGCGGATCAGCCTCAACTCTGCCCCTGGTTAGTCGCGGCAATCACCATGTATCGATCGCCGGCCGCTTCTTCGTCGTGCGCGGCGCCGTCGGCGGCATCGCGCGCAGCGCCGACATGATCCACTGCCGCGAGTCCGCTGGATCGATGACGTCATCGATCTCGAAGTGCGACGCCGTGTTCACCGCCTTGCCGCGCTGGTACATCCGCTCGACCATCTCGTCGAACAATCGTGTGCGCTCGCCGGCGTCATCGATCGCCGCGAGTTCGTTCCGGTAGCCGAGCTTTACGGCGCCCTCAAGTCCCATGCCGCCATACTCCCCTGTCGGCCACGAGATCGTGAAGAACGGCGCTTTGAAACTGCCGCCCGCCATCGCCTGCGCTCCCAGCCCGTACGCCTTCCGCAGCACGATCGTGAAGAATGGCACCGTCACGCTCGCCCCCGTCACGAACATTCGCGCCGCGTGACGCACGAGCGCAGTCTTCTCCGCGTCGGGCCCCACCATGATCCCCGGCGTGTCGCACAGAAACAGCAGCGGGATGTCGAACGCATCGCACAGCTGCATGAATCGCGCCGCCTTGTCCGCCCCGTCGCTGTCGATCGCCCCCGCAAGGTGCATCGGATTGTTCGCGATGATGCCGATCGGCCGTCCTTCGACGCGCGCCAGCGCCGTCACCATCCCCGCCCCGAACAGAGGTCGCAACTCCAGTACTGAGTCCACGTCCGCCATCCCCTCGATCACGGCGCGTACGTCGTACACGCGCCGCCGATTCTCCGGAATGATCTCGCGCAGCCGCGACTGATCGGCGCACGCCCAATCAGCGACCAGTCCCTGGAAGTACGAGAGGTAGCGCTTCGCTGCCGCCACGGCTTCCGCCTCGTTCGCCACGGCGATATCGACGACGCCGTTCGGCACCTGCACGTCCATCGGTCCGACGTCCTCCGGTCGGAACACACCGAGCCCGCCGCCTTCGATCATCGCCGGCCCACCCATGCCGATGTTCGAACCCGCAGTCGCAATCACCACATCGCAGCAGCCGAGCAGCGCCGCGTTGCCCGCGAAGCATCGACCCGATGTGATTCCGACGAGCGGCACCAACCCGCTCAACTTCCCGAAGTAGCTGAACGCCATGCAATCCAGTCCCGCGACCCCGAGCCCATCTGTATCGCCCGGCCGCCCGCCGCCGCCCTCGGTGAAGAAGACGATCGGCAGCCGCCACGTCTCGGCCAGCTCAAACATGCGGTCCTTCTTGCGGTGATTCTGCTGACCTTGCGTGCCCGCCAGCACGGTGTAGTCGTATGACATTGCGATGACGCGCGACCGCGCATCATCGAACCGATCGCCGTTGACGCGCCCGATGCCCGCAACGAGGCCATCTGCCGGCGTCCGCTCGATCAGCTCCTCGACGGGGTGCCGCCGCCGCTGGGCCGCGATCACCATAGGCCCGTACTCGACAAACGATCCGTCGTCGCACAGATCCTCGATGTTCTCGCGCGTCGTTCGCTGCCCCGTCTTCCGCCGCCGCGCGACCGCATCCGGACGCGCAGCGTCAAGCCCGATCGCGTGCCGTGCCCGCACTTCCGCTAGATCAGCGCGAACCTCATTAGGATCGCGCGCTGCCGCCGTCGCGTCGCTGCCGCCCGCGACGTCGGCCGGTTCAATCGTCGCCAGCAATGCCGTCTCAATCACTGCATCTCCAACCGAAACGGCGATCGAATGCACGTAGCCGCTCGCGTCAGCCGCGAGCACGTGTTCCATCTTCATCGCCTCCATCACGAACAGTCGCTGGCCGATGCGCACCGCATCACCAACCGCAACGTCGACCGCAATGATCGTGCCCTGCATCGGCGCCAGCATCACCGCCATTCCGTCGCTAGCGTCGCCCGCAACGGCGATCGAAGGAACGGTCGCGCCGCCCGCCGACTTCCCGTGCGCAAGTATTGCCAACGGATCCGACCCCGCGAGCTGAGATCCCGCGCGCCCGTCGCCGATCGCATCAGCGTTCGCTTCCGCCGCCGACGCCGCCAGCTCCACCGCGTGCTGGTCGACGAAGCGTGTCTGCGCCCGCGATCCGACAAACTCCGGATGCGCGAGAACCGCGCGCAAGAACGCGACGTTCGTCGCCACGCCCTCGATCCGAAATTCGCCGAGCGCGCGCGTCGCCTTCGCGACAACATCCTCGAACGAGGGTGACGACGATCGCACGATCACTTTCGCCAGCAGCGAGTCGAACCGGCTTGTCGTCTCATATCCCGCGTAGCCGAACGTGTCGACGCGGATGCCCGGCCCAGTCGGCGGCTCGAACACACGCAGCGTCCCGCTCGACGGCCGCACGGCGCCGTCCCCCGCGATCGACTCCATGTTCACCCGCGCTTCGATCGCGTATCCGCGCGGTCTCGGCACGTCCGCCTGCTCGACGCCGAGCTCGCGCAGCATGCGTCCGCGCGCGATCTCGATCTGCGTCCGCACGAGATCAATGCCTGTGAGCTCTTCCGTAACCGTATGTTCGACCTGCAGCCGCGCGTTCGCCTCGATAAAAAAGAACGCCGGCTCATCCCCGTTACTCGCTCGTGACTCGACGAGAAACTCAAACGTCCCGACGTTGTCGTACCGCACCTCTTGCGCGATGCGCACCGCCGCATCCGTCAGCCCTGCCCGCATCCGTTCGTCGATGTGCGGGCTCGGCGCGATCTCGATCAGCTTCTGGTGCCGCCGCTGGATGCTACAGTCGCGCTCCCAGATGTGGCTGACGGCACCCGATCCATCGCCCACAATCTGCACCTCGATGTGACGCGCCGCCGGCAGAAACTGTTCGACGTAGAGATCACCATTGCCGAACGCCGCCTGCGCCTCAGATCGGCAACGCTCGTACGCGTCGTCGACATCGGCGTCGCGCTCAACCACGCGCATCCCTCGCCCACCGCCGCCGCGCATCGCCTTGATGATCATCGCGCCACCGACGCCAAGCGACGTGAAGAACGCCCGCGCCTCCTCCAGGCTCGTCGTCCGATCGGCGCCAGCCAGCACCGGCACACCGAGACGGGCCGCCGCCGCACGCGCGCGGCCCTTATCGCCAAACTGCTCCAGGACTTCCGCTCGCGGCCCGACGAACGTGATCGATGCCTCAGCGCATCGCCGCGCGAACGCCGCGCTCTCGCTCAGGAAGCCGTAGCCCGGATGTACAGCATCGCACCCCGACGCCTTTGCGATCTCGATGATCTGCTCGACGTCGAGATACGCAGCGACTCCGCTTCCGCGCAACGGCCGCGCCTCGTCCGCCCGCCGAAGGTGCAACGACGCAGCGTCGTCTTCCGAAAAGACGGCGACCGTCGCGATGCCGAGATCCGCGGCCGCGCGGCCAACGCGAATCGCGATCTCGCCTCGATTCGCGATTAGCAGCTTCGTTACGCTCATCTCTGTGCCTCGCCGATCTCACGGAGCCAGCCGTCAACGTACCGCCGTGCCAGCTTCGCTTCCAGCATCGATCCGGGCTTAGGCTACAGCCGACTCGCCACGGCCGAGAAGAATGAACATCCGCGTTCCTTACCCGCGTCCGGTCGTCGTGCCCCGACGAGGGCCAGATTCGCCAAGGCAGTGCGGAATTGTTACGCGCACGAGACCAATTATTAGAGACACATACGCCGACTTCATGTACGATCCGGCCGGACGCCGAACCGCGAGTAGCACGCATCCCGCCGTGCGCCTTCCGCGGTTCGCCTATCCGTCTATCACGCCCAGGGTTTTGGCTGAGGTAGCTGCGCCGCCGCGCTCGCCCTCTTTTCTCCGTACCTGTCACCATCAGGAGGCTCCATGCTCACCCGACTCCGTTCCATGATGATCATCCTCGGCGCCTGCACCGCCCTCGCCGGCGTAACACTGATGGCGGCCAGTATCGCCGATGCAGCCGGCGGAGATGGCGCCGATGCGCCCACCCTCGGCGTCGATCGCTCGCCAACATTAAGTGCCTCGCCCGAGATCACGCGAACTCGCGCTCCCCGCACAACCACCGCCGTTCCGATCACGCACACACCGGACCCGACCGACGTCGCCGTGACTCACACTCCCGCATCGACACGATCGCCGGGCGCGACGCGTTCGCCAGCGGCAACACGATCCCCCGCCGTGACGCGGTCACCCGCCGCGACGCAGTCACCCGCCGGGACGCCGTCACCCGCCGCGACGCGGTCACCGGCCGCGACGCGGTCACCCGCCGTGACGCGATCGCCTGAGTCGACGCGCACGATTACGCGCACACCCCAGACAACCACCACGCCCTCGGGCACGCACACTGCTGTCACGACGTCGACGCCCGGCGGCGCATCATCGCCGACGGCATCGACTACCTCCGTGCCGACCTTCACGTCCACCCCGACCGAACAAATCCAGGGCACGATCACGCCGATCACGAGCACCGCGACGCCGTCGCCGTCCGCAACGGCCGTCTCCACATTTACCTCGACACCAACAACGCAAATCGAGGGTACGATCACGCCGGTCACGATGACCGCCACTTCAACCACGACAACCACCGCCACGACCACGGCCACGACCACCACGACGGCCACCGCGACGATCACAACGACGATCACAGCCACGGCGTCAGCGACGGCCACGATCACCCTGACGCCGACGCCTACGTCGACAACGCTGATCAATACCAACACGGCTACGCCGACGAATATCCCCGCGTCCGCAACGCCGACGAGCACGACCGTCGCCGCCACGCGCACCGTTCTGCCGATCGTGTTCACGCCCGTCGCGGGCAGGACCTCCGGCCCGACGCGCACCGTCATCGGCACGCAGTTTTTGCCGCCAACGGGCACGAGCGGTGGCGGCTCTCGTCAGGGCATTGTCACCGGTCTGCTGGGCGCGCTTCTCGTCGCGGCCGGCATGGGCATCATCGTCACCGGAACGCGGATGAAGCGATCGGCGTAGACGTGAGCCAGAAGATGATCGCCGTAGACGGAACGCCGCCCGCATGAGCGACGAAGCTGGCAACCGCTGGCTCGCCAGCCGCAGCATGTCCGGCGACGCCTATGACGAACGCTACGAACAACGCGCCGCCGCTGGCGAAGACGTCCACGGCGAAGCGGACTTCGTTGCGCGCTTCAGCCCCCGCTCCGTGCTCGATGCCGGTTGCGGTACCGGCCGCGTCGGCCGCGAGCTCGCGCGGCGCGGCATCGACGTCGTCGGCGTCGACCTCGACGACGAGATGCTGGCGACGGCCCGCCGCAAAGCGCCCGCCGTCGAATGGCGCACCGCCGATCTCTCCGCCGTCGATCTCGGCCGCCGATTCGACGCGATCGTCATGGCGGGCAATGTGATGATCTTCCTCGCGCCCTCCACCGAAGGCGCCGTTCTCGCCAACATGGGCCGTCATCTGGAGCCGGGCGGCGTGCTGATCTCGGGCTTCCAGCTTCAGCGCGGCCGGCTCGCCATCGAGCGCTACGATGCCCTCGCGTCCGACGTCGGCTTGCGACTTTTGGAACGCTGGTCAACGTGGGAGCGTGGTGCATGGATCGGCGGCGGCGACTACGCCGTCTCAGTCCATCGTTCGCTCGCGGCGTAGGCGCCAAAACTCATCACACCTGTAGCGCAGGCGTTTCAGTGCGCGCGGCGGAACTTCGACGGTGTCTGCTCAAGGCGCTTCGGCCGGCAGCGCGTGATCACGCCGCCGCTCCAGCACCTCGCGACAGCCGCCGTCCTTCACTTCGTACACACGCGTCGCCACGCGATCGAGCACACCCGGATCGTGGCTCGCGCAAATGATCGTGCCGTCGTATTTCTCCATCGCCTCGATCAACTTCCGTCGCGTCGATCGGTCGAGGTGGTTCGTCGGCTCGTCGAGCAGCAGCACGTTCGTCGGCTGAATGAGAAACTTCGCCAGCGCCACGCGGCTCCGTTCGCCACCCGAGAGCACACTGATCTTCTTGAAGACGTCGTCGCCGCGAAACAAAAACTGCCCTAGCACGGTCCGCAGCCGCACGTCCGGCTCCGTGATCGCGACCGAGCGCACTTCCTCGAGCACCGTCGCCTCCGGGTCGAGCACCTCGTCTTGATGCTGATCGTAGTACTGGCGCCGCGCCCGCTCCGCCCAGACAACGCCACCGTGCGTTGGCGCGATGATGCCGGCGGCGATCCGCAGCATCGTACTCTTGCCGCTGCCATTCGGCCCGATCAACACGACCTTCTGCCCGCGCTCGACGTGCAGGTTCACATCGACGAGCGCGACGTGATCGCCGTACGCATGCCCGATTCCTTCGAGCAGCAGCACGTCGCGCTCCGTCCGCCCGTGCGCCGTGAATTCGACATGCACTTCGCGCTCTTTGCGCGTGTGCTCGATGCGCTCGATCTTCGCGATCGCCTTCTCCCGGCTCTTCACCGCGGTCGCCTTCGTCGACTTCGCTCGAAACCGGTCGATGAAGCGCTCCTGCCGCGCGATCTCGCGCTCCTGCCGCGCCGCGGCGCGATCCTGCAGCTGAAGCTTCTCGGCCTTCTGCCGTTGATACTCGCTGTAGTTGCCGGTGTACGTCTCGACAACGCCATCGCGCAGCTCGATGATCCGCGTCGCCACGCGATCGAGGAACTCCGCGTCGTGCGTGACGATCAGCACGCTGCCCTTGTACCTGCTGAGATCCTCAGCCAGGAACTCGCGCGCCGCCGCATCGAGGTGGTTCGTCGGCTCATCCAGCAGCGCATGATCCGGTGTCCGCACGAGGATCTTCGCCAGCGCGATCCGCATCTGCCAGCCGCCACTGAAGTCGCCGCACAGCTTGTTGCGATCTGCCGGTTTGAACCCGAGACCGTCGAGCACGCGCCCGATCCGCTGCTCGATCCGGTAGCCGTCCATCGCCTCAAACGCTTCGAACAGCCGACCCTGCTCGTCGATCAGCGCCTCCAGATCGCCGTTCGCGTGTTCGATCTTCGATGCGATCTCTTGAATCAACCGCTCGATCTCCGCCGCCTCAGGGAACGACGTCCACATCTCGGCGACGAGCGGTCGTTCCGGCTCGTGATCGGCCTCCTGCTTGAGGTAGCCGAGCGACCCGCCGCGGTATCCGCACGATCCGCCATCCGGCTTGTCATCGCCAGCGATCAGCCTCAGCAACGTCGACTTACCGGCGCCGTTCGTGCCGACGAGTCCGGCGCGGTCGCCGTCGCTGACGATGAACGTGACATCCGTCAATACATCGACGTTGCCGAAGGTGCGCACGGCGTGTTCCGCATAGAGCATCACTCATGGTAGCGGGTCGATCGGTCGTGCTAGGCTGAAGGGCCACATCCGCCGTGTTCCTGCCACGTTCCTGCCACGTTCGAAATACGGAGTCCGCATGTTCAACGGCCGCCCGAGTCTGCGCGTCGCGCTGGCCGCGCTCGCGTGCATCGCTCTATCGTTCGCGATCGTCGGCTGCGACGGTGGCAAGAAGGCGGAGACGGCTTCCACCGTCACCGCTGCGTCCGCCACACCCCGCGCACTCCCATCAGCGGTCGTCTACCGCCCCGATCCCCAGGGCATCGAAATCGCCGATCCCACCTTCAAGGCGCTCCCGGGCGCGAAGGTCGAATTCGGTCGGCTCGGCGGCGCCGGCTATCGCATCGAGATCCCGGACGACTGGAACGGCAAGCTCGTCCTCTACATGCACGGTTTCCAGAGCCTTGCGCCGAAAGCCTCGATCGACCCGCCCGGCATCCGCCAGTACCTCATCGAAAACGGCTACGCCTGGGGCGCGTCGAGCTTCAGCAGCACCGCACTCATTCCCGGCCGCGCCGCCGATGAGACCGCCGCGCTTTGGGATCTGTTCGCCCAGAAGTACGGCCGCCCCGAACGCACATACATCATGGGCCACTCGATGGGCGGCGCCGCGACCAACATCGCCGCCGAGCGCTACGGCGACCGCTACGACGGCGCGCTCTCGATGTGCGGCTTCGCCGGCCAGAGCGCGCAGACGCAGATCGTCGGCGACTACTTCTTCGCCGGCGCCTACGTCGCCGGCGTCACGCAGGCTGAATTCGACGCCTCGACCGACCTCCCGAAGCTCGTCAACGAACGCATCCGCCCCGCCCTCAGCGATCCCGCGAACGAGAAAAAGTTCGAAGACATCCTCATCTCGCTCACCGGCGGCCCGCGTCCGTTCGACCGCCAGGGCCTGCGCGCCGAAGACGGCACGAACTGGATGCGCGCCGATCTCCTCGTCCCCTTCCGCATCCCCTACAACAACGACCGCACGTACGAATTCGGCGCGGCGAGCGGCGTCAGCAGCGCCGACTTCAACGCCCGCGTCGTCCGCATCGCGCCCGACATGGAGCGCGTCACGGCGTTCAACGACGGCAACGAGATCACCGGCGAGCTGCAGCTGCCGATGCTCACGCTGCACACGACCGGCGATTGGCAGGTGCCGATCGATCAGGAGCAGATCCTGCGACGCGAAGTCGACGCCGCCGGCAAGGGCGATATGCTAGTCCAGCGCGTCATCCAGGCGGCACCCCATTGCGGCTTCAGCGACGGCGAGTGGATCGCCGGCTTCGAGGCGCTCGTCGACTGGGTCGAGCACGGCCACAAGCCCGAGGGCGAGAACGTCCTCACCAACGACCTCAGCCATGCGGGCGAGCGCTTCACACTCGAGCCGCGGTTCGGCAGCGACGCCGCCGCGCTGGTTCCCGGCGCAGCCGATCGCGTCACCGTCACCGGCACGATCACGATCGATAGCAAGCCCGCCGACGCGCCGTACTTCTGGATCGAAGTCCGTCACAACGGCCTGCGCCAGGTCTGCAGCTTTGACGGCGACCCCCCAGCCGGCCGCTACGCCCGCACCATCGCCGCCGGTACCGAAATCCGCGGCTGCGGCGCGCCCGGCGACACCGTCGCGCTCGCCGTCTTCTCCGACGGCAAGATGCTCACCGCGCGGCCTGTGCCGTGGCCTGTTTCGGGCCACCAACTCACCCTAAACGCCGATCTCTCGTCGACCGACCTCACGGCGGCCCAACCGAGCACGCCGGTCTTCGGCAAAGCCCTCGATACTGCTCGAACGCAGCTCGCCCCCGGCACCATAGTGCAGGCGTACATCGGCGATACGCTCTGCGGCGAAAGCGCCATCCCGCCCGTCGTCATGCAATTCGCCAATCCCGAGTCCTACGCCGTCCTTGTCAGTGGCCCCGATGCCATCTCCGGCTGCGCAAAGAGCGGCGTCATCACATTCCGCATCAACGGCAGCCCGGTCGCTGAGACCGCCACCAACGATCTCGAACTCCGCGGGCACGCTCTCGACCTCACCCTCGCGATCGGCGATTGAGAGCCGGAGGAAACAGGATGAAATTCAATGCCCGGATCGACCCTGTCTGGAGACCGTTCTTGCTCGTCGCCGGCATCACGTCGGGCAGTGCGTTCGTTGACGTGACGGAAGGCGATGCACACTTCCGGTTTGGGTTCGGTTTCGACGAAACCATCGCCCGCGCCGATATCAGCGGTGCGAAGACGGTCAGTGCCCACTGGTACGGCGGCATCGGGCTGCGTGCGGGATTCCGCCGCGTCGGCCTGCTCGGGTCGCGTCAGGGGCTCGTCGAGATCGCGCTGGCCGAACCTACGCGGATGAGCATCATGTTCGTGCCGTGGCCGTTCAAGTTCGACCGCGTCGTGATCGCGGTCGAAGACCCGGACGCGCTCGTCGCGGCGCTCAAGCCGTCGGCCGATGCTGGGTAACTACTCCGCGGCAGCCTTCGCGGCGGCCTCGCGCTCTTCGCGTGTCGCCAGCTTCTCTGCGAACTGCATCCCGTAGTAGCACGGGATCGAAAGCAGGATGATCGGGATCCCGACAATGATCCCCTTCACGCCGACGAGCATGATGAAGAGCCCGAATGACGCGCACAGCCCCATCCCCAGCACAGCGATGATCCGGATCACCGCGATCAGCGACGACACCTGCGGCAGCGGCTCCGCGGGCGTGATCTCGTACCCGTCGTAGTCATCGTCGCTGTCCTCATCGACCGTGTTGGCCGCGCGCGCGACGCTCTCGTCAGTCTCCATCAAGCCTCACACCGCCGCGTCCGGCGATCCTATAACCTGTCGCCTCTACCATGACCTACAAGAACGGCTTGCCGCCGGTCAAGCGGCACGAATCCCTCAGCGCCGACCTATACTAACCTTCAGCTGCCGCCGCGCCCTTCGGGCGCTTCAGCATGAAGTAGCTACTCTCCGGCCTCATCAGGGGGAGCAAGCCGGTCAGTTCCCAGCCTTCCTCGCCGAGCTTGTCGAGGTAGCCGCGGACGAACCCGGTGCGGTGTTCACCGCCCTGTCGGATGTACTCCGCCCCTTCAGACGAGATCCTGCCTCGAAAATCAACGTACACGACCTTGTATTCCCAATTCGCCATGGGACTCTCCATTTCCATGGCGCTGAACGGTCTCCGTGCACGCTCACCCCGACGGCAAGCCACCGTCATTCTGACACATCGCCATCCGCCGCCGCGAACGAACGATCTCGCAGAACGTCGGTGCGCGTCAAAGCTTCAGCGTCGTCTTGAAGTGCATCTTCGCCAGACCGGCCAACCCATCACGCCCGCGCGCCGCCGCCAGCCCCCGCGCGACGGCATCCACCCGAGCCGACGCCCCTTTCGGTAGTCGCACGCCGGCGCCGCGGCCCAGCTGATCGAGACGCCGCAAGAACTCCGCACGCGCCAGGATCGACGCGGCCGCTACCGCCGGGTCGCGCTCGGCGCGTGGCATCTGCACAAGCCGCAGTTCCTTGCCACGCTGAAACAACGCGCGGCGAATTAACGACTCGTCGCCAAACTGATCCGCCACCGCGGCCACCGCATCTGGCGCGCGCTCCGCCACATTCTCGATCGCGCGCGCGTGCGCCCACGCCAGCAACCTGTTCACGTTCCCGAATTCGCGCCACAGTTCGTTGTAGCGCTGCGGCATGATCGCGATCACTTCGTTCGGAAACGCCCCCGCGATCTCGCCCGCCAGCGACGTCGCCCGCGCATCCGTAAGATTCTTGCTGTCCTGTACTCCGAGCGCCTCAAGCACGCGCCAGTTGGTCGACGTGAGCGCGACAGCAGCGACGACGAGCGGCCCGAAGTAGTCGCCCTTGCCGCTCTCGTCCGACCCGATCCATGCCGAGACATCGTCGAGCACCGGCGCGATCGTCGTGCCCGCGCTCTTCCCGGCCTTCACCGCCGACGGCGTGCCGGCGACGAGCGCCGCGATCGCGTCCGCTTCCGGCGTCTCGGCCTGATCGAAGACGATCTTGCAGCCGCCGCCCTTCGACGGGTAAACGTTGAGCCCAACATCGCGACCGGTGGCAAGATGCAGTTTGATCCGTGCACCGTTCTGCAGCGGCGCGCGCTCGATCGAGCCGCCTGCATCGTCCGCATGACGCTGCAGGTCGGCGATCACCCGCTCCGCATCGTGTTTGACGGTGATGCTCTTGGCGGCCACCGCTAGGTGCGAAGGACGAGCGTGATTGCGTCGTCCGTCACGGTCACGCGCCCCAACACCTCGCGGAGCGCCGACTGTCGCGTGTCGAACGTTCCATCGCACCAGGTCGCGGCTATCTGTGTGACGGCCGCGTCACGCGCGCGCCTTCGCTCGGCGCCGCTGATCCGGCCGCCGGCCACGCGTTCAATCGCATCCAGCTGGTCTTCGACGCGCAATCGTTCGCCAGCGGCGGCGATGCTTAGCGCGTGCATCTTGTCGCGCGTCAGCCGTCCCTTCGCCGCGTCGTCGATGTGCGTCTCGAGCTTCCGATCGAGCGACCGGATCCGCGCTCGCAGCTTCTCAACGTCGCGCGGCAAGTCCTCGGCCGAAGATCCCGCCTCGTCATCGACGTCGGACACATCGTCGCGAACAGCGCGCGCCAGCCCATCGCGCACCGCCGCCTCGAGATCGTCAGCACGGCGGGTGTGATAGCTGCACACGCTTTGATTCGTGCGCGATTCGCACTGATAGTAGCGATACGAATTCGACACCACCTCGCCGCTCTGGCGCTTCCACGCCTGCTTGCGACTGACGCCGATCAGCTTATTCCCGCAGTACCCGCAGTGCGCCAGACCCGACAACAAAAACTGCCCTGCCACTCGCGGCGCGTAGCTCGTCCGCCGTGCGTTCAAGCGATCCTGCACCAGCTTGAAATCGTCGTTCGCGACGAGCGACGGATGGCTGCCAGGGACGCGCACGCCAAATCGCGAATACGTCCCCAGATACGCGCGGTTGCGCAGGATGTCGCGGATGCTCACCATGCTCCAGTTGCCGCCGCGCCGCGTTCGCAACTCTTCTTCATTCAGCCGCCGCGCGATCAGGCGGATGCCGAGCCCCTCATGCAGATAGAGACGGAAGATGTACCGCACGACGACGGCCTCTTCCGGCACGAGTTCGAGACGACGCCGATTGCCGACTTTGTAGCCGTACGGCGGCCGGCCGAGCACTTCTCCCTTTACCGCCTTGCGCCGCATCGCTGCGCGCACGCGATCACTCAGGCGCCCCGGCCCATCCTGCGATGTCCACGCCGACATCAGTTCCGACTCCGCGTCGGCGGCGCCGGTCATCGGCGAGATGCGCGCTCCCAGCCCCTCGATCTGAAACAGCCGCACAGCCGTGTCGCGGAGGTCCGATCCCAGCGTCTGCAGATCGGCGATGACAACAATCAGTTCATCGCCGTCGTGTGCGCGAAGAAACACGACGAGTTCTCGGAATCCGGGAGCGTGTCCGTTGCTGCTGGCGCAATCCGCAAACGTGCCGGCTACTTCGTATCCATGCTGCGCGCAGAAGTCGAGGAACGATTTGTTCTGCTGGCCCAGCGTCGATGCCGCGCCGGCGGGCTCGCGGAAGTAGCCGATCGCTTTCATGGCCTACGCATACAGAATGCGCTCGCAGTTGGGGCACTGCACCAGCACGTTGCCAGCGCGCGCCTTGTTCACGAGCTGCGTCGGCAGCGAGATGCGGCAGCCGAGACAGAGGTTGCGATCCAGCTTCGCGATCGCGCGCCCCTGATGTGCCGCCCGAATGTGCTCGTAGCGCTTGAGCAGGTCGTCATCGACGTATTCAAGGCGATCGCCGCGTTCGGTCTCGTACTCGGCGATCTCGCCCTGCAGTTTGACGATCCGCTGCGTCAGTTCGGTCTGCTCCTCCCGCGCCGACGTCTCCATCACGTCGAGTTCGCCCGCCGCCGCGCGATACTCCTTGTCCGCCGCCTCGACGGCGGTCAGCGCCGCAAGATCCCGATCTTCAACGGCTGACAGGTGACGCTTTAACTGATCGATATCCGCCTGCAGATCGCCGAGCTCTTTCGGGTTCTTGATCGTGCCGCTGTACAGCTTCTTCTCGGCCGGTTCGATCTTCGCCTTCAGATCGTCAGCCTCGATCTCGACGTCCTTCTGCGCTGACTCCGCCGCTCTCAGCGCCGCCTGCAACTCTTCGGCCCGCGCGCGCTGCGCCACGAGCTCATCCGTATCACCGAGCCGCGACTGGGCGTCGTCGAGCGATCCGCGCCGGCTATCCAGTGCGGTGTCGGTCTCTTGCAAGTTCCAGAGGTCAGCGACAACAGGCATGTAAGTAAGACCGCATCGTGTCGATCCTCCGCGCCGTGACGACGACCGATACGGCCGGCCGGAGCGGTGGAAGAGTTCATGTTTCGCGTACGCAGGACGTTCAGCGATTATAGGTCATGCATGCGGCTGAGAGACAAGCGCGATTTGACGGCGCGCCGCGCCGCTCGATACGCTGAACCGACGAGGTGACCGATGCAGTTCAATGTCTCCTCCCTCCTGCAAGAACATACCGGCGCCCTCCGTGAATACGACATCGATGACGACGTCCGCATCGATGGCGAGACGCATCATTTCTTCGGCCGGTGCCGCCTCGATAGGACGCCGCGCGGCGTCCTCGTGCGCGCCCGCCTCCACGGCGAGGCAAGCGCCGACTGCAGCCGTTGCCTGAAACCGGCGCAATACCCCATCGATCTCGTGATCGAGGAGGAGTACATCCCGACGATCGACATCATCAATGGCGGCCGTGTCGAGCCCTCCGAGACGGAACTCGACGCATACCGCATCAGCGCGCGCCACATGCTCGATCTCGCCGAGCCGGTTCGACAGTACTGGGAGATGGCGCTGCCGATGGCGCCCGTTTGCGCCGACGAGTGCCGCGGCCTCTGCCAGACCTGCGGCGCGGAGATCGAGTCCGATGGCCACACCTGCGCGACCGACGCATCGGACGCCCGCTGGTCGAAGCTCTCCGAGCTGAAACTGCGCTGATCACGCCATGCGCGATCCCACCGCGCCCGCTTCTGTCTCATAGCCTGCAAACTGCTAGACTGCCGGCTGAAATCGAGAGAGGAGCATTGTTTCCGTGGCACCACTTCCAAAACGTAAATATCCCAAGGCTCGCCAGGGCAAGCGCCGCAGTCACATGGCGCTCAAGCCTGCCGCCCTCACGCGCTGCAGCCAGTGCCGCAACCTGCGTCTGCCCCACACCGCCTGCCCGATCTGCGGCTTCTACAAGCAGGCCGGCGCTGTCGCCGTCAAGGCGGCCAAGACTGCCGAATAGCGTGACGCGTCGCCCTTTGAACGTCCCCTTAGCAACGGCCCGGATGACGACCGATGCCTGACCGCATCGCATGGGTCTTCCCCGGCCAGGGTTCACAGGAAGTCGGCATGGGTCGCGACCTGTACGACGCTGAGCCCGTTGCGCGCGATCTCTTCGATCGCGCCGACGCCGCCCTCGGGCGTTCGATCTCGAAACTGTGTTTCGACGGCCCCGCGGACGAACTCGGCAAGACCTTCAACTCCCAACCTGCCATCTATGTCACCAGCATCGCTTGCCTGGAGGTCGCCCGCGCGCACAGCGCACTGGCCGCCGAACCCGCGTTCGTCAGCGGCCACAGCCTCGGCGAGTACACCGCCCTGACCGCCGCCGGGGCATTGGCATTCGATGATGGTGTGCGCCTCGTCGAGCGGCGCGGCGAATTGACGCAAGCTGCCGCCGACGCTACAGATGGCCGCATGGCCGCCGTCCTCGGTCTCGACGAAGCGACGGCCGAAACCGTCTGCCGCGAGACCGGCGCCGAAATCTGCAACATCAACGCCCCCGGCCAGATCGTCCTTGGCGGCCCAACAGCCGCTGTCGAGAGAGCCTGCGCGTTAGCGCTGGAACGCGGCGCGAAGCGCGCGATCCCGCTCGATGTCACGGG
>JBBQVO010000016.1:0-31465 GCA_038211505.1 Dehalococcoidia bacterium | reverse complement strand
CGTACACGCGCGCCGGCTCTAGCTGCTACTTCATTCCGGCCGCCAGCGTCACCGTCCACTGCGGCATCGACTTCGCCGGCTAACCGGCGACGACCCACCCGCGACGGGAAACCACGGATTGCGCGGATTTCACGGAAGGGTTGGGTGGAGCGATCGCGTGATGTTCGCTTGGCGAGAGAGTGCCGTCCGCCGGGCCGCAACAGGCCTTGGGGACGCAGCAATCGCCGAACTCCCCATCCGTGAAATCCGTGTAATCCGTGGTTCCGTTCTGTGGTTTCGGTAAGATCGCGGCGATGATCGATGCGGACGACAGGCAGATCGATTCGCCGCCGGCTGTGGTCGGGCCGCCGATCGCTGATTGGCGGGAGCGGTATGCATCGAAGCTGACATCGCCGGACGAGGCGGTGCGTGTTGTGAGGGACGGCGACCGCGTCGTCGTCGGAATGCACTATCAGACGCCGATCGCGCTTTGCCGGGCGCTGGCGGCGCGCAGCAGCGAGCTGCGCGATGTCGACATCGAGAACTCGATTGCGACGTTCATCTCGTGGTGGGACGATGACGCGCCGAACAACTTCAACGTCCGGTCCTTCTTCCTGCAGAACAGCGATCGGCCGGCGTTTCGCAAGGGGCTCCTCGATTACGTGATCGCGCCGCCGACGCGCGCCGACGCCAGCTACTGGCTCGATCGCCATCCCGACGTCTTTCTGACGAGCGTCTCGCCGCCGGACGCAAACGGTTGGTGCAGCTTCGGCATGAGCGTGTGGGGCGCGCCCGAAGTCGCGCGCGAAGCGACGCACATCGTCGGCGAGATCAACGAGCGGCTGATCCGCACGGGCGGCGATAACCACATCCACATCTCGCAGATCGAGGCGCTGGTCGAGGCGCCGCGCGAGTGGAAGTTCTTGCGGCGGCCGCCGCGCACCGACGAAGAGGATGAGCTCGCCGCCGTGATCTGCTCGCTCGTCGGGACGGAGATCATTGAGGACGGCGACACGCTGCAGTTCGGCACGGGCACGGTGTCGGCGGCGCAGTCGTCGTTCATCTCGCACCGCCGCGATCTCGGCGTGCATTCTGAACTGGTGTTCGGCGGCATTCCGTCGCTCGTCGAGCAGGGGGTGATCACGGGCGCGAAGAAGACGGTGCATCCGGGTAAGGTCGTCGGCGCATCGTTCGGGCCGCTTTCGGCGGACGAATTCGCGCTTGTCGATGGCGATCCGCGGTACGAGTTGTACTGCATGAGTCACACGAACGACATCCAGGTGATCGCCGCGCACGACAACATGTGCGTGGTGAACAATGCGCTGCTCGTCGATGTAACGGGCCAGATCAACGGCGAGACGATCGGGCCGCAGATCTACAGTGGGACGGGCGGCGCGTTTGCCTTCGCGATCGGCGCCTTGCATGCGAAGAACGGACGGTCAGTGACCGTGCTGCCGTCGACGTCGGTCGTCGACGGGGAGCGGCGATCGCGGATCGTGCCGATGTTTCCGCAGGGGAGCGCGGTGACGGTGCCGCGCGGGTACGCCGACATCATCGTCACGGAGTACGGCATCGCGCGGATACGCGGCGCGACGCTGCGCCGACGGATCGAAGAGCTGATCGCGATCGCGCATCCGGACTTCCGCGCCGAGATGCGCGCTGATGCGCGGCGGCTGTACGGCGTGTGAGTCGTCTCCGTATGGGTGAACCACGAAGGGCACGAGGGGTGGTGTCTGAGCGCAAATTACGTGTTACGCCATCACCTGAACGCGGCGATGACTTCGTCGTTGAGGCGCTGGTAGACCTCGCGCTTCCACGGGCCTTGCGTCTGCGTGATGATCTGCGTGACGCCGAGCGCGGCGTACTGCTCGACGATGTCGCGCACGTGCGCGGCCGATCCGAGCGGCAGTACCTTCTTCGCTTCTTCTGGCGGTAGCCCGGTGCCGGCGGCGAACATCGGCAGCAGCCGATCGATCAACCCCTGGTTCTCGGTGACGATGATGTTCGCCGACACGGTGCGCTCGATCTCCGACGGATCGCGACCGGCGTCGCGGCAGTGCTTCTCCATGATCTCAATCTTCTTCTTGACGACGTCGGGTGTGCCGAAGACGTTCATCACGTCGGCGTAGCGCGCGACGCTGCGCAGCGTCCGCTTCTCGCCACCGCCGCCGATCATGATCGGCGGGTGCGGTTGTTGCACGCACTTCGGCACGAAGACGGCATCCTTCAGCCGGTAGTACGTGCCCGCGAAGTTGCGCTTGCCGTCGCCGTCGAAGAGCATGCGGATCACCTGCATCGCTTCTTCGAGGCGATCCTGCCGCTCGCGCACCGGCGGGAAATCGATGCCGTACATCACGTGCTCGCCCTCGTGCCACGATGCGCCGATGCCGAACTCGAGCCGGCCGTTGCTGACGTGATCGACGGTCGCGGCCATCTTTGCGAGCACGGCCGGCTCGCGATACGTGACGCCGGTGACGAGACAGCCGAGGCGGATGCGATCCGTGATCGCGGCGAGCGCGGCCAGCGACGACCAGCCCTCGAAGCAGTTGGCTTCCAGCGCCTGCCCGACGCCCGGCGGCACGAAGTGATCGAAGGTCCAGGCGCTGTAGAACTGCGTCTCGCGATCGAGGAATCGCCACATATCGGCGATCTCCGTCCACTCGACGTTGTTGATGCTGGTCTGAATGCCGAACTTCATCTTTGTCATCTGCTGCTCCTGTCTGACTTTGTCTCAGGGACGGTTTAACGACGAAGGACACGAAGGTATCGGAAGGGATTTTGGCGTCACCGCCGGACACCGAATGAATCGACTGTCATTCTGAGCGCCACCCGCTGTCATTCTGAGCGAAGCGAAGAATCTCTTCGGATAGGCTCCGTCGTTCGTTCCCAGGCGACATTCACGCGGGACAGCATTGGCGCGACATCGGAGAGATTCTTCGCTTCGCTCAGAATGACATTGTATTTTGTCACCAGCCACCTAGTACCAGCAGACCTAGCGCCGCAAGTTGCCCTGGGCGAGGAAGAACTGCCACATCTGATCCGTCGCGTTGACTTCGTGCGTGGTGGTGCCGAGGCGGGGGACGTCGACGGAGCCGGGCCAGGTGTGGCCGCCGCCTTCGACGACGAACATGACGACGGCGGCGTCCGACGTGCACTCGCTGTAGGCGATCGTGCGGACGTGGGCGCTGAATTCCTGCTTCGCCGGCGAGGGGTTGCAGCCGTCGTGCGCCGCCCAGTTCTGGACGCTCGTCTCCGCCGCCGCGACCGGCAGCTTCTGCCCGCAGGCCGATGTGCCGCCGCCGTAGGGGACGCACGGATCGTCGGTACCGCGGAACGTGATCACGGGCACGATCGCGCCGGCGGCGCAGCTTGCCGGTCCCGCTGTTGCCGCCACGGGCGCGATCGCCGTGATGCGATCAGGCATCGCGCAGGCGATGAACGTCGCGATCGCGGCGCCGTTCGAGATGCCGGTGACGAAGACGCGCTTCGCGTCGATGCAGAGGTCCGCCTCGACGCGATCGAGCAGCTCGCGGATGAAGGCGATGTCGTCAACGGCGCCGCCGAGGCCCGGATACTCCCAGTGTTGCGGGTTGCCAGTACCGTTCGGCGTGACGACGACGAAGCCCTCGCGATCGGCCTTCGCCGGAAGCTGCGAGTATGCGGCCTGTTGTGCGGCGTTCGATCCGAAGCCGTGCAGGTTGATGACAAGCGGCACGTCACGCGCGCCGTCGTACGACGGCGGCACGTGCAGGATGTAGGTCCGCGCGAGCCCGCCCGACTGCAGCGTCTCGTTGCTGTTGTCGGCGGCGTGCGCCGCTGCCGTCGCGCAGGCCGCGCCGGACGGCGTCGGTGGAACCTTGGTCGCGACGGACGTGGCGCCGGGCACCGGCGTGAATGTCGGCGCCGTATCGAAGAATGCCGTCGGTGTGGCATTGGGGTCGACGGTGGGTATCGGCGGGGCGCTCTTCGTGCCACCGCCGCATGCGGCGAGTGTCGAAGCGATGACGGCGTACGCGAGGGCCACCCACAGCCGTCGACCGCGCGACGGCGACGGCCGTAGGGCAGTGGTCGTTTTCGCGGTGATCCGAGTGCTGGTCTTCTTCACTCGATGATCTCACACCACTTTTCGACTTGGTCAGACTCGCTCACCAACGGACGCACCTGCGGTTCTTCGCTGCGCTCAGAATGACATTGTTTTCCGTCACGAGCACCACCGCGAACCGGCCGCCGACGTTCGACCAGTCACGCCAGTCACCGCCTCACCAACCTATCCAACACGAGTCACCAGGGGCCGTCGGTCGACAGGTTGGCGATCAGGGCCGATGCGGCGTTTAACCCTCTGTGCCTCTCTGTGCCTCTCTGTGCCTCTCTGTGCCTCTCTGTGCCTCTCTGTGCCTCTCTGTGCCTCTCTGTGTCCTCTGTGGATCGTCGCGTCGTCCTGCGGCGACGGTCAGTTCCAGAGATCGGGGTAGCGGGCGCGGTGTTTTTCGCGCAGGGCGTTGAACATCGCGCGAAATGCGGGCGAGATGAGGTCGGGCGTGGTCATCAGGACGGCGTCTTCGTTGTTGTCGGTGTAGTAGCGCTTGCGGAGGCCGACGCGCGCGAAGTCGTACTTGTCGTAGAGGCGCTGCGCGACGTCGTTCGACGCGCGCACTTCGAGCGTCGCGCACTCCTGATCGGAGTCCATTGCGACCTCCATCGCGGCGATCAGCAGACGCTCGCCGATGCCCATCCGCCGGTGTGATTCGCGCGTCGCAACCGTGACGATGTGCGCCTCGCCCACCATCAACCAGACGCCGATGAATCCGAGCAGATGCTCCGCCGCGGCGGGGGCCGTCGCGCCGCTTCCGACGATGCGCCGGATGGCGGTCCAGACGCCGGCCACGGGCGGCGACTGCGGCTCTTCGTCGCGCACCTCGCAGAGCACGACGTAGCGAGCGATCTTGTTATTGAGCTCGCGGCGATAGGCAGTCTGAGGCCACATCGACGGGAAGGACTCCCGCTCGATGTCCATCACCTGCGGAATGTCCTCGGTGCCCATCGGCCGGAGGCGCGTGCGGAGGAGTGTGCGCATGATCGCTCGTGAATTCGCCTGTCAAGTTCGTCCAGTCTAGCATCGGCGGCGCGCGGCGCGCGCCACAGCAAACATCAAGCAGCAAACAGCAAATTGCGCGAACCTGCGACTGCCCGACTTCGAAGACGCTGGGGGTCGGAACCGGTCTTTGCTGTTTGCGTTGGATGTTTGCTGTGGCCGCTTCGACGCCGATCCCGCCGGCGTGACAGCTGCGGTAACATTTCTCGAATCAGATCGACGGAGGAGACCCGCATGGCCGCAACTGAATCGTTCGACGTGACATCCGGCGTCGACCTGCAGGAGATCGACAACGCGATCAACCAGGCGACGAAGGAGATCGGGCAGCGTTACGACTTCAAAGGCCAGAAGGCCGAGATCGAGTACGACCGGAAGAACGCCAAGCTCGAACTCGCCGCCTCCGACGAGTACTACCTCAACGCCATGTGGACGGTGATCCGCGAGCGCATGATCACGCGCAAGGTGCCGATCAAGAATCTCGATCGCGGCAAGATCGAGCCGGCGAGCGGCGGCACGGTACGGCAGGAGGTGAGCCTCAAGCAGGGCATCTCGAACGACACCTGCCGCGCGATCGTCAAGCTGATCAAAGAGCAGAAGATGAAGAAGGTGCAGGCTGCCATCCAGGGCGACTCCGTCCGCATCTCTTCACCGTCGCGCGACGAACTGCAGAACGTCATGCAGCTGCTCAAGCAGCAGGACTACGACGTCGAGCTGCAGTTCGGCAACTATCGGTAGGGTTGGCGGTTGGCGCTCGGCTGTTGGCCGTTGCGCGATTGACGACTATCGCCGCCAGGGTACTCCAACCTCTAACATCCAACCTCTAACATCGGTCGCATGCGGAGATGCGTCTTCGGCCGCCACCAATCGCCGTTTTGCGCACTCCGGGCCGCGGTCGCGGCCACGATGCTATCCTCGACGCATGGACTACGTGGCGTCGCTGCGTTGGTTGTTGACGCTGCCGGACTTCGAGCGGACGGGCGATTTTGCGGCGCGGCCTGATCTGGCGCCGATGCGGGCGTTGCTGGCCGCGCTTGGCGATCCGCATCGGGGCCGGCCGACGATTCACATCGCCGGATCGAAGGGCAAGGGCAGCACGGGCGTGATGATCGAGGGTGTGCTCCGCGCCGCCGGACTGCGCACCGGCTACTACATCAGCCCGCACCTGCATCGTTACAACGAGCGCATCCGCATCGACGCCACGGCCGCGGATCGTCGCGGCTTCGCAGCGGTGATGACGTCTGTGCGCGATGCGATCGAGCGTGTCGCACCGGAGTTCCCGGATCGCCAATTTCTTGCCTTCGACGCGCTGACGGCAGCCGCCTTCGTCGCCTTTCGAGAAGCCGCCGTCGATGTGCAGATCATCGAAACAGGACTCGGCGGCACGCTTGATTCGACCAACGTGTTTCACGCGGCCCTGGCCGCAGAACCAAGAACTAAGAACCTGGAACCGTTCGGCGCGCGCTCGGGCGACGGAGATGAAGTGCAACCGCCGCATGTCGTCGTGCTGACGCCGATTAGTTTTGAACACACGACGATTCTCGGCGACACGATCGGCGCGATCGCGGGACAGAAGGCGGGGATCATCACCGACGGCGCGACGGTGGTTGTTGCGCCGCAGCGAGAGTCCGCGCTCGATGTGTTTCGCGCTGTGGCCGCGGAGCGTAGCGCGACGATGATTGAAGTCGCGAGCGTGTGCCAGATGATGCGCACGAAAGCATCGTCGGAGACGCAGGAGTTCAAGCTCAAGACGTCACGCGCGACGTACGATGCGTCGCTGCCGCTGCTGGGACGGCATCAGCTCGACAACGCGGCGACGGCGATCGTCGCGTGCGAAGAGTTCGCCGCGAGCGCGGGCGCCGAACTGACGCCGCAGCATGTGCGCGCGGGGCTGGCGGCGGTCTCGTGGCCAGGTCGTTTGGAAGTGCTACGCAGGAAGCCGTTCGTGATCATCGATGGCGCGCACAACGGCGATTCGGCTAAACGCATGGTGGCGGCGCTGCGCGAGTATTTCGGGCTGACGTCGGCGACGTTCCTGTTCGGCACGCTGGCCGGCAAGGATGTGCAGGCGATGGCCGACGCGATCGCTGCGGTCGCCGAGACCGTCTTTACGACATCGTGGCCGAGCCCTCGCGCAGCCGCCGCGCGCGATCTGGCGGCCGCATTCCGGCCGCTCGATGTGCCGGCGGCGGCGATGGAATCACTGCCGCAGTCGTTCGAGGCGGCGCTCGCGCACGCCGGCGATCGCGGCACGGTCGTCGCGTTCGGCGCGATCAGCTTCGTCGCGGCGGTGCGGGAATATGTGCTGGGGATCGAGTCGGATGCGGTGATGTTGGCGGGGGAAGATATCTGACCGCGTTCGATGGACGCCGTCGGCATCTGAATCTTCCGTCCGTAGAAGCGCCGTCTGTGCCAACTTCTGATGCAAATGAACCATTCCCGTCGAACTTCGATCAGCTATGATCGATGTGGAATTGGGCGCGTCACAGCGGGCGCCTGCTGAGTAGGCGCGGGCGGCTGAAGCGCCGCGATAGGATCGATATGAGCGGCACGAACGGGAACGGCCGGCAGGTACCCCCGGTGGTACGCACACGCGTGGTGGTGACGGGCATGGGCACGGTCAACCCGCTCGGCCACACGGTGAGCGAGTTCTGGGAGAACGCGCTCGCGGGCAAGTCGGGCGTCGATTGGCTGACGCAGGTCGACTCCGCCGGCTATGAGACGCACGTGGCCGGTGAGGTGAAGAACTTCGTGCCGGAAGACTTCATGGATCGCAAGGAGGCGCGACGGATGGCGCGCTTCTCGCAGCTGGCGCTGGCCGCGGCCGCGGAGGCGTTCGCCGGCGCGCAGCTCGATGTCGCGAAGATGGCCGATCCCTATCGCATCGGCGTGCTCTTCGGCAACGGCATGGGCGGCTATCCCGATACCGACAAGGCCGTGAAGGACATCACGCAGAGAGGCGTCCGCCGCATGGACCCCTTCTACATGGTGAAGATGCTGCCGAACATGGCCGCCGCGCAGGTGGCGATGCGCTACGGCGCCAAGGGCTACAACTCGACGATCAGCACCGCCTGCGCCTCCGCCGGCAACGCGATGGGCGAGGCGATGGACATGATCCGGTCCGGCCGGGCCGACGTGATGATCACGGGCGGCACGGAGGCGGGCCTCTCGGAGCTGGGGCTTGCGGCGTTTCAGATCATGAAGGCGCTTTCGACGAACAACGATCCGCCGTCGGGCGCCAGCCGGCCGTTCGATGCGAAGCGCGACGGCTTCGTGTCGTCCGAGGGCGCCGGCGTCTTCATCATCGAATCGCTCGACCACGCGCAGAAGCGCGGCGCGCCGATCCTCGCCGAGCTGGCGGGTTACGGCTGCACGTCGGACGCGCATCATGTCGTCGTGCCGGTCGAAGATGGCGAGACGACGGCGATGTGCATGACGCAGGCGCTGGCCGATGCAGGAGTTGCGGCTGAAGACGTCGACTACGTCAACGCGCACGCGACATCGACGCAGATGAACGACAAGTACGAGACGATCGCCCTCAAGCGCGCGCTCGGCGAAGTGGCGTATCAGATCCCGATTAGCGCCACGAAGTCGCTGATCGGCCACACGCTCGGCGCGTCCGGCGCGATCGAGTCGGTCGTCTGCATCCAGTCGATCCTCACCGGCAAGATCCACCCGACGATCAACCAGGAGTTCCCGGATCCGGACTGCGATCTCGATTACGTGCCGAACGTCATGCGCGATGCCGGCGAGATCGACGTCGTGCTGAAGAACAGCTTCGGCTTCGGCGGCCAAAACGCGTCGTTGGTGTTCAAGAAGTTCGTCGCGTAGGTCGTTGCGGCCGGTTACCCACGACCGTACGGACAGGTCTTCAGACCTGTCCTCCCCGAACCGCCATCAGTCCCCGTTCAGCTACCGAGCGATGACAATCGCTGCCAACGCTTGTCGATCTACCCCATCGCCGGCAGCGCCGCCATGCGCTTCTGCATCTCCTCCGGGCTGACGTCCTCGACGTGCGTGCCGAGCGACCACTCGTGGC
The DNA here is from genome assembly GCA_038211505.1 of Dehalococcoidia bacterium. Classification (GTDB taxonomy): domain Bacteria; phylum Chloroflexota; class Dehalococcoidia; order DSTF01; family JACRBR01; genus JBBQVO01. The sequence continues at coordinate 22,358 of JBBQVO010000016.1, read as the reverse complement.
CGAACGGATCCTTCACCTGGCCCATGCGATCGCCGTAGAACTTGTCCTCGAGCGCCTGCGTCACCGTCGCGCCGGCGTCGAGCGTGCGCTGAAACGCGGCATCGACGTCCTCGACGTAGATCACGCACGATGACGTGACGCCGTTGAGCGCGCGCGGTGAGTGATCGGGATTGTCGGCGAGCATGATCATCGAGTCGCCGATCTGGATCTCGGCGTGGCCGATGGTGCCGTTCGGCCCATCCATCCGCACCGTCTCCTTCGCGCCGAACGCCTTCTTGTAGAACTCGATCGCCTTCGCCGCGCCATCGAAGTAGAGATACGGCGTCACGCTGTGATAGCCCTCGGGGATCGCGCGGACGTTGTCGGACATGGGAATGCTCCTTGTGAATTGTGACTCGCCGATCGCAGAGTGACAGATTATCGCGCGGCGAGGTTAATCACGAAGAGCACGAAGGATTCAGGGGTCGGACGGCGGCCGGGTGCGGTCCTCGACGCGTGGGTCACGCCGTTTCGGTTCGAAGATCTGGCCCCTGTTGCGGCAGTTCTGGCAGCGCCAATAATACCGCGCCGTCTTCCAGCCAGTGTTGGCTTCGAGGATCTCGCTACGATAGTTGCCCCGCACCTGCTGCCACGAGTAGGACGCGGCCTTCCCCCGAGGTCCTCCCTGAAGGGCGCCGATCATCATCTCAATCGAGGCGCGCGTCCACGTCAATGGCATGTCGTAGATTCGGCGTCCGCGCCAGCGCACACGGTCAGAGTTGCACGTCGGGCATGGGTTGAGCTGGCCGGTCGTCGCGTTGAACATCGGTTCATCATATCGCGGGCCACGGTCGATCTGAGTCAACTGTCATTCCGAGCGAAGCCGAGGAATCTCTCCGATCAGGGCGACGATCTCCGATCTACAGCCGCTCACCAGCACCGCCTCGCTCCATGCCCGCGATCATCTCCCAGCCGCGACGGTCGAACAGCACGACGGTTAGACAGCGTGGCACTGCGCGGCACTGGTGCTGATTCTGGAGAGATTCTTCGCTTCGCTCAGAATGACAGTGTGAGAGAGAGCGTCGATTTTGATGCCGCGTTGCCGGCCAAACGCGGGCGGCCACATCGGGCCGCCCCTACGGCAGGCCTTCGATGATTCGTCCCGATCTCTCAGAATGACAATTCGGGAGCTGCGCCGATTGCCTGCCATCCATCGTCCATCCTCTGTCCCACGCCTTCCATCCTCAACGCCGCCGCCGTACGATCACGGCATGCCGACGCCCGACCAGATCACATTGCCCGCGCAGCGCGTGCCCGTCGTCGATGAGTGCGACGTGCTGGTTGTGGGCGGCGGGGCGGCGGGGATGTCGGCGGCGATTGCGGCGGGGCGGCAGGGCGCAGATGTCGTGCTCGTCGAGCGATACGGCTATCTCGGCGGGCTGGCGTCGGGCGGGCTGATCGTGCTGCTGCTGACGCTGGACGACGGCGATGGGCATCAGGTTATCGCCGGTCAGTGCCAGGAGCTGGTCGATCGCCTGCGCGCGCGCGACGCCTGCTTCTTCCCGTCGAAGGATGAGTGGGGCAGCTACGACGAAGCGCTCGTTGAGAAGTACCGGCGTTGGGGCCTCGTCTGGGGCGCCGGCCCGCACCGCGTCCGTTACTCCGTCGCCTACGATCCGGAAGAGTTCAAGTACGTCGCCAACACCTGGATCGCCGAGGCGAAGGTGCGCCTCATGTACCACCGCTGGGCGAGCGACGTCGTCGTCGAGATGGACCGCCCGCACGGCCGGCCGGCGAACCGCATCTCACACGTCGTCTTCACATCAAAGGCGGGGCCGCAGGCGATCCGCGCGTCGTACGTCATCGATGCGACGGGCGACGGCGATGTGTTCACGATGGCCGGCGAGTCGTCGGAGAAGGAAGAGATTCATCCGTGGCTCTGGTTCCGCATGTCGGGTGTGCGCGATGTCGATGAAGCGCAGTCGCAGCGCGCCGGCTTCTTCTTCAAGACCGTGAAGCCCGGACAAGTGCTGATGCCGTGGGGCGCCGCCGAACGCATCGGCCGCCGCATCGACGCCACCAACCCCGACGATCTGACGTTCGCCGAGATCGAGTGCCGGCGCATGGTGATGGACGAAGTCCACCGCCTCCGCTCCCAGGTGCCCGGCTTCGAAGACGCGTACCTTAGCGACGTCGCGCTGACGCTCGGCGTCACGGAGTCGCGTCGCCTCAACGGCGCCTACACGCTGGCGCGCGATGACGCCGGCACGATCTTCGACGACACGATCGCCACGACGGGTCATTGGACGAAGTACGGCGCCGTCTACCACATCCCGTATCGGAGCCTGCTGCCGCGCCGCACGTCGAACCTCCTCGTCGCCGGCCGCTGCATCAGCGTCGACCACCGCGTCCACCACGCGACGAAAGAGATCCCGCCCGCCTTCGCCACCGGCGAAGCCGCCGGCATCGCCGCGGCGCAGGCGCTCCGCGCGTCATCGTCGGTGCAGGATGTGGATCTGGGTGCGCTGCAGCGGGGATTGCGCGCGGCGGGGGCGTTGTTGCCTGGGTCGTGACTATTCGGGCTTCACACGATCGACAATCTCGGCCAAGTTCCGATCGACGGTGCGCGCCAAGCTCGTCAGTTGATCGATCGAGATCGTCGAAAGAAAGTCCTGCTCGCCGGGTCGATAGTCCGTGGCGAACGCGACCACCCCGACAAGGTGCTGACGTCGCAAAACGATGAAGGACAGCTTGATGTCGCCGATTGTCGGAGTGTCGGCATCGAATCCTTTTGAGACGACATGGGCTGCTGTCGCGCGCCAGGCAACGCTCTCATCTCCGATTGTCGGAAGGCTGAGCTTCTCGAACGTCCATATGACATCGACGGTGCGAACAGTCCCGCCACAACCGTCCTTGAACAAGGCCCCGTCGCTGAACGTGCGCATCACCTTCTCCGCGGCGACGCGATCGTACAACAGCACGGATATCGCCGCGGTGGGTTTCGAAAAGCTGCCGCCGCTGAAACTTCCGGCCGAGCCGCGCTGGCGGCGGGGAAGGTCCGCTCCCGCATGGCAGACGTCAACCAGATCCGTGTCGGCGCTTCGGTCGGAGGCGTGGGGCACGAAGCCGCGTGGCAGATCCGCGAGTTTCGGAAGGGCGCTCGTCAAGATCGCCTGAGTGCCGTCCGGATCGAGCGTTGATTGGGCGACGGCACGCGGGTTGGGAGTCGGCTGCAGCCGCGCCTGCGACGACGATAGTTTCGCGTCAGCAACACCCGTGATCGCGGCGACATCGGGCTGTCCGGCGCCAGTGCCAATAACGCCCAGCGTGAGGTGTTCGACCACGTCACCATGGCGGATATCGATCTCGACTCCAGAGCTATCGTCGGGTCGCGCGGAGTGGAATTCTTCGCGGAACGCATAGGTGTCGTCGCCGTACGTCCGGAACGTATCAAGGGCAGAATACGACGACATCTTCGAACAGTTCAGTCGCAGCGCCTGCATGAACTGATCTGCAGCCTCATGCTGAAAGCGGAGGATCTCGGCGGAAGCCATTGCGGATGATCGGGAGCCGCTCGGACCATCGAGCTTGAAATCGTTGCGAAGCCCGGCGTCCAGTCGCGCGAGGGAAACGCCGCATTGGCCAGTCTGATCGCCGTACACTCTGGCCGCGCCGTCCTCGCTCCCGAAACCCGAGTCTGACCAGCCCGGCGGCAGATCGTCGAGCGTCAGCAGCGCCTTCTGGATACGGCATTCGACATCGTTGTCGACGAATCGGAACGGTACGCGCGTGGCCGACGGATTGGGCGTGAGCGCCACCACATTCGTCGCGACGATCGCGGTCGCCGTCGCGCCATTCGTACATTCGTCGTCGACGACGGACTGAGGATGCATCGCGGTCGACCCGCCGCCGCAAGCGAACGCGGTCGTGAGCGTACTCGCGCCGCAACCGAACGCAACGAGCCAGTTCATACGCCGAATCGACATTCCGCAAGATACCAGCACCCTAACCCCGTATATCGGCACCTCATCAGCAGGTCACGCCCACAACCCGCAGCGGGCCGCCCGCACGCACCCACAACCCAATCTACTTGCGATATGCTATTCGGCGTGACACGAGTCCCGCCTGTCATTCGCGAAGCGATCCGGATCACGCCGATGCTGCTGCTCGATGCGGCGGTGGTGATCGCCGCGTATGCGGCGGCGCTGGCGCTGCGGTTCGATGGCGACGTTCCGGCGGTATCGATCAAGTTCTTCCTCGCGGTGTCGTGGTTCATTGCCATCGCGCATCTCACGGGCCACTACTTCTTTCGCATCTACAAGACATCGTGGAAGTACGCCGGCATCGTCGACGGTTTTAACCTGGCGCTGTCGGTCGGCGTCGTCGGTATCTTCCTTTTCGCGATCAACGCCTTTCTCAGCCCGCGGCACATCCCGCTGACGGTGAACGTCGTGGCGCCGGCGCTGATGCTGATCGCGATGGGCGGCATCAAGTTCTGGCCGCGGCTGTGGGCCTCGCGCAACCCGTGGGGCGGCTACGACGCCGGCGTGAAAAACGTGCTGATCGTCGGCGCCGGGCACACGGGACAGCTGCTGGCGCGCGAGTTCGTGCAGAACCGCCGCTGGCAGTACCGCCCCGTGGGCTTCATCGACGACGATCGGCGACTGCGCGGCGTCCGCATCCACTCCGTCACCGTGCTCGGCGATCGCTTCGACATTCCAGCGATCTGCGCGCGCAAGCGCGTCGACCTCGTCGCGCTGGCGATCCCGTCGGCGTCGGGCGCGATCATTCGCGAGATCGTCGGCATCTGCCAGACGGCGCGGATCACCGTGCGCACGGTGCCGGGCCTGCGCGACCTCGTCCGCAACGAGGCGACCGCGGCGCAACTGCGCGAAGTCACTGTCGACGACCTGCTCGGCCGCGAGCAGGTGGAGATCGATGCCGAACTGTGCGCCGCGACGATCCGCGGCAAGTCGGTGCTGATCACCGGCGCAGCGGGCTTCATCGCGTCGGAGCTGGCGCGCCAGGTGTTCGCCTTCGGGCCGGCGACGCTGCATCTCGTCGATGTCAACGAGACGGGACTGTACGACCTGCAGCGCGATCTCGAAGCGGAGGAGATGGAGGAGGTCGACGCGCGCATCCGCATCTGGCTGTGCGACGTCTCGGCGCGCGCGCAGGTCGATCGCACATTCGCCGCTGCCCGTCCTGATGTGGTCTTTCACGCGGCGGCATACAAGCACATCCCCGTCATGGAGGAGCACCCGGACGCGGCGCTGCGCGCGAACGTCGTCGGCACGCTCAACGTCTGCGCGGCATCGAGCGACGTTGCCGCGGCGAAGATGGTGCTCGTCTCGACCGACAAAGCCGTCAACCCCGACAACGTCTACGGCGCGACGAAGCGCATTGGCGAGCTGCTGGTCAGCGCGTTCGGGCAGGGCAGCGGCACGACGTTCGCGGCAGTACGCTTCGGTAACGTCATGGGTAGCCGGGGTAGCGTCGTGCCGTTGTTCCTGCGACAGATCGAGCGCGGCGGGCCGGTGCTGCTCACTGATCCGGATACAACGCGCTTCCAGATGGCGGTCGAAGAGGCGGCGGCGCTCGTCATCCAGGCGGCGTCGTTCGCGGCGCAGGCGCAGATCTTCATTCTCGATATGGGCGAGCCGATCCGCACCGCCGAACTCGCCGAGAAGATGATCCGCCTCAAAGGTCTGGAGCCCGGACGCGATATCCAGATCGTCTACACGGGGCTGCGGCCGGGCGAAAAGCTGCATGAGGAGCTCGTCGGCGCCGGCGAGAAGCTGCTCAACACGCACCACCCGAAGATTCACCTGACGCAGGGCCGCCCGACCGTCACGCGCGACGAGCTCGTCGCAAAGATCGAAGAGCTCGCCGGCAACCTCCCCCGCACCCGCGACGAAATCGCCGCCCGCCTCCAAGCCCTCGCCCGCATCGACCTCCGCGACACCGGCGAAGCGCGGATCGGCGAGCGCGCGTCATCGCAGCAGTGATGGCGGCGTTGGAGAACAGACCACAGACAACAGACAACAGCACGAGTGACATGCTTGCTCTGTCGTCTGTTGTCTGTTGTCTGTCCATCGACGGCGCGAGCCGGCGATGAAACTCCTCACCGTCGTCGGGGCGCGGCCGCAGTTCATCAAGGCAGCCGCGTTTTCGCGCGTTGTGCGCGAGCGACATACGGAGATCCTGGTGCACACCGGGCAGCACTATGACATGCAGATGTCGGACGTCTTCTTCGACGAGCTCGGGCTTCCCGCGCCTGATCATCATCTCGGCGTCGGCTCCGGCAGCCACGGCTGGCAGACGGCGCAGATGCTCGAGCGGCTGGAAGCGATCATGCGCCGCGAGTCGCCGGACGTCGTCGTGATCTATGGCGACACGAACAGCACACTCGCCGGCGCCCTCGCCGCCGCCAAGCTCGGCATCCCCGTCGCGCACGTCGAAGCCGGCCTCCGCAGCTTCGTCCGCGACATGCCGGAGGAGATCAACCGCATCGTCGCCGATCGCATCTCAACGTATCTCTTCGCACCGACGGAGAACGCGGTCGAGAATTTGCGGCGAGAAGGGTTCGTGACACATCACCCCCGGCCTCCGGCCACCCCCTCTCCACGACGTGGCGAGGAGGATCCGATTGCGAAAGAGGTTACTCGGCCCGCGATCTACATGACCGGCGACATCATGTACGACGCGCTGTTGCGCTATGCCGCCGTCGCGGCGGAGAAGTCGACGGTGTTGCGCGACCTGTCGCTCCATCGAGGCGGCTACGTGCTGGCGACGATCCATCGCGCCGCGAACACCGACGATCCGGCGCGGCTGGCGGAGATCTTCGACGCGCTGACGCTGCTGCACGAGACGGTCATCGTGCCGTTGCACCCGCGGACGAAGGCGGCGCTGATGGGCACGGACATCGAAGTCGAACCGCCGGTGCGGATCATCGATCCGGTCGGCTACCTCGACATGCTGGCATTGGAGCAGAACGCGCGCGTGGTACTCACGGACTCCGGCGGAGTACAGAAGGAGTCGTATCTCTTCGGCGTGCCGTGCGTCTCGCTGCGCGACGAGACGGAGTGGATCGAGACGCTCGTCGATGGCTGGAACATCCTCGCCGGCGCCGACGCCGAACGCATCGTCGCCGCCGCCCGCCTCCCCCGGCCGGCCGGCGATCCGCCGCCGGTGTTTGGCGACGGGCATGCGGCGGAGAAGATGGTCGCGGCGCTCGAGGCGTGACTATGAAGCGTTCGGATTGCGCGGCTGTCATTCTGACGGTAACACTGTCATTCTGAGCGTAGCGACATTGTCCAGAACGCAGTGACGGAAGAATCTTGTTCGGCCGCGCACCTCACCGGCCTTCGGCCACCCTCTCCACGCTGTGGAGAGGGGCATCCCACGACGATCGGCTCGAAAGTCGAGGTGTCTCATGACAACGACGATTCATCAGACCGCCGACGTTGCACCCGACGCGCAGATCGGCGACGGGACGCGCGTGTGGCATGAGGCGCAGGTGCGGGAGGGCGCGCGCATCGGGCGCGATTGCGTGCTCGGCAAGGGCGTGTACATCGACGCGGGCGTGATCGTCGGCGATCGCTGCAAGATCCAGAATCGCGCGTCGCTGTTTCACGGCGTGACCGTCGAGGACGCCGTGTTCATCGGCCCGCATGCCGTCTTCGCCAACGATCGCTTTCCGCGCGCGGTCAACCCCGACGGTAGTGTGAAAACGGACGACGACTGGATCGTCGAGCCGACGCGCGTGCTACACGGCGCGTCGATCGGCGCCGGCGCTGTCGTGCTGCCGGGCGTGACGATCGGGGTCTGGTCGATGATCGGCGCCGGCGCCGTCGTGACGGCGAACGTGCCGGCGCACGCGATCGTTCGCGGCAATCCAGCGCGCATCGCCGGCTGGGCGTGCGTCTGCGGCCGCCCGCTCGACACGACGGAGACGCACATGTACCACTGCGCCAACTGCGATCGCCCGTTTCACCTCGGCGAGATCAGCGGGTGATTCTGATCGATAGAAGGTTCATTGCAGAGTTTTCATGACGCGGCGCCTCACCCCCGCCGATGAAAATACGGACCTCCGTCGCGACCGAGCAACTTAACCCCCAGCCCCTTCCCGACGCGGGAAGGGGAGTTTGATTCGGATTGGCGACCCGCCTTGAGTCTATTTTCAGGGCAGGCACAGAGGCACAGAGGTTTTTGTGGGGTCCGGGCGAGGCTGATAGCTGGTGTGGGAATGATGCTCGCCACCGGCGCGTCAGACGGCGGCGACATCGTGCCGGGTGATGCTGTTCGCTAGAAGTTTCACCACAGAGGCACAGAGCACAGAGATTTGGCGGGACGATGGCCACTCGTGTCTCGCAACAGACTGATGCTCTCCCTCCGCGCGGGGGACGACGGCTAGGGTGTGTCCGGCGAACTCACCAACGAGAACGATCGCCGCATCAACAACGACAAAGCGCTACGGCTTCGCTCGGCCGTTGCATGTTCGCGGCGGACTCTCACGACGCCGCGAAACAAAGCTCTGTGCCTCTGTGTCTCTGTGGTGAACACTTCGGAAGATGATTAAGCTCGCACACCCGATCATCGATGACGACGACAAGCGCGCGGTGCTTGATGCACTGGAGTCGGGGCAGCTGGCGCAGGGGCCGCGCGTTGCGGCGTTCGAGCAGGTGTTCGCGGCGTACATCGGCACGAAGCATGCGGTCGCCGTCAACAGCGGGACGGCTGCGTTGCATCTGGCGTTGCTCGCGCACGGCATCGCTCCATCGTATGAGAATAGCCAACAGCCAACAGCCAACAGCCAACAGCGCGAAGTGATCGTGCCGGCGTTCAGCTTCGCCGCGACGGCGAATACGGCGCTGCTGGCCGGCGCGCGGCCCGTGTTCGTCGATGTGCGCGTCGGCGACTTCAACATCGATCCGGCGCAGGTCGAAGCGGCGATCACGCCCGCGACGCGCGCGGTCGTCGTCGTGCATCTCTACGGGCAGGCGTGTGACGTCGAGGCGATCGCGGCGTTGTGCGCCGAGCGCGGCATCGCGCTGATCGAAGATACGGCGCAGGCCGTCGGCGCGACGATCGGCGGGCGGAAGTGCGGATCGTTCGGCACGGGCTGCTTCTCGTTTTACGCGACGAAGAATCTCACGACGGGCGAGGGCGGCATGATCACGACCGACGACGCCGGCATCGCGGATCGCGCGCGTATGCTGCGATCGCAGGGCGAGCGTACACGCTACGTCACCGAGGACGCCGGCTATAACTATCGCATGACGGAGATCGCCGCCGCGCTCGGCAACGCGCAGCTGCCGAAGATCGACGGCCGCAACGACCAGCGTCGGGCGAACGCCGCGCGTCTCACCGAACTGCTCGCCGGCAACGAGGCGATCATGACGCCCGGGGAGTCTTCGCGCGGCACTCATGTCTGGCACCAGTACACGATCCGCGTGCGCGCGGGACGCGACGCACGGGACACGCTCCTGGCGGCGCTGCGTGATCGCGGCATCGAGACCGGTGTCTTCTATCCGACGCCGATCCACCGGCAGCCGCTGTACCGGCGACTCGGTTACGGAGATCTCGAATTGCCGGTGGCGCAGCGGCTCGCGGATCAGGTGCTATCGCTGCCGGTGCATCCGTCGCTGTCGGACGATGATCTTGTCGCGATCGCGACGGCGGTCAACGAGCTCACGCGGTAGCGGCGCGAACCTCATCGCACGGACGTGCGGCTACTCGAACGGGGCGTCGTCGTCGCTCCCCCGCGCGGGCTGGAAAGCCCACGCTACAGATGCCTTAACCCCGCCGAGTCCTGCTCCGTGGGTCAACGCCGCGCCGCTACCGCGGTCGTTGCGCGCTCATGCTTGCGTCGCGATCGCGATTGGCGGCCAGCGATCGGCCCACGGCTGTGCGGCTTCGAGCTGGGCGGCGACTTGCAGGACGAGATCGTCGCGGCCGCGCGCGGCGACGATCTGCACGCCGACGGGGAGGCCGCCGGGCGTCCAGTGCATCGGCACGGACATGGCGGGCTGACCGGTGAAGCTAAACGGACCAGGAAACGCGCCTGCATCGCTCGCGCCGCCACTCAGACCCAGCAGCCATGGCGGTTGCAGCAGTACTGGGGTCACCAGAATGTCGTGGCCGTCCCGCCACCAGTCGTTGATCGGCTCCATCTCGCGCGTGATCGCCGCCTCCGCCTCGGCCGCGCTCATCGGCAATCGCGCGAGATCATCGGCCGTCACGAGCTGCTGGTCGACATCTTCCTGCGTCAGCTCGCGTCCGGCGATCGAAGCCAGCCAGCAAAACTGCTCGTACCGCACGTGCGCAACCACCGTCACGATCGCCTTCAAGGTCCGGCGGAAGATGCCGTCGAGCGCCGCCGGATGCGACACCTCAACGTCGTGGCCGAGCGACGCGAGCAACGCCCCCGTCTTCTCCACCGCCGCGACGCACTCCGCGTCGACGGCGGCCCCCGCCATCGCATCGTGTGTGAGCAGGCCGACGCGCAGACGCGGAATGCGGGCACCGAGCGCGGCGGCGTAGCCATCGGCGTTCGCGCGATCGCGATTGGCGACGGCATCGAGCATGCCGGCGAGATCGCGTACCGATCGCGCAAGCACGAACTCCGCCCAGACTTGCAGATCATCACGCAGCCCGGCGCCCGGCGTCGTCGGCACCAGCCCTCGCGACGGCTTGAGCGTCACGACGCCGCAGCAGGCCGCGGGGTAGCGGAGTGAGCCCGTGCCGTCGGCGCCGTGCGCGATCGAGATCATGCCCGCGGCGACGGCCGCCGCGGAACCGCCGCTCGATCCACCGACGGTGCGGTCGAGCGACCACGGGTTCCGCGTCGGCCCGAACGCCAAGGGCTCGGTCGAGATTCCTGTTGATAGCTCCGGCACGTTCGTCTTGCCGGCGAAGATGAAGCCGGCGGCGCGGAACCGTCGCGCCAGCTCCGTCGTGCGCGACGATCGATACCGAAGATCGCGCAACAGCCGCGTGCCGACGTAGTGCGGCGTCCCCTCGATCTCGAGCGACGCGTCCTTCACGAGCATCGGGACGCCAGCGAATGGCGCGTCTGCCGCTATCGCGTCGCTCGCCACCTCGATCGGTGGCGCGTCGGACGCTATCGTCTCGCGCGCCACCTCGATCGGCGGCGCGTCGGACGATATCGTCGCGCGCGCGGCGGCGATCGCATCGTCGTACAGGTTCGTGATCACGGCGTTGATCGCCGGGTTCAGGGGCTCGATGCGACGGATCGCCGCGTCAACGAGCTCGCTCGCCGTCACGTCGTGTGCGCGCAGGAGCGCCGCCTGCGCCGTCGCATCGAGCCGCCACACGTCTTCGATATCCATGCCGTGAGCGTACTCGCGCCGTGGCAGCGGAGGCAGGTACGAATGGACTATCCGTTTGGAACAGTGTCATTCTTCGCTTCGCTCAGAATCGTACATGGGCGCCTGCGGGGCGCACACACGAGGATGATAAGTCGCGGCATCGATCGCCGCCGACGACCCTCACCCCGGCCTCCGGCCACCCCTCTCCCACTAGGGGAGAGGGGGCCTCGTTCGACGATTTGAAGCTGCGAACGGGAGACGTTCGAGGCAATGACAGTTTTGGGTGCACACCCCGGTCATGCGGGGTCTTACTGGTCCGCAATCGGTATCCTGCCGCCGAGCGAAAGGCGGAGATAGTGGCGTCAGAAACCGACCCCTGGATCGCGGCGGCTCGCGAGATTCTTGGCGAGGCGGTCGTCGACATCCGCGCTGCGATCGAGGCATCGCCTGCCGGCATGCTGAATGATCGCCCGGCAGGCGACGACACGAATTCGATCGCCGTCCTCGCCGTGCATTCGATGCACAGCACACGATCGTGGTTTGCCGTCGCGACAGGCGCGCCACTGCCGGCGCGTGACCGCGCATCAGAGTTCGCGGCGACGGCCGAGGGCGCGGCGCACTTGATCGCGGTCGTCGATCAGGCGCGCGCGGACTGCGAGGCGCTGCTCGATGACGCGCGCGTCGAGGACTGGAGCGTCGCGCGCAAGACGCACGTGCGCCCAAGCCCCGCCGAAGGCGCCGCTGGTAATCGCCCGGACCACGTCGCTGCCGCCTGGGCGCTCGCGCACGCGCTCGAACATCTCCGCGAGCACGTAGGCCAGATGGCCCTCACCGCCCAACTTCACGCGGCCAAAAGAACAGGCTGACATCGCATATCGCGCTATCCGCCATCAGCTATCAGCTATCCGCTATCCGCTATCCGCTAGGATCCTCACCAATGCGCGCATCCACCACCCTCCGAAGGCTGCTCGACGCGCCGGACATCATCACGTTGCCCGGCGCTTACGACGCGCTTTCCGCGCGGCTCGCCGAGCGTGCCGGTTTCAACGCGCTCTTCACGACGGGATTCGGGATCAGCGCGGCGACACTGGGGCAGCCGGACTTCGGACTGCTGACGCAGACCGAAACGATCGATCGCGTGCGACACATCGTCGCCGCGGTGACGGTGCCGGTCGTCGCCGATATGGATACTGGCTACGGCAACCCGCTGAACGTCGCCCGCACCGTCCGCGAGTGCATCGCCGCCGGAGCGGCCGCGATCATCCTCGAGGATCAACTGTGGCCGAAGAAGTGCGGCCACTTCGAGGGGAAGAAGGTGATCGCCGCCGGAGAGCATGCGGCGAAGCTGCGCGCGGCGATCGAAGCGCGTGGCGATGACGATCTGGTGATCATCGCGCGAACCGACGCGCGCGCGCCGCTCGGCCTCGATGAAGCGATCGCGCGCGGCCGCATGTACCGCGATGCCGACGCTGACGTTGTCTTCGTTGAAGCGCCGCAGAGCGTCGACGAGCTGCGCGCCGTCAAGGCGGCGATCCCCGATCGGCCGCTCTTCGCCAACATGATCGAGGGCGGCAAGACGCCGCTGCTGACGACGGCCGAGCTGCAGGAGCTGGGCTACAAGATGGTCGTCTTCCCGCTCAGCGCGCTCTTCGCCGCGACGAAAGCGATCGCCGCCGTCTTCGATGAGCTGCACAGAACGAAGACAACGGCCGGCGTCACGAGCGATCTCGTCGGCTTCCACGAGTTCGAAGAGATCGTCGGCGTGCCAGAACTCCGCGCGTTCGAAGAACGCCACGGTGCGTAACCCGTGTCATCTTGAACGCGGTGGCGCTTTTGTCATCCTGAACGCAGTTACCCTGTCATTTTGCTCTTTGCTGTCTGACCCTTGCTGCGCCAGAACTCCGCGCATTCGAAGAGCGCCACGGCGTCTGAGGGCGAACATGAAGAAGTGCCTTCGCGGCCAACTCGGACACGGACGGAGCTAAAGCTGCGTCCCTACGTTCTCGGATTGTGGCCGTGGCCTGCGGCCGGCCGCGGGTAGCGGCGGTCAACCGGGCAGGTAGGAGCCACGGTCGTCGACCCTTTGCTGTTTGCTGTTTGACGTTTTCTCTGCGAAAGGAACGCCGCTACTTCTTCGTCGCCGCCTTCTTCGCGCCGGCGCGCTTCGTCGTCGCCGCCTCGCCGTCGTCGTGCAGCGGCAGCGTCTGTGCGAGGATCTTCGACATCTCCATCGCGTCGAAGGCGCGCATCGTCGTGCTGGTGACGTTACCGGCGGCGACGATGTTCAGCATCGCGCCCATCATCGCTTCCTCCGAAGGCGCTTCGACGATCGCCATCATGTCGTAGCCGGCCTGCAGCCAGTAGACATCCTTGATCTTGAATCCGACGCGCGCGTTGTCCTGGCGGATGCGTCCCGCGCGCTTGATGCTGTCACGAATGTTCTTCGCGCCCTCGGCCGTGAAGTTGTAGAGAATGACGTAGGTAGCCACGATCCCTCCTCGCATCAATGCATCGATCGGCGTCCATCATACGCCCTGATCGTCTGGCGCGTAAACAAGGTGCGTGTCCGTTTGCAGGTCCGCCTTCTCGCGATGGAAGCTGGAAGCTGGATGCTGGATGCTGGATGCTGGACGACGGCGATCCAGCCTCCAACATCCAACCTCCAACCTCGTCCCGAACCGGCGACGCTCCAACAACCGCCATCACGCGCCTTCCGAAACGGCGAACACCCCCGGTTGACCGCGTCGATCCCCGCTTCGTACAATTCGCGCGTGGTGCGGCGGGGCGGAAGGATCCGACATGTGGCGAACTCCTGTGCGATTTCTGTTTCTTCGTCCTGGTGGGCTGCGGCGAGCGCGATTACCGGTGCTCGCACTCGCAGTCCTCTTCATATCCACCCTCGCGTCCGCAGGCGCGGCATCGCTGCGAGCGGCGCCTGAAGCTTCGGCGACGGCCCAGCTGCCGTCGTTCACGTTCGGTATCGAGAATTCGTGGGTGCGCGTCCAGAACATCGGCGGCAACGACGCCAGCGTGATCGTCACCTACTACGACGAGAGCGGCGCCCAGCTGTCGCAGGACGCTTGCCCGTCGCTGGCCTGCCCGGCGCTCGGCCCCGGTCAGGGGTGGACGTTCTTCCAGAGCCAAAACGATGCGTTGCCATCCGGCTACAAAGGCTCCGCCGTCGTCGAGAGCGATCAGCCGATCGTCGCGCTGCAGGCGAAGGACATCCGCCGCGGCGACGCCTTCATGATCGACGGCGACACGACGACGATCCTCGCCGGATCGAGCCGCATGTATCTGCCGCTGATCGCCAATCAGGACGGCCCGTTCAACGACTGGAACGGCCGCTTCGCTGTCGAGAATCTCACCGACGGAACCGCCTGCGTGACGTTGACGTACCTCAGCAACGCCACCGACGGCGAGATCGCCTGGGATCCCTATAAGCCCGGCACGAAGAACGCCGCGAAGCAGTCCGGCTGCCCGAATGGCGGCCGGCCGATCGCGCCGCACGGCACGCTCTTCCGCGGTCCCGATACCTTCGGTGTGCCGGCGAACTTCACCGGCTCCGTGCGCATCGAGACGTCGAAGAACGCGCAGAATGTTCCGCCGGAGCAGCAGTTGCTGACGGCGACGGCTGACACGTGGAACAGCATCTCCAACCCGTTCGCGTCGTATCGCGCGCTCGATAACCTCGAGATGAGCACGACGGTGCTGCTGCCGCTGGTCGATCGCGAAGTCGGGCCGTCGAATGGCTTCAGCACGCGCTTCCAGATCGAGAACAAGGATCCGTCGCGGCCGGCGCAGGTAACGATTCGCTTCGAGGGGTTCGACCTCGATCACGACAACGCCTTCGTTGCAAAACAGAACACCATGACGATCAACGGCGCCCGTCTGTGCTTTCAGGAAGCCGACGACTACAGTAACTGCCTCGCGCCCGGCGACGCGCTGCCGCATGCGTTCGTGGGCACGGCGCGACTGACGTCGACGCAACCGATCGGCGTCATCACGAGCCGCGGCACGCGCTTCGCCGATACCTTCACCAACTATCGCGGCTTCCGGCCCGAGGATGGCGCGACGAAGGTGCTGCTGCCGGTGCTGAACAAGAACTATGGCTCGATCAACGGCCGCAACGGCTGGAACTCGTGGTTCCGTGTACTCGTCGCCGACGGCGGCGAGGCCAACGTCTGCATCCGCTACAAGGGGCTCGATCTGCCGAACGGCGAAGCCTCGTACTGCCAGCACGCCTTCCGCGAATTCACGACGTTCCAGTCGCTCGAAGACATCCTCCCCAACGGCTTCGCCGGCACAGCGATCCTCGAGTCCGACCGCCCGATCGTCGCCCTCGCCAACCTCACAACCGATGTCTTCGCCGGTGATGATGATCTGACGTACAACGGCGTCCCGCTGCCGTAGCCGGGCGGTTGGCTGTTGGTTGTTGGCGATTGGCCCAGGAGCGTCGAAACCGGTCAACGTCGAAGCTACCCCGCGCGGGCTGAAACGCCCGCGCTACATGAGGTGAATGTTCAACGTGTCCTGGCGTTGGCGGTTGGGTGTTGTCGGTTGGCTGTTCGGGATTGGCTCTCAACCACGTCGGTCTCGACCCGCGAGCTCGAGGATCCAGTTTCCAGAGTCGGTGCGTTGAGCGGTCAGCGTCGAAGCTACCCCGCGCGGGCTGAAAAGCCCGCGCTACATGCTTCCAGTCTCCGGTCTCCGGTCTCCGGTCTCGAGTCTCCACCCTCCACCATCCATCCTCCACCCTCAGCCTCATACTGCGCCGCATCCCGCGCACACGCCCCATTCTCAATTACGCCACGCTTTCCGTCCCGAGCTAGTACTCCCCCGCCAGATCGCGCTTGCCTTCGCGGCTGGCGAGGGCGGCGTGGTTGAGGATGTTGCGCGACATGGACGACTCTTCGCCCTTCGAGCGCGCGGCGTAGATGTCGGCGCGCAGCGCGTGCGCTTCGCTCGACGACGGCGCGGCGAGCACGGCGTACTCGATGATGTGGCAGGCGAGGCGCAGATTGCCGTCGGTCATCAGCTTCGCTGCGCGCTCGAGGACGCGATCGAGGCCGCCGGCGAGGTCCACCCACTCACGCGCCTGCTCGGCCCGGGGCGCCGGCAACAGGTTGTCTGGCTCGCCGTCGTACCAGCCGCCGTACAGCCGCCAGATGTTGCGCAGGATGAACTGCGGGTGGTCGTACACCGGCTTCAGGTACGGCTTATCCAGCAGATGCTGCGGCATGACGACTTCGTGCAGCACGCGATCGAGCGGCGCGCCGGCGTTCATCAGCGCCAGCACCTGCGCTTCAAGTGACTCCAGTAGGTCGGCGGTGTCGGTGAGCGCGGTGCGGATGCGATCGGCGCCGAAGATCGGCATGCCGTGGCCGGGGATCAGCGTGTCGGCGCCGAGCGAGCACATCTCGCGCAGCGCCGCCGCCCACTCGCCTGCGTAGCGCTGCACCTTCTGCGGGTTGCCGGCGTTGGAGGCGGCCCAGATGAAGAGATCGCCCGGCGCGAGCAGCTTCTTCTCGGGGATCCACGTCCACGTCGCGTCGTCCGTCTCGCCGCGCGCGTGATGCAGCTCGAAGGTGAGCGCGCCGCTGCGGAACGTCAGGCGATCGTGGTAGGTGACGTCCGGATAGCGGTAGTGCTCCGGCCAGGCGAAGCGCTGCACGGGGAAGGCGAACTGGCGGACGTTGATGGCGCCGTTCCAGCCGCGCGTTTTCTTGTAGCGATCGAAGTTGGGGCCGAGGCCGGCGTGGCCGTAGACGAGCGGCCGCGGCAGATGCTTCTCGTCGGCCTCACGCTCGAACGGGCCGACGCCGAAGATGTGGTCGACGTGATGATGCGAGAAGACAGCCGCCGCGAGACGCGACTGCGGCCGCCACTTGCGCACCGCCTCGAAGACTTTGTTGGTGTCGGTGACAGCGCCGGTGTCGAGCATCACGAGATCGTCGCCGGTATCGATCGTGTTGACGCTGGCGAAGCCCTTATAGAACAGCACGCCGCCGAGGATCTCCTGACCTTCCGTGTACTGCGCCGTGACCGGGTGCGCCTCGGAGGACTCGAGCGTGCCGTTCCACAAGCGCTCGGCGAGATCGCGGATGTCTGCCATCGTCATGCTCCTTCGCGTGGTACGTCTCTGCGTTAGAGCGGCAGTGTAGGAAGCGGCGGCGCGTCGCGCTATGTGATCGGCGGTGGGCCAACCTCGACGGACACGGACCGTAGCCGGCGGACGCAGCCTGCACCCACCCGGCGTGGTTGAAGTACAACCCACGCTCGGGGGAGTGCCTGATCACAGCCCGGGCAATCTGTCGATTGACAACCGCGCCGTCGTTTGATGTGATCCGCGTGTACGACCGCCGGACCCGCTAACCACGCCAGGAGCTGAGATGACGATCGCCACCGACTTCGACCTCTACTCGCCGGACACGTACTCGTCGTCGATGCCGCATGATGTCTTCGCGATGTTGCGGCGGGAGCAGCCGGTGTACCGGCAGGCGGAGCCCGCCGAAGGTCCGGGTTACTGGGCGCTGACGCGGTACGAGGATATCGTCACGATCTCGTCCGACGCGCAGGCGTTCTCGTCGGAGCGCGGCGGCACGAACATCGAAGATCTGCCGGAAGACGCGATGGCGATCATCCGCACGATCATGATCAACATGGATCCGCCGAAGCACACGAAGTATCGCAAGCTCGTCAGCACGGGCTTCACGCCGAAGATCGTGGCGCAGCTGGAGCCGCACGTGCGCGAGATCACGAAGCGTATCGTCGACGGCGTCATCGCGCGCGGATCGTGCGACTTCGTGACGGACATCGCCGCACAGCTGCCGCTTGCCGTGATCGCCGAGATGCTTGGCGTGCCGGAGGAAGATCACGCGAAGCTCTT
Source organism: Dehalococcoidia bacterium (assembly GCA_038211505.1). Classification (GTDB taxonomy): domain Bacteria; phylum Chloroflexota; class Dehalococcoidia; order DSTF01; family JACRBR01; genus JBBQVO01. The sequence continues at coordinate 4,157 of JBBQVO010000016.1, read as the reverse complement.
CGACTGGAGCAACCGGCTGATCGGTTTCGACGATGCGGAGTTCAACACGTCGGCCGAAGATGGACGCATCGCGGCGACGGAGATGTTTATGTACGCGCACGGCCTCGCGACGGAGCGGAAGGCGCATCCAAAGGCGGACATCGTCAGCATCCTGATGGGCGCGGAGGTCGATGGCGATCGACTCGCCGAGGCCGACTTCGACGGCTTCTTCATCCTGCTCGCCGTCGCCGGCAACGAGACGACACGCAACCTGATCTCGGGCGCGATGCTGGCGCTGATCGAGCACCCGGAGCAGCGTCAGCGGCTACTCGACGATCCGGCGCTGATTCCGACGGCGGTCGAGGAGTTTCTGCGCTGGGTGTCGCCGCTGATCTACTTCCGCCGCACGCTACAGCGCGACGCCGAGATCGGCGGCGTGCGGATGCGTGAGGGCGAGAAGGTGGCGATGTACTACCCGTCCGGCAACCGCGACGAGTCGATCTTCGAGCGCGCCGACGTCTTCGACATCAGCCGGTCGCCGAACCCGCATATGGCGTTCGGTGGCGGCGGCCCCCACTTCTGCCTCGGCGCGAGCCTCGCCCGCCTCGAGATCCGCTGCATGTTTGAAGAGTTACTCGCACGCCTGCCGGCGCTGGAACTGAATGCGCCGGTGCAGCGCCTGCGCTCGAACTTCATCAACGGCATCAAGCACATGCCCGTCGCCTGGAAGGTGTAGACGCAATTGCCCGTCGACGTCGATCACGGGTACACGTAGACGCGCTGCTCGCCGCGCCCTGGTCGGTCAGCACAATGATCGTCGTAGGGCGCGACCGGCCCCCGTTCTCACGCGCCGCGCCACCCTCTGTGATCTCTGTGTCCTCTGTGGATCGTCTGTCTTCGTGTCCCTTCGTGTCTCTTCGTGGGAGACAACGTGAAGCGGCGGTTCTCGCGCCGGTTCGCCTCGCTCGCTACCCTGTCTGCCTATGGCGACGACGGTTGGCATCCTGAATGTGACGGGGTACGTGGGCAGCGAGCTGGCGCGGCTGCTGCACGGGCATCCGGATGCCGATTTGGTCGCCGTCACTGGCCGCAGCGCCGCCGGCAAGCGGCTGGCTGACGTGTTTCCGCATCTGTTCGCCATCGATCTGCCGATCGAGGAGTCGCTCGACCGGGCGATGCCCGATGTCGTGTTTTCGGCGCTGCCGCATGCGGCGGCGGCGGAGCAGTTGCTGCCGCTAATCGAACGCGGACTGCCGATCATCGATCTCAGCGCCGACTTTCGCTTGAAACGCGTCGATGCGTATGAGGCGGCGTACAAGGTGACGCATCCTGCGCCGGAGCTGCTGGCGACGGCGGTCTTCGGGCTGCCGGAGCTGCATCGCGAGGCGATCGCGGCGACGAAGTTGGTCGCGGTGCCGGGGTGCCACTCGACGGGCGCGATCCTCGCGCTGGCGCCGGCGTTCGCCGCCGCCATTATCGAGCCGGACGTGATCGCCGATACGAAGACGGGGCTCTCGGGCGCGGGCCGCGCGCTCGGTCTCAATGTCCACTTCTCCGAGGCCGATGAGAACGTCGCGCCGTACGCGCTCGATGGCCATCGCCACCTGGCGGAGATGACGCAGGAGTTGGGGTTATTGGCGGAGGCGCCGGAGCCGCGGATCACGTTCGTGCCGCACTACGCGCCAATGACGCGCGGCATCCTCAGCACCTGCTACGCAACGCTGCGCGCCGGCGCGAGCGCGGAGGTCGATCGAGCCGAGCTGATGCGCATCTATCGCGACTTCTACGCCGACGCGCCCTTCGTTCATGTCAGCGATGGCGCGCCGTCGACGAAGCACGTCGCCGGCACGAACTACTGCATCGTCCATCCGTCGATCGATCTGCGCACGGGCCGCGTCGTCGTGTCATCGGCGATCGATAATCTCGGCAAGGGGGCCGCGGGCGCCGCGGTGCAGTGCTTCAACGTGATGCGCGGGATGCCTGAGACGGCGGGGCTGCAATCGCTGGCGCTGTTTCCCTGATGCCTAAGCTGCGACTCCGCAAGAAGCCATCGTCATCGGACAACATCAGCAAGAGCGCGAGCAAGAACGGCGCTTCGAACGAGAGCGCGCCGAAGAAGACGACCGGCATCACGGTCATCGAGGGCGGCAGCGCGACGTCGCCGCGCGGCTGGATCGCCGGCGCCGTCTACGCGGGCATCAAGACGGCCGGCGAGGGCAAGCTCGATGTCGGCATCCTCGCCTCGGAGTCGCCGGCGACATGTGCCGCGATGTTCACGCGCAGCACGGTCAAGGGCGCGGCCGTGATCGTCTCGCAGAAGCACGTCCGCAACGGCCGAGCGCGGGTGATCATCGTCAATGCCGGCATCTCCAACGTCGGCACCGGCGCGGCGGGCATCGCCAACGCCAACGAGATGTGCGCGCTCGTCGGCAAGAAGTTCGGCGTGCGGCCGGAGCAGGTGATCGTCGGCAGCACCGGCATCATCGGCAAGCCGCTGCCGATGGACAAGATCGCGGCGGCCGTACCGCGGATCAACCTGAGCGAGAACGGTGGACCCGATTTCGCGCGCGCGATCATCACGACCGACACGCATCCGAAGACGATGGCCGTGCGCTTCACCGCCGGCGGCCGCGAGTACAAGATCGGCGCCGTCGCCAAAGGCTCCGGCATGATCCATCCCGATATGGCGACGATGTTCTGCTTTATCACGACGGACGCGCCCGTCGAGCGCCGCTACCTGCGGACGGCGTTGCGCGCCGCCGTCGACGATTCGCTGAACATGATCAGCGTCGACAACGACACCAGCACCAGCGACACCGTCGCGATCCTCGCCAACGGCGCCGCCGGCGGCAACCCGATCGACGACGGCCGCTCCGCCGCCGCGCCCTTCGAGCGCGCGCTGCGTTACGTCTGCATCGAGATGGCGAAGATGCTGGCGCGCGACGGCGAGGGCGCGGAGCGGCTGATCGAGGTGCGCGTCGAAGGCGCGGCGTCGCCGAAGGAAGCGCGTGCCGCGGCGCGCACTGTCAGCGCATCGCCGCTGGTGAAGACGGCGGTGCACGGCCACGATCCGAACTGGGGGAGGCTGTTCATGGCCGTCGGCCGCAGCGGCGCCAGCATCGATCTCGATCGCGCGCGCTGCTGGCTCGGCGAGATCGCGGTATACGATCGCGGCATCGTCGACTTCGACGAAGACGCCGCCAGCGACTATCTTCGCAACGAGGAGGTGCTGCTGCGCATCGATCTCGCCGCCGGCAAGGCGTCGGCGACGGCGTGGGGTTGCGACCTCACCGAGGCGTACGTGCACATCAACAGTGACTACACAACCTGACCCTTCGGCAGCGATCGCGCGCTCAGACGTCGCACGACCGATCGTCGTCAAGCTCGGCGGCTCGACGCTGGGCGCGCACGACACGTCGCTGCGTGATCTGGCGACCGCGCGGCGCGACGGCGCGCAGATCGTCGTCGTACACGGTGGAGGCGCGACGGTCAGCGCCTGGCTGGCGCGCGCCGGCATCAAGGCCGAGTTCGTGCGCGGGCTGCGCGTCACCGATGCGGCGTCGCTGGAGATCGTCGTCGCCGTGCTGGCGGGTCTGGTCAACAAGCAGATCGTCGCCGAACTGAGCGCGCTTGGCGCGCCGGCGATCGGCGTCAGCGGCGCCGACAGCCTGATCCTGCAGGCGCGTCGGTACGACGACGAATTGCAGTTCGTGGGCCAGATCGAGCGTGTGAATCCGTACGCGATCGAGGAGCTGCTTCGGCTTGGCCATCTGCCGGTGATCGCGCCGATCGCCATCGAGATGGGCACCGAGACGGCGCAGCTGCTGAACACAAACGCCGACACCGCCGCCGGCGCGATCGCCGCCGCGTTGCGCGCCGAACGCCTCATCTTCCTGACCGACGTCGCCGGCGTGCTCGACGATCAGCGGCGGCTGGTCGAACACCTGACCGTGGTTGAAGCGCAGCGGCTGATCGACGTTGGCACGGCCCAGGGCGGCATGATCCCGAAGATCGAAGCCGCGATCGCCGCGGCTGCGGCGGGCTGCGCGACGCACATCGTCGATGGCACGACATCGGATGCGCTGGCCTCGGCGCTGCGGGGCGACGGCGGCGGCACGACGATCGCGTAGGCGTTGGCCTCAAACGTATTATCGTTGCCGGCGCATCAGCCGCGCATC
>JBBQVO010000015.1:0-32546 GCA_038211505.1 Dehalococcoidia bacterium | reverse complement strand
TTACCCGTTGCGCCGGTGTCGCCGGTCGCGCCCGTGTTACCAGTAGCGCCGGTGTCGCCCTGAGGTCCGGTTGCGCCAATCGCGCCGGTGTCGCCGGTTGCGCCGGTGCTTCCGGTCGCGCCGGTGTCGCCTGTTGCGCCGGTGCTGCCCGTCGTGCCCGTGTCGCCGGTCGCGCCGGTGCTGCCCGTCGTGCCCGTGTCGCCGGTCGCGCCGGTGTTACCGGTTGCGCCCGTGTCGCCCTGGGGACCGGTTGCGCCGACCGCACCGGTGTCGCCCGTTGCGCCGGTGTTACCCGTCACGCCCGTGCTGCCGTTAGCGCCGGTGTCGCCCGTCGCGCCGGTGTTACCCGTTGCGCCGGTGTCGCCTTGAGGTCCGGTGGCGCCGATCGCACCGGTGCTGCCGGTAACGCCGGTATTGCCCTGCGCGCCTGTCGAGCCCGTCGCGCCGGTATTGCCTTGCGATCCCGTGTTGCCCGTGGCTCCGGTCACACCCTGGCTGCCCGTGGCGCCTGTGCTCCCGGTGTTGCCTTTCGATCCCGTGTTGCCCGTGGCTCCGGTCACACCCTGGCTGCCCGAGCTGCCCGTGGCGCCCGTGCTTCCGGTGTTGCCTTTCGATCCGGTCTCGCCCTTGGGACCGGTGAGGCCCTGGCTGCCCGTGCTACCCGTGGAACCTGTCGTGCCCGTGTTGCCCTTGGATCCGGTCTCGCCCTTCGGTCCAGTGAAACCCTGGGTGCCCGTTGAGCCGGTCGTGCCGGTGTTGCCCTTGGCGCCTGTGTCGCCCTTGGGACCGGGCACGCCCTGCGGGCCCTGGGGTCCCTGGGGTCCCGTCGCGCCAACGAGTCCGTTCTGGCCGTTTTGGCCGTTCAGGCCATTTGGCCCCTGGGGGCCGGTGGAACCGGTGTTGCCCTTGGACCCCGTCTCGCCCTTCGGGCCGGTCGCGCCCGTGGCGCCCGTTGCGCCCTGCGGACCAGCCGGACCCTGCGTGCTCGACTGGGCGAGGTGGAGGACGGTCTCGCCAGCCGTGCAGTTCGGGCCGCTTGGACCCTTGATCTCGACGTCGCCGCCGCTGTCGATGCAGATATGCACGAGCGTCGGATCGGTGTTTCCGTTGTGCGCGAATGCTGGCGCACTGGAGCCGAAGCTCGCGATCGTGAGGACGATGGCCGTGACGGCCGCCAATCCGACCGAACGCATCAACGTGGTCTGAGCTGTCGTCCTTCGCATGGGGTTCCTCCGGGCGTGTTCGCAAACGAACACAAATGCGGCGCCCTCGAAAGGGGCGTCGCAAACGTATGTAATCAACAGCGGGGTCAGTTTTTGCCCGCCGCACTCATGAGAACGGCGCGAGGCGGCGGTTATGTCGCTATGTTACGAGAGGTTCCACAAGATCGCAACGAAAAGATGTCAAGAACGGCAGAACTGTAAGGATCTTCCATTGCGTCGTCCCAGCAGTTTACGCAAGCGGGACGCGACCCGCCGTGAGGCGCGCCCTGTCGCGCCTGTGCGGTTTCATTCTCGTCTACCTGGTGGATGTCTGAACACCCCGTGTTCGAAGCGGGTGATGATTTAACAGGGTGTTGATGAACCAATAACGGACGCTCAACGGGCCCAGGTTCCGATCGCGTCGGAGCGATAACAGTTCAAACCCGACTTTTTCAACACCATGCTTAGTCGCGTGAGTACGTCGTAGCTGAACGAACGTTCGTTGCGCTCTCAATTGCACCATGAGAGGCGCGGCCGTGGAGGTTGGCTCGATGTCGGAAGGCATCGGCGGCAACGCGGCTTTCAGGCATCGTAGCGATCGAGAGGGCTCGGATTACGACCGACGCGCAGCGGCGCACAATGCGTCGAGCGCCAGCAGCGCAAGCGGCAGCGAGATTGCCAGAGGCAGGTATTCGAGACCCATTCGCTACCTGCAGCTCGCGGCGTACCAACAGGCGCATCCGCCTCGCCGCGTACAGCGAGCGTGTGGCAGGGGCGGCGGGTCGGTTCGTTCGAAGCTCTTCGGTTGAACCCAGCAGGCGTCGCAAGCGTTCGATTCGACAATTACGGAGATGCGCCGAATCCACATGCGCGAGGGCAACTCTTCGAGGAATCGCGCGTTGCGTTCGGCCAACTCGCTGGCGATCGTTGTCATCAGGGAGTCACTTCCGTGGCGGTCACGGAAATTGTCGTCGATGGGCGGGCGTCGCTGTTGCGGCCCTGAATTGCAGTATCGTCGCGAACGGGATACATCGCCCGTGACGCACCAATCGGAATGTGAGGGTCACAGGTGGCCGCCGGAATCTGTAAAGCCGGTGCAACCTTACGGTGCATGGCCGGGAGTGTTCACGGCTTTCCTGCCGGACGAGGCTCGAAGCGCGCGCTCATATCGCCGATCGGCCGTACGCACTCAAATGTGGGCGGCCGATGAAACGTCTCCGATTCGCCGTCACGCATGCTCCTCCGGCCGGATGAGCATGACCGGTGCGGCGCATTGCAACAGACGATCGGCGGTACTGCCGAGGACACCGCGAGCGAGACCAGCACGTGCGTGCGTCGTTATCACGACAAGGTCGATATCTTGCGCTTCCACGAACTGGATCAGCGCGTCAGCGGGCGGTCCTCGAAGGACGAACGCACGATGCGCGGTCGTACCCAACTGCTCTTCCACGCCCCGCAGATACGCGTTGGCACCTTCCACGATCTCGTGATCCATCTCGGGGAGATAGGCGCCGGCTGCGAGCATGGGATAGGCCTGTGTCGCCCACGGCACGCAGCGCGCGAGGATCAGTTCCGCGCCCAACGCGTCCGCCAGCCGACGCGCCGGCGACAAGGCCTCCTGCGCTGTTGACGATCCATCGAGCGGGACCAAGACGCGCTGGATCGCGAGTTTGTCCGAGATCGGCCGCATCGCGTGGGGTCCGACGGCGACAATCGGACCGTGCGAAGATCGCAGCAGGTGCGACGCCGTGCTGCCGTACCACCAACGCGTAACCCCGGAGCGCCCGTGCGTTGCCATAACGATCGCGCGAGCGCCGATATCATCGGCAACCTTCAAGATCTCGCGATCCGGGAAACCGTCGCCGACAATGAGCTGAGCGGAATCCTGGCCGACCTCGCTGCGGATGCGTTCGAGGTACGACGTGCAGGAATGCCGACCATCGTCCTCGAGTCGTGGCAACCGCTCGACAGGAAGGGACCGGAAGCCCCCAGTGAGACCTTCCCACACATTCACAAAAGCGAGATCCGCTTTGAGCGCGCCAGCGAGCGCGACGGCACAGGCGACCGCACCTTCCGCCACCTCCGATCCATCAAGCGCAACAAGGATGGGTCCGTCGTCTCGCATCGCTCCTCCACTTCTTGCAATCTTCGTTCGTTGGGTGCTGGTTCCCACTGTGGCGGATTCAGGGCTCTGTCAGTAGACGTTCGTAGATCCTGGTCGATTCCCGTCTAGTACTCGCGTGCGTCGGCCGGCGGGCAGCATGTCGTCATCTCCAGATCTCGCCTTCCCCTTCATTACAAGAACGGACGGTGCCACCACGATTGACGCCAGGTCGGTCACCTCTTTGTCGGCGCCCTGCTCGAGGTGCCGCAGTTGCGTCCAGGCGCGTCTGTGGACAGCGATCGGCCCGCGGGTGAAAAGGGCTTCATCTCGTCAGTCGGCCGGGCGATCCTCACGGCATCAGGCTTCGACGAGGTCATGTTCAACCCGCTTCAGCAAAACCGCGTTCGTGGCGACGATGATCGAGCTGACGGACATCAGCAACGCGGACCACTCGGGCCGCAGTTCGATGCCGAAGGCCGGATACAGCACGCCGGCGGCGACAGGGATGGCGAGCACGTTGTAGATGCTCGCCCAGAATAGATTCTGCTTCATCTTCGTGACTGTCGCCTTGCTCAGGCGAATCGCCCGCAACACGTCGAGCGGATCGCTCTTCATCAGGACGATGCGCGCGGTCTCGATCGCTACGTCCGTGCCCGCCCCGATGGCGATGCCGATGTCTGCCTGGGCGAGCGCCGGCGCGTCGTTGACACCATCGCCCACCATTGCGACGACCTTGCCCTCGTCCTGCAGCTGCTTCACGTAGCGCGCCTTGTCAGCCGGGAGAACATCAGCGAAGACGCGGTCGATGCCGAGTTGGGAAGCGACGGACTTGGCGGTTCGCTCGTTGTCGCCGGTCATCATCACCGGCTCAATGCCGAGTTCCTTCAGGCGTTCCACGGTTCCTTGCGCGGTGGGTTTGATCGTGTCAGCAACCGCGATAATGCCGGCGAGCTTGCCATCCACCGCCACATACATCGGTGTGTTCCCTCGCTCGGCGAGGTCCGTCGCGTTTGCCAAGAGACCGTCCAGCGACAACCCGCGATCATCCATCAGCTTGCGGTTGCCGACCACTAATTTGTGTCCATCGACGGTTGCCTCCAAACCCATGCCGGCGATAGCGGCGAACGATTCTGCTGCCGGCACGGTGACGTTCCGTGATCGGGCACCTTCGACGATCGCGTGCCCGAGCGGATGCTCCGAGCCGGCCTCGGCGGATGCCGCCAGGCGCAGCAGTTGGTTCTCCTCGATGCCCTGGGCGACGACGCTGGTGAGCTGTGGCTTTCCCTCCGTGAGTGTGCCCGTCTTGTCGAGCACCACCGCCGTCACGCGGGACACCCCTTCCAGTGTCGCCGCGTCCTTGATGAGGATGTTGTGCTTGGCGCCGAGGCCCGTACCTACGGCAACGGCCGTCGGCGTCGCCAACCCGAGCGCGTCGGGACAGGCGATCACGACGGCGGAGATCGCGAAGGTGAGAGAGAGAAGGGCGGTCTCGCCGCCGATGACGTACCAGGCGACGAACGTGATCATGCCGGAGCCGACTGCCAGGATCACGAGGTACTGCGCCGCCTGATCCGCGATCCGCTGGCCGGGCGCTTTGGAACTCTGCGCCTCCTCAACAAGCTTCACGATCTGGGCGAGCGCTGTCTCGGCGCCAACCTTCGTCGCCTTGAAGGTCACGGAGCCGGTTTTGTTGATCGAGCCGCCGATGACCTCATCCCCTGGCCCTTTGTCCTTCGGAACGGACTCACCGGTCACGAGCGCCTCATCGATCGCAGTTTGGCCCGACTCGATCACGCCGTCGACCGGCACTTTGTCGCCCGGCCGAAGGACGACGCGGTCGTCGACGACGATCTCGCTCGTAGCGACCTCGACCTCGGCGCCATTGCGAATCACCGTTGCCTTCGGCGGTACGAGGTCGAACAGCGCCCGGAGCGCGTCCGTTGTCCCGCGCCGAGACTTCATCTCCATCCAGTGGCCGAAGAGCACAAACGTGACGAGCATCGCCGCGGCCTCGAAGAACGTCTCCCCGAGACTGCCGACGGTGATCACGACACTGAAGCCCCACGCCGCCAGCACGCCGGTAGCGATGAGGACGCTCATGTTGAGTGAACCGTGGCGCAATGACCGGACGGCGCCGGCGATGAAGATCCAGCCACCCCACCAGACCACTGGCGTCGAGAGGACGAGCATGATCGAGTTCGTGGCGAACGGCCCCGTCGGAAGGTCGAGGTGCAGGAAGTTCGAGCCGAGCGGCGAATAGAGGATCGTCGGAATCGTCAGTAGCAGCGCGACGAAGAAACGGTCGCGCATGTCGCGCTCCATCGCCTTCGCCATCTTCGGGTCGGACATGTCGTGGTCCATGCCCGCGTGCGACATCGCCTTGGCGTGCCCGGCATCATGTTCCGAGTGCGCCGCGGTCGACGGCATCTCGTACTGCATCTTGTCGTGGGCGCCACCCATCGCCATCGGCGCCATCTGCGCACGATGATTGAGATGCGTCATCCCGCCCTGGGTAACGTCTCCAGCGCACGTGCAGCGACCGCTCTCATTGATGAGCGCACGGATGGCCGCCTCGTCGATCATGTCTGGGTGGTACGTCACGTCGACGGTGCGCGCATCGAAGTCGACACGAGCGCGTGTGACGTGCTGGTTGGCCGAGAGTTCCTTCTCGATCGCTTCTGCGCACGCCAGGCAGTAGAGATTGTCCACGACGAGCGTGAGTCTCGCCCCGCCTCTCGTTACATCGTGCGACATGTGCTCGTGCGACACGAGTGTCTCCAGCTTGTTGGATGCAGCGACTCGCGCGCCCGCAACTGCAACTGCAACTGCAACTGCAATAGCATCACTCGCTAAGTACCCCAGCACCATGCTCCCGGTGTTACGGCGGCAGGTTGGCTTTCCATTGGTCGGCCGGCGGGTCTCCGACACAGAGGTCAATCGCCGCGAAGAGTTCGTTGGCGCCGAAGACCCGGACTTTGAAAGCTGGACAGCCTACTGTGCGTTTGAGATGAAAAAGGCCGTGCATGACCAACGCATTAAGGACATCGCGGATCGCGTCCTGTGGTTGGAGGACGGGAAGTTGAAAACCACGGTGTCCATGGTGATGGATCCTGTGGGTGGCATGACGATCGAATCAGGCGGTGTCCAACCGTACGCACCTTGGCGTCACGTACGAGTTCTGTTCGAAGGGCTGTAGCTGGGAGTCTCAAGGAACCGCCGGACACGTTCATTGACCGGCCGATCCACGCTCACAAGTAGCTCAGGCAGCAGATGATCGCCGAATTCGGCGCAAAACGAAGCCCCGGACGCGTGTCCGAGGATTGCGTATTGAGGAGGGGAAGTTGGAGCGGGAGATCGGACTCGAACCGACGACCCTTTGCTTGGGAAGAACGCTGGTCGGCACCCCACATCTTCATGCAAATCTCAAGCCGCGTCCAATTGTTGAGGCTCTACCTTCGAAACCGCAGTTGAACTTCAGTGAAAACGCAGGCTCACGGACTTCGCCGAAATCGAACGGGACCATGTTGGTTGGCATGCTCCCGCGCCGTGATGCCGCGCTGCACGTAGAATGTCCGTCATGGAAGTTTGGAATGGCGACGAACAGATTGCCGCATGGATGGAGCGCGCCGTCCGTCGCCGGCAGGGCGGAAAAGTAACACGACCGCCGCGCGTCGCTCACGAGCGTCAGATCGCGTTGTCCAAGACCGGAGCTTATTACGAGGCTCTCAATAAGAATGCAACGTTCGCGCCGGCGCTCGTGGCTCTCTTCAATGAATGGTCATTGAACAATGACCGGTGGGCTACCTTGCTCGCGAGATTCGTCGCAAGATGGCCACTTCCGCCGGAGGCGACGAAGGATCTTGTGTGGTCACACGGGCTCTGGGAGCGAGGTCAGATACGCTCGCCACGGCTGGTGGCGAGCGCCCGTTCGTTTCCTCCGATGCCAGGCAGCGGTCCGCTTGCATTTGAGAGCGGATATCGCGTGCGCCCGCCGCGATCGATGAATCGATCCGATCTCGAGCGAGGTGCCCACCTCCTCGTGGAACGTGTTGTCAACGGGAGATCCTGGTACGCCCTAGGTGGCGATGACAAACCCACTGCCTACCCGAGAGACACGCGAGCGATCCGACGCCAAGTTGCGAGATACGCCATGGAGTTGGACATCGCGCTGCCAAAGAATAATATCGGCCGTCCACAAACACCCGGCAGCGGCGCGCCCGAAGAGTCCTCGTAGCTCCGCGTCGCTACCGCCGTCGACACGCTCGGGATGAGCATCCCGCTGGCTAGCTAGACGGTGTCGCCAAACGACCCCAATCTTTCCGGGCGCCAACCAGAGATTATGCATGCATGGCCGAAATCACGCGCCACCATGCCAACGCGCTGCTCCCGTACATCGGTGGGAAGCGCGCGCTCGCGCCGTTCATTTTGTCGGTGATCGAGAGCGAGCTTCCTCGCAATGAGTGGGCACGGAACGTATTCCTCGACCCATTTTCAGGCGGCGGCTCCGTCGTGCTTCTCGCCAAGGCGCTCGGCTTCTCCGTGATCGCGTCGGACATCGCGCGGCGGGCGACCATCGTCGCACAGGCTCTGATCGCGAACTCATCATTCAGACTGACGCAGCACGACGTCGCCGGATTTTTCTTAGACGGCGTCGTCGCCGACCTCGGGCCGGCCGCCGGTCTCGTCGGATCAGCATTCACCGCCGAGCAGGCAGCCTTTATCGATCGCGGGCTCGCTCATGCGGAGCGCCAGCCCGAACCCGTCGGAGCATGTTGCTGCTGGTGCTGGTCAAGCTGGTACTGCGCCTGTTCCCCATGTCGGCGCCGTCGGCAACCGACGCCGCAGCAGCGGTAGGCGGCGACTACGACCGAATCAGTCCGCGGCGGGCTGGACACTACTTGAAGGCGCGGTCACTTCTCACGCCCGCGCACGCGTGGAGCATCGCACGAGACGTGAACGCCGGCGTCTTCCCTGGGCGTGGTACCGCGATGCAAATGGATGCTCTTACGGCGATCCGCACGAACGCGGCCGACGTGGTGTATTTGGATGCGCCATACGAACAAACAACCCGCTACGGCGCGCACTACGCCATCCTCGACATGCTCCTCGGCGACGAGCCGTTGAACGCGCCGCCACCGAGCTTGGACGAACTGCTCGACGCGGCGCGCGACGTGCCCCTCGTCGCCATCTCGTACGGCGGTCCGACCGCTTCCATCGAATCGCTCAGCGAACTCGTGGCGCGCCGTCGCACCGTACGCCGTGCCGTCGCGATCCCGTACGCCCATCTCCGGTCAGTTGCGAAGGAGGAAAATCGTGAACGAAACCGCGAACTCGTCGTCATCGCCCGCCGCTGAGCCCGGGCTACTCCGCATCCCGCTCAAGCTGGTACATCCTCATCCGCTCAACGCGAATGTCATGTCTGACGACATCGCAAAGAAAGTCGCGCGCAATATCGAAAGGACCGGCAAGTACCCACCGCTCCTCGTACGGCCACACCCTGATCTGCCGGGGGAGTTCCAGCTCATTGATGGAGAACAACGGTGGCGCATCCTGCCCCGTCTCGGCCACGCCGACGTGCTGTGCTTTCTCTGGGACTGCGACGACCAGACGGCGCTCCTCTTGCTGGCCACCGTGAACGCCTTGCGCGGCGGCGATGTTCCGGGCTTGCGCAGCGCCTTGCTGGCTGAGCTCGACCGCCTGCTGCCGCGTGACGTACTTGTAGCGTTGCTGCCGGAAGACGCCCAGGCGATCGACGATGCCCTAGACTTCGCCGCGCTGGACACCGACGCTCTCCTCGCCGAGCTGACCGCGGCAGCGCAACGCGCCTCGGCTGACGGCCCCCGACTGATCTCGTTCGCCGTGACGGCGGAGGACGAGGCCCTGATCGAACGCGCCGTCGCGGCCGCTTCCGATGAACTGACCGGGTCGAATAAACGCGGCCGCGCACTCGCGACGGCATGCCGCTGCTACTTGGGGGTGTCTCGTGCGTGAAACCTCGCGAAGCCAACGCGCCTTCGATCTGTACTTCAACCTCGGCCCCGACCGAACGATCAAGCGTCTTCAGGCTGCATTGCGCGCCGTTGGCTCATCGCCGACGGAGCGCACGTTGTTCGAATGGTCGCGACGATTTCACTGGCAACATCGCATCGCCGAGTTGGATCGCGAGGCTCGGATTGCTGCCGATGCGGCACGCGTGCAAGCCCTACGCGAGATGGCCGAGCGGCATACGAAGGAGGCGCTGCTGCTGCAACAACGAGGCGCCGAGTGGATCGCGCGGATGGACGACGACCACGTCACCGCCGACGGCGCGATACGAACAGTCGTCGAAGGCGTGCGCATGGAGAGGCTGGCGCGCGGCGAAGCAACGGAGAAGCAAGAGATACGGGGCGAGCTGGAGATCCGGCCACGCCTGAAGGAGCTCACCGATGAACAACTCGACAACCTCATTGACCTCGTCGAACGAGATCTGGAGAGAACGCCTCCGGCGGCGTCCTGATGATCCCTATGGCTGGTCGATGGTGCACCGCACGATCGCCGGCAACCCACTCCGTCACATGCCGGCGATCGCCGACATCAGCCGCGACGATCATCCATTCGTGGCGATCCAGAAGTCCGCACAGGTTGGCATCTCGGAGCTGCTCATCAACCGCGCGTTCCATGCGGCTGATTCCGCTTGGGGCGGGCGCGGCAACGTGTTGTTCTTGATGCCGACCCAGAACCAGATGGACGATGTCGCGCAGGCACGGATCGATGCCGCACTTCAGGACAATCCGTACATGCGTTCCCGCCTCCAGCCCGAGCCGCCGATGCGAAAGGGCGCCGACAACAAGCGACTCAAGCATTTCGGGCATGGATACATCCATTTGCGCGGCGCCGAAAGCCGCCGCCAGATCGCCAGCATCCCCGTCGACCTCTGCATTCTCGACGAGTTCGATCAGATGGACGAGGGCGTCCTTGAGCTCGCACGCAAACGTCTCACGTCTAGCCAGCGGGGCCGATTAATTGTCGCCTCGACGCCGAGCATCCCGGAAGCCGGCATCAACGGGCTCCTTCTACAGTCCGACCAGCGGCGCTACTATCTGCGTTGCCCCGCATGCGGCGTCGAGCAGACGCTGCGCTGGGCGGAAAACGTCGACCAGAAGTCGGCGCGCGTCGTCTGCCGGGACTGTCGCCGCCCAATGACCGTCGTCGCAAAAGGTCGCTGGGTCGCGGAGGCGCCCGGCAACGAGGAGATCCACGGCTATTACCTGAATCGCCTGTATAGCCCATGGGCGAACATCCCCGAGATGATCGCGGCCAGCGAGGCGAGGACGCCGTTCGCCTTGCAGGAGTTCCAGAACAGCGATCTCGGCGAAACGTTTGTGGCACCCGGCGGCGGGCTCACGGTTGATGTGATCGATGGCTGCCGCGACGACTATCTGACCACTGACTACGCGGGCCAGCCCTGCGACATGGGCATCGACGTTGGACTCCGTTGTCACGTGGTAATTCGCCAGAGACGCACCGAAAGAGATCGGTCGAGTGGTTCACCGTTCACTCCGCGACTTTGGTTCGCGGGCGACGTCGGTTTTGATGAGCTCGATGGCCTGCTCGATCGCTTCAACGTGAAGTCTGCAGTCATTGACGCGCAGCCGGAATTGTTCGCTGCAAACTCGTTCGCGATGCAACACAAACGCCGCGCCTGGCTCGCGCAATACGATCGGCATCAGTCCGGACATGAGCGAGTACGCGGTACGGGGAATCAACCCAACCGCTTCCACGTCAGTCGCACGCAGGCACTTGATGAGGTGGTTCAGCGGTTCCGCGATCAAGCCGTCTCGCTCCCGCACGATGCCCGCTCACTTGGCGGCGGTGTCAAGCAGGGACTCGGCGACTACTATCAACAGCTGCTCGCTCCGAAGCGGACGCTCGAGCGCGATGGCCAAGGTAACTGGATCGGGCGCTGGGTAGAAGGATCGCGCGCCGATCACTACGCGCACGCGGAGGTCTACTGCATGCTTGCCGCCACGGCGAGGGTGGGTGCGCGCGTGCGCGCGATCAGACGGATTTAGTCGGCGGATCTTGCTGAACAGGCACGCCATCATCAGCGAGTTTCGTACGGGACGGCGAGGCGACCCGCCGGCGAAAACTCGACATGCCGACGCGCCGCCTGCTCGGAGTTGTAGGACGACGCGTACCGCCGCACCATGTCCGGCGATGCGTGGCCGAGCAGCAACTGCACGTCGAGCTCACGCGCGCCCTGCTCGATCGCCCACGTAGCAAACGTGTGCCGAAACGATGGGCGTGAACCTTTTCGAGCCCGGTCGTCCGTCCCAATCGGCGCAGCATCTGCTTGACGCCGTTCGGCCGCAGCGCCACCATCGGACGCAACGTCCCATGTGCGTCGCTCGCAATGAACAGCGGTCCAGCGCCATCTCCGCGGATCGCGAGGTAGCGACGAAGCTCCTCGCAACAGTCGCCTGAGAAGGCAACGACGCGCTGCTTGTTGCCCTTGGCATGGAGCACCCGTACACGCTGCGTTTCGAGATCCACGTCGTCGAGCGTCAGGCGCACGAGCTCCGACACACGCAGCCCGGTGTCGAGCAGAGTGATAAGGACGGCTCGATCCCTGGCGCCCGCCGGAGTGGCTGAGCACGCCGCGAGCAACTGCCTCAAGTCGTCCGGCGTGAATACGCGCACGATCTTCTGCGGCAGGCGGACGTTCCGTAGATGAGCGAAAGGCGATGCGCTCAAGTAACCGCTTGCAGTGACCCAGTTGAAGAAGCAACGAACCTCACGGAAATAGCGATGGCGGGTGTCCAACGATAGGTCGGTGAAGCGGCCGAGGTAACGGTAGAGGTGTGCCTGTTGAACCGCGGACGCCTCAAGGTGCACGCCGTCTTCGCGGAGGGTTCGTAGGAAACGACCAAGTGTGTAGCGATAGGCAACGACCGTCTGGACGGATTTCCCTTCGACCTGGCAGCGCAGGAGGTACAGGTCAACGAGCTCCGGCAGAGTCGGAGCGGGCGGCATCGCTTCCATATTTATAGGGGCGTTGCGGTTCATCGTCCCATGAGCGCTCTTGTGCGGCACGAAGTCAAGGCACGCCGCCGAGCTCCCTCCGGGGTCGAACTTTAGTTCCGACACGGGGCTGGTCTCGACGTCATGCGACTCAAAGCGATTCATCCGGGAATAGCCGCGTGCTCGGTGGAGCACCTTTCACGAGCTCCGTCGCGAATACGCCCGCCCATCGGCCAAGAGTGAAGTCGTCACTCCCAGTAGTGTGCGGGTTTCCATATCATAAGGCTCCACGGGAACGGGCTCCCGTAGGTAGGTCAGGAGCAGGGCGTTGCAATGCGCCGCCTGCGGGCACAACAACCCGGACGATGCGGATTTTTGCGAGCAGTGCGCCGGTGATCTGATCCGGGCGTGCGGCGCCTGCGGCACACAGAACACGCCCACGGCGAAGTTCTGCAAGCGATGCCGCGCGTCTCTGGCTCACGGCGTTTCGGGTTCGACCGCTGCAGCGGTGCCGGAGCCGGCGGCGCCGATCGCTCGGCCGCTGCCCGCGTCCTTCGCTAGAGGCCGCTACGCCGTGAGCCGGTTCCTCGGCGAAGGCGGCCGCAAGCGCGTTTACCTGGCGCGCGACGCGAAGCTCAAACGCGACGTCGCCATCGCCGTGATCAAAACGGAAGGTCTCGAGCCCGCCAGCCTTGCGCGTGTGCAGCGCGAGGTAGAGGCGATGGCTCAGCTCGGTGACCACCCAAACGTCGTGACCATTTACGACGTCGGCGAAGACGAGGGTCAACCATACATCGTCAGCCAATACATGGCGGGCGGTTCGGTCGACGACGCGATCCGCGCAGCGGACGGACAGCGGTTGCCCGTGGAACAGGTGCTGCGCATCGCGCGGCAGGTGTGTGACGCGCTCGAGCACGCGCACGACCACGGAATCATTCATCGGGACGTAAAGCCCGGCAACATCTGGCTAGCGCAGGACGGGACGGCGCAGCTCGGCGACTTCGGGCTCGCCCTCGCAGCTGAGCACGCGCGCATGACCACGGAGGGAACGATGCTCGGGACGGTGGCATATATGCCGCCAGAGCAGGCGCTGGGCCAGCCGGCAGTGCCGCAGTCTGACCTCTATTCTCTCGGCTGCATGCTCTATGAGGCGCTCACCGGCCGTCCGCCGTTCGTGGGCGACGACGCCGTCGCGGTGATCTCGCAGCATCTCAACGCCACGCCGGTCGCATCATCTTGGCACAACCCGGCGGTCAGCCCGGAACTCGAAGCGCTGATCGATGATCTGCTGGTGAAGGTGCCCGCGCGCCGACCCGCTAACGCGGCCCTCGTGCGTGAGCGTCTCCTGGCTATCTCGACGACCAGCACCGCCGCTGTACGGCCGCCGGATACTGGCCGCGAGCCGGGCGTTGCTCACCTGGCCTGGGGCAGGCTGATCGGTCGTCACGAAGAACTGGCCGTGCTGCGTGACCGTATCGATCTCGCGCTCAGCGGCGCGGGATCGCTCACGATGGTCGTCGGCGAGCCTGGCATCGGCAAGACGCGTCTCACCGAGGAGGCCGCTGTCTACGCGCGCGTACGTGACGCGCAGGTGCTGTGGGGACGCTGCTATGAAAGCGAGGCGGCGCTGCCGTACCGTCCGTTTATCGAAGCGATCCGTCAGTACGTCGCC
This sequence comes from Dehalococcoidia bacterium, assembly GCA_038211505.1. Lineage (GTDB taxonomy): Bacteria > Chloroflexota > Dehalococcoidia > DSTF01 > JACRBR01 > JBBQVO01. The sequence continues at coordinate 18,568 of JBBQVO010000015.1, read as the reverse complement.
GTCCGTGCACCCGAGGCGCTGCGTTCCGAGCTCGGCAGCGGCGGCTCCGACGTTGCGCGGCTCGTGTCGGAAGTCCGCGAACGCCTGCCCGACCTTCCGCCGTCAGCAGCCGGCGAAGGCGACGCGGATCGTCTCCGACTCTTCGAGAGCGTGACGAGCTTTCTCGTCGCCGCGTCAAAGGCGACGCCGCTTGTCATCGTTCTTGACGACCTCCATTGGGCCGACGCGCCGTCGCTCCTGCTCCTGCAGCACCTGGCGCGGCGTGTTGCCGAGAGTCGCATCGCCGTCGTCGGCACCTATCGCGACGTCGAGCTGGACCGCAAGCACCCGCTCTCAGCCGCCCTCGGCGAGCTGCGTCAGAAGCGGCTGTATGAACGGATCCGTCTCCACGGCCTACAGGTCGCCGAGATCAGCGCGCTGCTCGCCGCCGTAGGACAACAGCCGGAAGAGACGGTGGCGCCCGCCTTCGCCCACGCGCTCTACCAGGAGACCGAGGGCAACCCGTTCTTCATCGAGGAGATCCTGCGCCACCTGGTAGAAACGGGCGCCCTGTATCGTCGCGACGATCGATGGGTGAGCGACGCCGACTCGATCGAAGAAATGGGCATCCCCGAGGGCGTTCGAGAGGTGATCGGCCGGAGGCTGTCGCGGCTCTCGGAGACATGCAACAACGCACTCGTTCAGGCAGCGGTTCTGGGGCGCGATTGGGAGTTCTCCGTGCTCCGGGCGATGACCGAGTTGAACGACGATGAGCTGTTACCGGCAATTGAAGAGGCGCTCGATGCGCAGCTCATCGTCGAGCTCAAGGATCGCGCCGCACCCGCGTACCAGTTCACGCATGCCCTGGTTCAACAAACGCTTTCGGACGAACTCAGCCTCCCCCGGCGTCAACGCTTCCATTTCCGTGCGGGTGAGGCGGTCGAACAAGTGCACGCGAGAAGTATCGCGCGCCATGTGCAGACGCTCGCGGTGCACTACGAGCTCGCCGGCGCAGGTGGCGATCGCGAGAAGGCGTTGCGGTACGCGATGCAGGCAGGAGAGGCCGCACGCGCGATCTACGCGTTCGAAGATGCCGTGCACCACGCGGAAGCGGCGGTAGAGATTCTCGAAGAGACGGGCGCATCCCAGGATCAGGTCGCGGAACAGATGGAGCGCCTGGGAGACCTGTACTACTTCGGCGGGCTTGGTATGCCGGCGAGCACGGAGTGGTACGAAAAGGCGCTGTCTCTCTACGAACGCACAGGGAATGACCGGCGAGCAGCCCGGATCCATTCGCGCATTGCGCGCGTGCTTTCGTTCGGAGGACACCGCCGAGCTAACGCCGTCGAGGCGATGCGACATCTGAAAGCGGCCGAGCCCGCGTTGAGCGCTGAGGGTCCTCGTGTTTCTCTCGGCTTGTTCTACGCCGGCGTTGCTGACGCGGCGATGTCCCTGCTGCAGATCCCTGATCTCGTCGCGGCCGCCGCGCGTGTCACCGAGATCGCGGACGAGATCGGAAACGAGGCGCTTGCGACGAACGGAATGGGGTTTCGAGGCATCGCGCTCGTTCATACTGGGAGGATCGGCGAGGGTATGTCATTGCTGGAGGAAGCATGGCGGCGCGCCGTCGAGCAGCGGAACGGGTTTCTTCGCTGGCACGCTGTTCTATTCCATGCGTTCTTCGACCGCGCGTTGCTCGATCCGGGAAGTGCCGCTCGAATTGTCGTTCCGGAACTGGATGAACCGGAGACACGCGAAGCCAAATCTCAGCGGACGGTCTTGTTCGACTTATTTCTAGACACACGAGTGGCCGCGGGTCGCCGGGCTGAATGGGAGAACGCGACATCACGCCGCGACGATATCGGCGACGCGGCACAGCTCCGGGCGTCACAGGCATTCTGGGATGGTGACTGGGCTTCTGCGACCGATGAGTGGACTCGAACGCTCGATCGACTCCGCCAACAAGAGGCGCGTCAAAACACAGGGGTCTTCGTCGAAGAGCTGGGCTGGGCGGAACGTGCCCGGGTTAACCCAGCGGGGGCGCGCGCCGCGCTCGAGCCGGCCCTCCGGCTCGCTGCGGATGGGGGAGCGGTTCTCTGCGAACTGGCGCTGGCCGCTGAGCTAGCATTGGCCGAGTTGGATCTTGGCGATCTGGAGGCCGCGCGGACGCTCGTGGCGCGTTGTCGCGAAATCTCCGCGAACGGCGAAGACTGGCGCGGGCGTGAGGGTCGCATCCTCGTCGCCGAAGCGCTGATCGATATCGCCGACGGTCGCGAACGGGAGGCTGAACAGCGCATCGAGACCGCCCTCAGCATCTTCCGGAAGTTCGAGCTTCCGTGGTTCGAGGCGGAGGCGCAGCACGTTTGGGGTCGGATACTCGCGGACGCAGGCCAACGACGCGCAGCCCTCGACCGCTTCGACGCGGCGCTGGGGATCTACCGCAACATCTCGGCAGGAGGACCCTGGCTTGAGCTAGTGCTCGCCGACCGCTTTCGCTTACAGGGCGTGGACATTGCTACGGACGTCATGACTTCAATCGAGGCAGTGGCCAACTCCGTGGGCGAAGAACGCCCCAGCCTCCCGCAGCAAGCGCTCGCCCCTGACGGCACGGTCACGATTATGTTCAGCGACATCGAAGACTCGACCGTACTCACCGAACGCCTCGGCGACCAGGCGTGGCAGGAGCTCCTCCGCAAGCACAACGCCCTCATCCGCGAGCAGCTGCAGACGTACGGCGGCTACGAAGTGAAGACGATGGGCGACGGTTTCATGATCGCGTTCCAGTCGGCGAAGAAGGGTCTCGATTGCGCCATCGCAATCCAGAAGGCGTTCGACGGGCACAACGCGGCCGATGGCGACCACGTGAAGGTGCGCATTGGTCTGCATGCCGGTGAGATGATCAAGGACGGCGACGACTTCTACGGCAAGAACGTCATCATGGCCTCGCGTGTCGCGGGCAAAGCGGTCGGCGGCGAGATCCTCGTATCGTCGTTGCTGCGGCAGTTGGTGGAGAGCAGCGTCGGGGCGGCGATGTTCGGTGAGCCGCGCGGGGTGGAGCTTAAGGGCTTGAGTGGGACGCACGAGGTGTACGCCGTAACGCTCGCCTGATCGACCAGAGCGCCGATCCGGCGGCGGGCCTTCTTCGTGCAAGTCATTTTACCGTCGAAGGACGGAAGCGTGCCGCGCGCACGCGCCACCGCGTCGCGCTGCTGCGTGCCGGGCATCTTCTCACCCGCGACGATCAACGCGGAGTCACGTGGTGCCACGCGCGCCCCAACCCTTACCGGAAGATGACCAAAAATGATCTCGTGGGACGCTTGGGAGTTGCGCAATGGCCGCACTACCGTGCGAGAAACTCTATGATGGCGCGCCGGAACTCAGGCTTGACGACCGCCGTGATGTGACCACCAGGCACGGTCATGATTTCCGCTCCCGGGATGGCGGCTGCAAGCTTCTCCGTCGGTCGTGCGCCGCGGTCGTTCCGTCCGACAAGAATCAACACAGGACAACGAACGTCCGAGAGCTTTCGAGCATCCAACCCGCTGCGCGGTGCCGCCCTCATCACAGCCAGCGCGTCCGGATCGTTGCCGCCTCGTCGTGCCATCCGATGAAGGAACCAACTCCGGATCGCTCGGCGCAGCGGTCCGATCCTGCGCCCGCGGTTGCCCGGCAGCCCACCCTCGCGGTTGCCGGCGCTGAGGACCCAGTCGCCGACACCAGCAATCACGACGCGCCGAAACCGTTCAGGCTTGCGGGCGAGCAGCGAGGCCGCAATTGCGCCTCCCATGGAATAGCCGACGAGATCCGCGACGGTGATGTCCAAGTGATCCATAAGGGCGACGACGTCATCGCCTATCTTTGTCCCGCTGTACGCGGAGGCGTCGTGCGGCTTCTCGCTCTCGCCGTGGCCGCGGCAGTCCAGCGCGACGACTCGTCGGCCAGCACCGAGTAGGGCGTCAATAACGCCAGGGCGGCGCCAGTTCTTCTCGACGTTGCTTGCCAGGCCGTGAACCAGCACCACCGGTGGTCCCGCGCCCTCCGCGACGAATGCAATTCGCACGCCGCTCGAGTCGAACGATGGCATGACGTTGCCTCCGATCGCAGTCCGGTGGTTATGGTCCGGCTTTTCAGCGCAGCACGCGGAGACGGCATCGGATCAGCGAAGGCTGGATGAGACTAGCGCCCTAAACGAGCCTCGATCCGCTCGATGCGCGCGAGGAGCTCGGCGAACACTTCGGCGGTTTCTGTGGCAACTTCTGCGACGATGGCGAGTACGCCCACGGTCACAGCTTCCAACTCCGTCTCTGAAACGGCGGCAGGCCGTTGGCCAATCGCGGTGTGCAAGCGCTCCTTGATGCGCTTCGCATGCGCGCGCTTCGCTGCCGGAGGACTGGCGGGTGCGCTCGCGGCCGCTGGCTTCTTGGCAGCCGGCTTCTTCTTCGCTGCTGCCTTCGCCGCCGTCGTCTTCTTGACCGTCTTCTTGGTCGCGGGCATAACTCGAACCTCCCTTGTTAAGACGCTCATCCGATGAGCGAATCATAGTCGCTCAACCGGCACCCCTCCAACAGCCATCGAGCCAAATTTACGTCGAGGTCAGGAATTCAATCCCACACGACGGCGGAATGTGTCGGTGGACCACGGTGTCGGATTGATCCGATCACCGAGGTGAGCTCAAACGCAGGATGTGTAAAAGGAGTCGTCGGAGATTGCAAGGGATCGACAGTGCGGGTCTCCCAGTAGTGCTCGCTCCCCGGGCATGTTGCAGCAGCGAGATCTCGCACCAAACGTGGCTAGGTTGTCGAGGGAGGTAAGCGTCGCCTCGAACCGGATTCATCGACCGTGTCGGCATCGGCGTTCCGGATCCACCAGCGTCCTGCGGAACACGACACCGGAGGAGTTTCGCCACAGCCTCACACGGCGGAAAGACCCGGCCGGACTCTCAGAACGAGTGGACCAAAGATCCGGGGCACGTCAGGTGTACCGGCTATGTCTCGCAGGCTCATCGGTCACTCGGATCGACCTGCATCGCGAACTGGAACATCAGCGCGATGAACACGATGACGAAGACAACCACGCCAACCACGGCTATCACGACTTGAAGGTCCATGATTTATCTCCGTACCAATGCGCCGAGCGCCAAGATTGAGGGAACCCATAGTCCCACGAAGATCCCGGATGCCTCATCGTAAAAGAACCACAGAATGATCGAGAAACAAAACGAAATAAATGCGGCTACGAGAAGTAGGAACACCGGTGTATTACTTTGCACAGGCCGACGATTCATCACTTACCTCCTTGAACTGGGTGCGGATGCCGTGACACGCGAGACGTACTCCGTGCAGGTATCTACCCAAACATTCGATCAGCGACCTCGCGTCCCTCCGCGCGCGACGCGAACGATCAGATCGCTCGACATACCCCCTATTGGCCTCGACTAGCCTTGCGATCATCCTCCTCTGCTCGCCTAGCGATGCGCCTCGCCATGCCAGAAAAAATGAGCGCGTGGGCTGGGTAGAGCGCCCACCAGTAGAGACGGCCCACGAATCCTCGTGGTGTGAATCGCGCCGTCTGTACGAGGACGGTCGCGTCATCCTGTTGATGCACCGCAATCTCGAGCTCGGCCTCGCCCGGGACCTTCATCAATGCCCGCATGCGCAACCGATGCCCGGCGTCGAGTTCGACCACTTGCCAGAAATCCAGCCGGTCACCGACATGTACGTCGCTGGCCGTCGGACCGGTGCGATTCAGGCCCGGACCGCCCACAAGACGGTCAAACCAACCGCGTATCTGCCAGAGCGGATCGAGCATCGGATAGCCGCGGCGCCCGCCGATTTCCACAGCGCTTCTCCAGAGCGCCGCCGCGCCTGCATTCGATCGGCGAACCTGCTCGTCTGACAGGACCGTCGGGAGGAATCGGCGATTCGCGAACTCGCGGAGGTGCCGGGGCAGGCGGACGAGCCACAGGAACGGCGCTTCGCGGCGGCTGACACGCGTGGCCTCGGCGACCGCGAGCGCCTCCTCGAATCCCGTCGTCGCCGGCCCGAACTTGCGCGCGGCGGCATCGCCGCGAACGATCATCTCGCTCCGCAGACCTTCGATGAGCGGTCGCGCAAGCGCCGCCGGCACGTCCGTTATCACGTCGACCCAATAGGACGACAGGCGCGGTGTGAGGACTGGCACTGGCAGCATGATCCGCTTCAGACCACGCGCGGCGGCATAGCGCATCATCATCGAGCGATATGTCATCACCTCCTGACCGCCGACCTCATATGTGGCGTCTTCGCTCGATGCGTCCTTGAGCGCTTCGACGAGGTAACGAACGACGTCGGCGATGGCGATCGGCTGTGTGCGCGTCTGGACCCACTGCGGCGTGATCATTACGGGCAGCCGTTCGACGAGCTGCTGAAGCATGACGTACGACGCGGAGCCGGGGCCGATGATCAGGCCGGCACGAAACTCGGTGACAGGGGCGGAGCCAGAGCGCAGCAGTTGGCCCACCTCCTGACGGCTGCGGAGGTGCGCGCTAAGCTGCGATGCCTCATCGCCCAATCCGCCGAGGAAAACGATGCGCTTGATCCCGGCGCGCTCCGCTTCAATCGCAAATTGACGTGCGGCATCGCGGTCGCGCTCTTCGAAATCGAACTCGCTGCTCTCCATCGAATGTACGAGGTAGTACGCAGCGTCCATCCCATCCAGTGCCGCCGCAAGGGAGGTCACATCGTGGACATCTCCCCGCACGATCTCGGCGGCGGCGGGTACGCGCGTGCTTGCGCGTTCCGGGGTGCGCGAAAGGCAGCGCACGCGATGCCCCTCCGCCAGCAAAGCCGGGACGAGATGTGACCCGACGAATCCAGTTGCGCCGGCGACCAGGATGTTCATGACCGCACCCCTCGCTCAATTCGCGGCGCATATCGTTTCAGATAGTCGCGCACGTGCAGTTTCCGGGCTGTGTTCGCGGAGCTCATGTAACGGACGGTGCCGAAGATAGGACGGCGAGGGCCCCACGGGCGGTCGTAGCGGCCGAGCACCCAGAAGATACCGCTATATGAGTTCGGATCGCGTCCGTCCAGCGCGTACTTGTTATTCAGATGGATCATCCGCCGGAGCGCTTCTTGTGGTGACGGCGACCACTCGAGGATCTTCTTGCCCCAGAGCATGCGCAGGTAGTTGTGGATGATTCCGTCACGAAGCAGTTGCGTCTGTGCCGCGTTCCATAGCGGGTCTGCAGTGCACGCACGCTCGAGCTGATCGAGACTGTACTGCTCCGGCCGGGGATCCGCCGTATGTTCGACCAGCGTTCGTTGCGACCACTTTGGCAGCGACTCGTACCTATCGTAGTCATCTCTGTAGATGCAGAAGTTGAACCCCAGTTCCCGCCACGTGACCAGTTGGTCGATGAAGGCTTCAGCCGACCCGGACATGCCCCAGAAGCCGCTGCGTCCACCGTCACGCCGGCCGGACACGTCACCGATGGACCAACACTCGGAAGAGGCCACAGCGAGGAACACCTCGTGCGAAGAGATGTGTCCAAAGTGCAAGTAGGGCGACAGTTGGCTCCCGCCGTCGGCGTCCGGATGGCTACGCTCGCCTTCATATTGCGAGAGCCGAGTAATGAAGTCGGCGAGGCACGCTCGGGCCGCGTGCGTTCCGCCGCGAAGCGTCACCGGAGCGACGGAGTGATCGATCGGAAGGCTGAGGATCGCTTCCGTTCTCGCGGCGGGGGTAAGGTCGGCCGTCGGCCAGCGTGTCGCGATAGTATCGGGCACGCGGCCTTCGAGGGCGGGCACATCCTCTAGCGGATTCGCCAACGGGAACGCAGCGAGATCTTCGTAGATGTTGCTTTGCAGCCAGCGCCGGAAGGCGCGCGCGGTCGCGAATGCCCTGGCAGGCGCGCTAAGGGCGTGGATGCCGTTCGAATCGACGGCTTCGAGCCGAACGTCGAGCTGCCGCGCGGCAGCGCCCATGGCGTGCGGAAGGAAGAACGCGGGGAAGTCGTCCGTGACGACGACGCAGGCGTGCGCGGCTAACGCGCTCAGCAGGCCTTTTCCGGCGCCGCGTTCTGGCTCGACGTACGGGTAGTACACCGCGCTGGTCCACGCCAACGCCGCTGCGTTGTCAGCCATGCCGCTGAGGAGGAAGCGATGGAAACGATCGGAGGCCCAGGGATAGTCGACACGCAGCGCTTCGAGAACAATGAGTGGCTTGTTTAGTTCGGCCGCCCGGTCCGCCGCGCGCTGCAGCGCGAAGTTGTACGTGGTGCGGCGGTACGCCGTCATCCAGTACAACACGTAGTCCCGCTCTGGCCGCTCTGGTTCTTCGTTGAGGCGCTCGATGCGCAACGAAGGGACCATAGATGCGATTGGGCGCGCGGGGTGAACGCTCATGAAGCGACCCGTGTTCGGAGCGCCGCCTGAGCGTTGCCAAACCGCAATCGGATCGCGTCGGATCGAAATGAGAAGATTGCCCGTAACGAGCGCTTGATAAAGAGCTGGTTAGCCGCGCGGCCGAAGATCGCCAGCGGCGGCGCGTACAAGACGCGGTCCTCCATGACGGTCCGGCCGGCGCCGTCCGCTTCGAATCGATGCTCGTGCCACCAGCAGGCGTACGGACCGGTGGTCTGCGCATCGACAAAACGGCGCCCGGGCTCCCACGCGTCGATACGCGTCTTCCACCTCAGCGGGAAGCCGCCGACGCGGAGACGGTACGAGATCAACGTGCCCTCCGCCATGGGTCCCGAAATGTCGGTGATGGCGAAGCCCATGTTCGCGGGCGTGAGGAGTCCGAGATTCCCGGGCCGTGAGAAGAACTCGAACACGTCGCCGAGAGGCGCAGGCACTGTCGTGCGAGCGCTTAGCTGGTGCGTCGGTCGCCTCGTCGCGAGATAGTCCGAATGCGTCGCGCCGGTTATCACGCAGTCTCCATCGGACGGATGTCCGCTTCGTTGGCATCGCTCACAATGTCACGCAGCGCTTCGTCGATGTTCGCGAAGGCAAACGGAAATCCCAGCTCCACTAGCCGTGCCGGCACGGCTCGCTGGCCGCCCAGCAGGACACCCGACGCCTCGCCCATCACCGCCTTCAGCACGAAGCCGGGCAGCGGCATCACCGCCGGCCGATGCAGTACCCGACCCAGCGCGCGCCCGAATTCACGATTGATAACGGGGTTCGGCGCGGTCGCGTTGATCGGGCCCTGATAGCGGTCATCTCCGAGCGCTCTGGCAATGATTTCCACCTCGTCATGAAGATGGATCCACGGCATGTACTGCTTGCCGCTGCCGACAGGACCCCCGAGCCCGAGTCGAAACGGCAGGAGCAGCTTCGCCAGAGCACCGCCGTCGCGACCCAGGACGACGCCGGTCCGTAGCAGGACGACGCGTACGCCGGCCGCCTGCGCGCGCAGGGCTGCACGCTCCCAGTCGCGGCACAGCTGACCGAGGAAATCGTTCGCCGGGACGGTGTCTTCTGTGATCAGTTCGTCGTTGCTGTTGCCGTAGTAGCCCACGGCGCTTCCCGATATCAGCACACGCGGGGAGCGCGGCGCCAAAATGATCGCGTCGACGAGTCGCCTGGTGAGATCGACGCGGCTCGCAACGAGTTTCGCGCGTCTCGCGGTCGTCCAGCGGCCAATGACCGGCTCTCCCGCCAGATTGACGACAGCGTCGCACGCGGCGATCGTCCGTTGCAGCGCTCCGGCATCGCACGAGAGCGAGAGTGTGACGACGTCCGCTCCAAGGCGGTTGCGCGCGCGCTCTTCGTCGCGCACCCATGCGACCACTGAGTGGCCGTCACGCTGGAGGCGAAGCACGAGCGCCCGGCCGATGAATCCTGTGCTGCCCGTGATGAAAATCTTCATGTTCTCCCCGTTCGTAACTGTGGAACCCTCCGAACCAGTGACGGCGAATCGTAGTTCGCGACCGCTCATTTCGGAGAGGCCGACCAGCCTTAAACTTCATGGCCTGTTTTAACGACTAGCCGCGAGGGAGCGGGTCTCCAGCGAGACGTTAGCCATCCCGTGGTCGACGGTTGCGGCGAGCGTCAAGTCCCTTCGAAGCCGCTCGAGAGCGAGCCGGGCACGGCTCTTCACCGTGCCGACGGGCACGCCCATCGTCTCGGCGATCTCGACGTACGTGTAGCCGCCAAAATATGCCAACTCAAGCGTGCGACTTTGCGCACGTGGGAGACACGCTACGGAGGCGCGCAACGCCTCGCGCTCGATCCGCGCTTGCACCTCCGATTGGACGTTAGCGGTTGCCGGCATCATCCACGCCTCTATCAGCTCAGCCGGAGCCGGCCGCCGCTGCCGCGCCCGGATCCGATCGATTGCCCGGTGCCGAACGATAGAAAAGAGCCACGTGCGTAGCGACGCTACTGAGGAGTTGTAGGAGCCCGCAGTACGCCAAAGGGCGGTGAACGCATCTTGCACGATCTCCTCGGCGGTCTGGCGGTCATTTGCGATCTTCAACGCAAATCCGAAAGCCGCTCCCGAGTGCCTGTCGTAGGCGATGCCGAGCGCATCGGTGGAGCCCGCTTGGATGGCCATCACGAGTTCTTGGTCCGACGCTACGACGGCATGCGCGACCTCGGCTGGTTGAATTGACGCGAGGGATTGAGTGGACATGCGGCCTCCTTGTACAGATACTGTACAGGCTTTCCCTGCCACGATCAAGGATTGTCTAGACTAATCTGGACAAACCTTGTAGGCTGACGGCATGGTCGATTCCGGCATTCAACTGCGCATCGGGGAGCTGGCTCGCCGCGCCGGTGTCTCGCCGGAGGTCCTGCGGGCCTGGGAGCGCCGCTACGGCCTGCTTCGGCCGTCCCGGACATCCGGCGGATTCAGGCTCTACAGCCTCGACGACCTCGCCCGCATCCGCGAGATGACCCGCCTCCTCGCCGACGGCCAATCCGCTGCTGAGGCTGCCGCCCAGGTATTGCGCGGTGGCCCCGACGTAATCAGTCGTGCCCCTCAATGGCCGTCGCTGCTGGACGAGCGCCGCACTGAGTTCCATCAGAGCATTCGTCGGTTCGACGGGGCCCGAGCGCAGATGACGCTCGACCATTTGCTTGGCGAATTTCAAGTCGAACTCGTCCTGCGCGAGGTGCTGCTTCCAGAGCTCAGACAGATTGGCGAGTTGTGGTCCCGGGGCGAGCTTTCCATTGCGGAGGAACACTTCGCGAGTAATCTTATCCACGCACGGCTCGGCGCTCTGGCTCGTGGATGGGATGAGGGAGTAGGATCCCGCGCGCTTCTCGCCTGTCCGCCCGACGAACTTCACGACCTGCCGCTCATGATGTTCGGAATCGCTTTGCGGCGGCGCGGGTGGCGCGTGACCTACCTGGGTGCGGAGACACCCGTCCAGTCGATCGTCGACGGCGCGCGCGCGGTATCGCCGGAACTCGTTGTGTTGGCGTCAACGGACGCGGCTCACCTTCTGTCGATCGCACACGGCTTGAAGGCGCTCGCGAAAACGAATCGTGTGGCGATCGCGGGCACCGGAGCAAGCGCCGAACTGGCAGGATCAATCGGAGCCGAATACTTACGGAGCGATCCTGTCACCGCTGCCGCTGAGGTCTAGAACGTCGTGGCCTTGCCAGCTCGGCGAATCGCGTGCTTCGCTCGTTTTATGCTTGCGCCGCGATGGCGACCTCCTGCCAGAGTTGGCTGACCCCCCGTAGCACCTTACAGTAACTGCAGACGCGACAGCTGGCATGAACTTCGTCTGCGCGAGGACTGATCAAAGGAAGGCAGACATTTGGCAGACCCGTACGCCTGTGAAAAGTTCTCCGCAGCTCGTCGCTCGCTCGCCGAAGATCCGAATAAAGTGCAGGGGCGCGTTGCCTACGTCTTCAAGTACGACCTTTGGTTGATCGCCGACCACCCAACCCTTCCGCCCGATATCGTCGAGAGGCTTACTACGTACGCAGGGCAGATCCTCGCCACGCCCGATCTCAAGGATGAGGGACGGATTAACATTTGGGCCAACAAACTGAGCGATGGAGAAGCGATGGCCATCGCCAGGTGGGTTTGCGACTGCGCCTCACGTCTCGAGTTTGAAGTGTGGGCGATGAGTAGGAACGAAGGGCCGGCTTCGAAGGTGACCGTTGCCAAGAGGAAAACGGGCTCCGCGCGCGAGAACCTCACCTCGAGCCAGAAGCACCCCGGCGGCCATGCCTCGAACCGCAAAGCGCCTGCGAAGAATCGCACTGAGCTCACGCCCTCGAAGAAATCGGCCAGCCCGACGAGGGCCATCAAGAAAACGCGAGGACCTGCGCGGGAGGCGCAACAGCCTCGACGAACATTCCCGTGAGCTGCGCAGCTCGGTCGGTCGGAGTTCGTGCGGGACTCAACCTGAATTGAAAAGTCGGCTCTCGCGCGTTGTGTGTGAGCCGGTGCCAAGGCGAAGCTCCGAGGGCCGTCTCTGACAGGAACAAACGGCGCGAGCCGCACGCTGCGAGCTCTCGCCGCCTTTTTCTCACTAACGTCCTCATGGGTGTTCGCAGTCAGATTGGCCGAGCAACGCAAGCCGGCCTCGTGACGAGGATCGGTGCAATTGTCATCGAGACAACTGTAGTGTCGCCTGCCAGGTGAGTACGCGGAGGGCGGCGTGCCAACACGCCGACCCCTCCCGCGTCGAAAGCGAAACCTAGCTGGCCTTCTTATCGATCGTGCCACGCCAACCACCGGTTGCGCGCCCACGCTCCTCGATGAACTCCTTGAAGCGGTTGAGGTCAGCGTCAACACGGCGGCCGACGAAACCTAAGACATCGCCCGTGCTCTCAACCACGCCTTCAGGATCGTAGTCGATCTGAAGCATCACTTTGGTGACGTCGTCGCTGATCCGATGAAAGGTCACGACACCGGCGTTGTCCGCGCCTTCCGCGCTGCGCCAGGCAACTCGTTGATCCGGCGTTTGTTCCGTAATGCGAGCGTCCCACTCTTTCTCCTTGCCGCCGATCTGGGCAACCCAATGGACTTTGTCGTCGCCCAGTTGGGTGACGGACTTCACGCCGTCCATGAACTTCGGGAACTCCTCAAACTGAGTCCACTGGTTATATACGGGCGTAAGCGGCGCTTCGACTTCGATGCTCTTCTCAATGGACGCCATGATCTCCTCCGTATTGTTCTAGCTGGTTCTTTGCGCATGGAAAGCGTACGACCCGAAAGATGAGACACCGGTAACCAGCGTCGGCCAGACCACTTACAGACGTGTCACAAGTTCGCCCAGCCCCCGTTCCACCTCGCTAGCAACCGCCGCGCCCGCGACTATCCGCGAGGCTTCTCGGCGTAACACGAGCCGGGCGCCAGAGGCAACGCGCGAAAGCGTGCGGTACTTCGATCATCGCGCCGTCGCGGCGCCTACGAAGATTCTTGAGACGGAAACTTTATGCACGACCGCTAGTCTAAGAGGATTCGATATCCGCGTGGGAAATGAGGCGAGTGGTGAGCGGGCTGCCCGGGGGCTTTGCCGACGTAGCGGCAGTGGACGAACCGTCCGCACAACCGGCCCTTCGCCGTGTCTGGCGTTGGGGGGTTCCGGGCCGGAGGAAAGCGGCTGCTCTTCTCGACCATGGTGAGCGCCCGGTCTTGCGGCTCTTGTGGGTCTTCCTCCCCGAGACCACGATGGCGCGAAAACGCCGATTCCAGTACCTGATCGCATCTACGTTCCTTTCGGACGGCGGGCGTGATGCCCTGAAGTACGGCGCACTTGTCGCCGTTACCAGATCGAGCGGTTCCAGCATCTATGCGGCGCTTATCGGGACGGCGGCGCTGGCGCCGACGGCGCTTTTCGGACTGTATGGCGGCGCCATCGCCGATGCCCTACCAAAACGCACCGCGCTTGCGGTGGTCTATGGGCTCCAGGCCGCGCTTTGCTTCACGGTGCCGTTCTTTCTCGGCACCGACTTCGCTGCCGTTCTCCTGTTGATCTTCGGATTGAACCTACTCGGTCAGATCTCGACGCCGAGCGAGCAGTCGATCGCGCCGCTTGTCGCGTCCGACGCACAGATGGCCAGCGCGACCTCGTTGATTGGCCTCGCCTCCAACATCGGCACGTTCTTTGGGACAGCGTTGCTCGCGCCGGTGCTCCTCAAACTCGTCGGAGTAAGCGCCGTCTTCGCTGTAGCCGGCGTCATGTTGGGGCTGGCCACCGTTCGCATTATGCGCGTCCGAACTCGAGAAGACATCCAGGCGCCCGTGTACGAGCGGCCATCAGTAAAAGTGCGCGCCCTCATTCAATGGCTGACGGACGAACCGGCGGTGGCGACGATGTTGCTGCTCGGCGTCATCGCTGGCACGGCGACGGTCATCTTGGAGACGCTGGCGCCGCGCTACGTCCAGTCGGTCCTCGGTCTCGATCCAGCCGAGTCTGTCTATGTCTTCGCGCCGGCATCCGTGGGGCTGATCGCGGCGCTGGTTGCGGCACCATGGTTGATCGAACGCGTCGGGGAGCGCACCGCCGCACTCGCAGGCTTTCTGTTCATCACGATGTCCCTTTGCTTGCTCGGACTTGTGCATCACGGAGTCATACCGCTACTCGACCCGGTAAACCCCTTCCGGATTCTCAATTCGCTGGGACTCGAACTCGGAGGCCCGATCAGAACGGCCAGTCTCCTGGCCCTTCCCTTGGGGTTCGGAATTTCGATCGTCACCATGTCCGTGCAGACGTACATCAATCGTCGAGTTCCGTTGTCTCATCAGGGCAGGACGTTCGCGTTGCAGAGCGTCGTCAAGAACGGAGTCGCGATCGTCCCACTGCTCGCGCTCGGAACCGCCGCCTCCTTCGTTGGCGTCGACACCGTTCTCGTCGCGACGCCGTTTCTCTTCATCGGCCTCGCGTTCTTGCTCATCCGGCTCAGCGAACGATTTTGCGGGCGGGAACCCAGCGCACGACTCGATGTGCTGTCGTCGTTTTGGCACGAATCCGAGAAACCGGTGAGCGTCCCACCCGCATGAGAGGAGACGCCTCGCGCCGTCAGTCCCAGCTGCCTAGACGGACAGCGGCAGATCGAAGGAGGAGCGGATATGACAACCAACGTACGTGCCGCCGGCGAGACACCAGCTCTCAGAAATAACGGCGCGTTGGCCGGCATGCCGGCGCATGTGTCGAAGAGTGTCGAGGAAGTGGTCCGCATCGAGGACAGGGCTCGACTGGAGATGGGGCCGAGCGATCACGTTGCCGACCTCATCACGCGCTTCAGCGGCAGCATGCTCTTCATCTGGCTCCACGTCATATGGTTCGGCGTGTGGATCGGGCTCAACGTCGTCGGGTTCGTGGCGTTTGACGACTTCCCGTTCGGGTTCCTAACGATGATCGTGTCGTTGGAAGCGATCTTCCTTTCTACATTCGTGCTGATTAGCCAGAATCGCCAGTCCCTCCAGGCCGATCGGCGCGCGAAGGTCGATCTTCAAATCAACATGATCACCGAACAAGAGATCACCAAGGCGATCGCACTCATTGCTGACATCCATCAGCACCTCGGGCTCGGCGCAGCGGACGACGCGGAACTTTTGCACATGCAGAAGGAAACGCGTGTGGACCAGCTTGTTGAAGCGATCGAAGGGGCCGAGGCGGAATCGACGGCCTCAACGAAGGAGCCGTAGGTACTAGCAGTCCGAGACTGGGCTTGCGAACGCAGGCTCCTGATGTCGCACGCGCCCGCGGCGCTTCAACTAATGGCCGAGTCCAATAGTCGGACTGGGCCGTCGTGCTATGCTCTCGCGCGCATTTCGACGGGCGCGGTGCAACCTCAGGGGAGATCATGTCGCGCTGGTTCGACCTCTTCAACGCCGCAGGTAACGTATTGGGCCCGGTCGCGCGTCCGGCGACGTCTCGCATAGAGCAACGACGGCACGCGGGTGTGCTCGGGCGCGGTGCGCTGGACCCGCGCGCGGAAGCGCACGCGCGGGCCGCGTCGTGGGGCGGTGACAGGCGCTGGTTCGCGGGTGGTACGCCGCCGCGTGTCCACAATCGCATCACGCCGCTCATCGACGGCCACGCGTTCTTTACACGTCTCCATCAAGGCCTCGTTGAGGCACGTCACTACGTCTACGTCACAGGGTGGTGCATCACACCAAACGTGCCACTCGCGCGCGAATCGCCCGAAGACCTGCTCCACTCGCGTTTGCTCGACGTTCTCTCGGAGGTCGCTGGCCGTGTGCCCGTGCGGATTCTTCTCTGGGGTGGCGCCCCGTTCATCCTGGAGCCGACGAGGAAGACAGCGCGCGACGCCCAGGAGCTCTTCCAGCAGCGAGCCACCGGTGATCTGATCTGCGCAGTCGATGAAACGGCGTTGCCCTCGCACTGTCATCACCAAAAGGCGATCGTGATCGACGGCCAAATTGCGTTCGTCGGCGGTATGGATCTCACAACCTACGCTGGAGACCGATGGGACGCCAACCAGCACGAGCTGCGCGCGAGCGTGAACTGGCACGACGTGCAAGCCCTCATCGAGGGCGAGGCCGTCGCCGACGTCGAGCAGAACTTCCGGCAGCGCTGGCAGGAGGTGACCAATGACACGCTTTCTCCTCAGCGCGACCCCGAGTTCCAGTCGACATGGACGACGCCAGCGCAAATCGTGCGCACGATTCCAGCGGGCCGCTACGAATTCTCGCCGCGCGGGGAGTTTGGCATCCGCCACGCCTATATCGAGGCGATCCGATGCGCGAAACGATTCGTCTATCTCGAGACGCAGTACCTCTGGGCGCCCGAAATCATGGAAGCACTCATCTTCGCGATGAATACGCCTCGCGAAACCCCGTTTCGGATCGTGATCGTCTTGCCGGCGAAAGCGACGAGCGGCAAGTGGAACAATGACCGACAGGTAGAGGCATTGCGCGAAGCGGACGGCGGACGCGGCATCGCAGAGGTCTATTCACTGTACTCTTCGGGGCCGTGTGGGGGTCTCGAACCGTTCCGCCATTCGCCCACCTACGTCCATGCGAAGGTAGCGATCATCGACGACGAGTGGTTCACGATCGGATCGGACAACCTCAATGAGCGAGGCCTCATAACGGATGGCGAGATGAATGTCGTCGCGATCGATCCGAAGCTTGCGCGAGATTTTCGGTGCGCGTTGTGGTCCGAGCACCTGGCGTTGGATCAGACGGACATCGCCGGCGCCGACCCTGTGAACGTTATCGATACGACCTGGCGAGAGCTCGCCGCGGTGAACGCCGCGGTCATGGAGGATGGACACGCGCCGCTGCTGTCCAGCGTGCGTCGGTACGTCTGCGACGACCGGCCTGGCAGCGGGCTCCTCAAGCGCATTCAATCCCTCACTCTTGAGCACTGAGGGCATCACACAGCCGGCGAACAATTGTCGTCAGGAGAGGCCACAACGCCCTACCAGGCAATACTCTTGCCACATCGGTGAGCTATCTATCCTCGTTCGTTTTCTTACCGGTGCGATAGCTGTTACGTACGGAGTGGTGGCTGATTGCTCTGCTGGTGTTCCTTGGCGCGCTCGCGCTCGTGGCGGGCGGTGCATTTCTCGTTTGGCGCCTGGCCACCGGGCGTACGAAGCGCTTGGCGCGCCGCGTAGGGGCGCTCCCGTGGCGAGCGAAAATGGAACTTGCGAAACGACTGATGGCGGACAACCGCATTTCCGTCCCGATCCGGGTCATCGTTCCGCTCCTCGTGCTCTATCTCGCGCTGCCGCTCGATCTCATTCCAGACTTCACCCCGGTGATTGGCCAACTTGACGACATCCTCGTGATCGTCATAGGAATCGCCTTGCTGGTTCGTTTCGTGCCCGCGCGAATACTTGACCAGCACCTTTCCGAGCTGGAGCCGGCGATCGAGCTTCGTGCCGGTCATCAATGCGCGCCGCTCTCCGCGGACAAAGGACCTGGGAGTTCATCTAGCTCCCTTGAGGGACTTCGATTGAGCTTCGACTCAAGGCTTGTGATCGTTGTCTGCGACAGCTGAACCACAACGGATTTTGAGTTCTGCGAATTTCGTACCAACACGTCCCATCAGCTCCCAACTAGATTCGATTCGTCACCTTTTTTCGTCGGCTGAGTTTCGTTTAATCCCGTTAGTCCACATCTACTCACAACAAAAGCGTGGGCAAAATGTGGGCAAGATTTCGCCTCACGCGGTGCCCTGAATCATGTACACGGTATGCGTGCCCGACAGTCCCTTCAGCTCGACCTCGCGCGGCTCACCGAACATCGCTGCACCCACGCTGCTTTCGACCAACTGGCGCAGCAGAGACGACACCAGGATCTCGCCGCCCATCGCTTTGCCCGCGACGCGGGAGGCGAGGATGACGTTCTTGCCGTAGAAGTCGTCGCCGTCCTTGATCGCTTCGCCCGCGTGCAGGCCGATGCGCACCTTCACGTGCTCGCCGTTCGTAGCGTTGTGCCCGTCGAACGCACGCTGGATGGCGATGGCGCAGTCCAACCCCTTCTTCGCCGACTGAAACGCCACCATGAAGCCGTCGCCCATCGTCTTTACTTCGTAGCCGTCGTGGGCGCGGAGCTGTTCGCGGATCAGCGCGTTGTGCTTGCGCAGAAGATCCTGCCACGCCTGGTCGCCGAGCCGGTCCGTGAGCACCGTCGAATCCTCGATGTCGCTGAACATGATCGT